>NZ_JAOPWB010000166.1 GCF_025965855.1 Mycobacterium sp. | reverse complement strand
CGCGCAACGCGATGTCTCCGGAGACCACAAACCGCTGCTTGTCGAGCCTGAGGTCGAGCAACAGATCGATCGACAAAGGGATGTGGATGACGAACGTGATGTCGTCACCCAGGCGCCGGGTCACCTTCGGATCGTGGATCTTGACGTTGGCGCTGACCTTGGCAATCCCGCCGGGCCCCTGAGCGATCGGCTCCATGGCAAACTCGTTGCCCGCAATATCGGCGAACGCGGCGCCGACACGCTCGGGGGTGACGGCGACCTCGAAGAACCTGCGGCCGAACTCCTCGTAGGTGACATAATCGTGACTTGGCATAGGCTTATACCGTCTCATGTCCCCTGCCGGAACGGTCGCTGATCTGCTCGCGTCGCAGCAATTTCGCCTCAGCGGCGGCCCCGGATCAGGCTGGGCGGCCCCGATGGGAATCACGAGGATGTGACCCCGCACCCACCACGTGGCGCTGTGAACAACACCACACGCGTGGCGCTTGGATTCGGTGTCTCGGCCGCCGGCCTGGGAGGCTTGACTGACTTGGAGGTGTCTGGAGCTGATGTGCGCCCAAAAAACTACTGAGCCGCGCTCGTTCACGTCCCGGATCGAGGGACCGCTCACTTGGCTCGGCGGCGGGCACTGGCGCGAGCTCGGCGAGCGCCACGAGCGGGAGACCCATGCCGACGAAGCCCTAGCGGGCGCGATCGTGTTGCTCGGGGCCGCTCTGGCCTGGCTGGTCGCGGGCCTGGCGGTGAGCGCGTCCACGCGCTGGCCAACGCTCGCCGTCGTGTCGCTCACGCTCGTCTTCGGCCTGCTGGTGGGCGCGGTGACGCGCGGCACCGCCGGCGGGCCGGCACGGAGCTGGCCCGCCATCGCCGGACGCGCGGCCGTCGCGATCGCCGTCGGCGTCGTCGTCGGCGAGCTCGCCTCGCTCGTCATCTTTGCCAGCTCGATCGACCACCGCCTCGACGAACGGGCCCTGCGCAACGCCGACTCGGCGCCAGCCGTCGCGCAGGCGTCGGCGTCGCTGCAACAAACCAAGGACGCGCGAAGCGGGCTCGACCACGCCGTCGCGCAGGCTCGCGAGCGCCAGGACCAGGCACTGGTCGTGGCACGCTGCGAGTACAACCCCACGCCGCCCTGCCCGCAGACCCGGATCACCGGCGTTCCCGGGGCCGGAGCCGAAACACGAACGGCAAACGAGCTTCTCGCCGACGCGCAGCACGAACTGGATAACGCGTTGGCGGCTCGTGACCGCCAGGCAGCCGGATTGGACGCCCGGATCTCCCGCGAGGAGCAAGCCCTCGCCCAGGCGCGTCAGGACGTGGTCGCGGAGGCCGGGCGGGGGCTCGGCGCACGCTGGGTCGCCATGAACGATCTCACCCTCGCCGACCCCGGGGCATTGGCGCTGCGGCTGGCGGCGATCGCGTTCTTCGCGCTGCTGTGCCTGCTGCCGCTGATCCTGCGGCTGTGGCGTGGCGAGACGACGCACGATCGCCACGCGACGGCGCGCGCGGACCGTGAGCGCGCCGAACTCGAGGCCGAAACCGCCATCGCGATCAAGCGGGCGCACGTCCGCCGCGAGGCCGAGATCATGTGGGCCGAGCATCAACTCACCCAGGCCAGGCTGGCCATCGAGGCGCAGACCGAAATCGACCGCGAACAGCAGCGCCGGCGGGTGATGGACGCCCTCGATACGCCGGTGCGCGCGTCGTCGCGGCGTACGTTCGAGCCCGTGGAGGACGACATATACCTGCCCATCGCCGCGGAAGCGGAGGCGGCCAGCCGGGCGATCGCCCCGTTGCCTGCCGGTGCCCAGGAGGCCGGGGTCGAGACGGCCCCGGAGAACCCCGCGAACCTGCCCGCACCGGTCGAGCCGGGCCGCGAGGTCGAGCCGCATGATGAGCGAGCGACGCCGTTGATCCCGTCGCTTCCCGAGGCCACCAAAGCCGCGGCCCGCTGGATTCGTCCGCTGGTTCCGCCGTTCGTCGCCCGGGTGATCGACAACACGACTCAGCCGCTGCGCACCGCGCGCCAGGTGTTCGAAGAGGTCGAGGAGATCACGTTCGCACTCAAGCGCACCCGCAAGGTGACGCTCGATTCGGAAAGCACCGATGCCAGCGGGCAAGCACCGCAGCAGTCCGCGACCGACGAGGTCCCGTCCGCTGCCGCCCCGATCGCGTCTTCGCGGGGAGACCGCGGCCACGGAACACGCCACCGGGTCGGGAGCCACGAGGGAGACTCGTCGGTGCACGGGATTGCCGCGAATGACGTCGGGAACCGGACGCTGGGGTCGGCGGGGCGTGACCGCAAGGCCGAGTTGACGCAGCGGGACGGACCGCGCGAACTGCGTGCGCCCGAAGGCCCCCGGCAGCTACCACCCGGAAAGTGATTGCGGCATTGGCGCACTGGGTCATCGGATCACGCAGATTTCATTGTGAGGCCAGCTACCGTTAAAGCCCTGTTGGCCGCAGCGGATGCGCGCTCAGCCTCACTTTGCGACAATCACGGAACTATGAGACTCGTGCTGCTGCTGGCAAGTGCCGCCGTGGTGATCGGTACCGCCGCCCCGGCCTATGCCGACGCTGACGCCAAGGATCAAGTCTTCCTCAGCGCGCTTGCGAAAGCCGGGCTGACTTACCTGAACGCCGACCGCGCGGTCACGGCCGGCAAGCAGGTGTGCAGCCTGGCCGACGGCGGAATGACGGGCGAAGAAATCGTCAAGAACCTGCAGGACCGCAATCCGGGGTTCCAGGGCCCCGGGGCCGCCAAGTTCGCGGCAATCGCGGCCTCCGCGTACTGCCCCGAAAAGCTGACCCAAACCGAGGAAGGCGAAGCGCCGAAGCCCAGCGGGGCATAGCGACGCCTTGCCGCACTAACCCACGTTCGGCCGGGCCCCCACCGGGGGCAATGCGGGTCCTGGGCCCCGGTGCCTGATCCGCGCGAAGGTATGATCCTCCCGACGACAGCGGGGGAAGGATCTCGTGGATCTCGAGGCGGCGGCGGTGGCAGGGCAGGATCACGCTGTGACAACCGGAAAAGCGATCGCGGCCCCGGCCGACGCATGAAGATCAGCCTATTCCTTTCGGCCGCGGCGCAGGCCGACGTCCTATCCGGAAATGTGCACGCCTTGGGGCTGGGGTGGCGCCAGTGCGAAACACCTTCGCGTCCTTTCGCTTTGTTGCTGTTCCTTGACTTCTACT
>NZ_JAOPWB010000049.1 GCF_025965855.1 Mycobacterium sp. | reverse complement strand
GTCGTCAGCCAGCGACGTGAGCGGGTTCTGCGCCGCCATCACTCGATGCCCCGCTTGGTACAGCCGCGGGATTATGTGCCGCCAGTGCGATCCGTCAGCAAACGCGCCGTGTACGAGGACAATGTTGAGCTTGCGGGTCATGACGCGGCGTCTTCGGAGATCGTCACGTCGACGATCGAGGTCAGGCGCGGACCGCGCGACGCGGGGCCGCGGTGGACAGGGTAACGGCCGCGGCGACGTCGTCGTCGCCGTAGCCTTCGACGACGGCTTCACGCCAACGTGGCAGCAACGCATCGGTGAGCGTGAGTTCCGCCCCATGCCGGCGGGCGGCGCTCGTGGCAAGCTCGGCGTCCTTCACCGCATGCCTTAGCGGGAAGCCGGGGGCGAAGTCCTCCTCGACCATCGCGGTACCCTTCGTCATCGCGTACGGCGACGTCAACGGCCCCCCGGAGACGGCCTCCAGGAACACGTGCGGCTCCAGGCCGACCGCTTCGCTGAAGGTGAGCGTTTCGGACATCGCCTCGACGAGGACAACCAACCAATTGTTGAGCGCCAGCTTGAGCCGGGAGCCGTCCCCAACACGATCCAGCCACACCGTGCGCCGTCCGAGCACATCGAAGATCGGCTGCACGCGCGGCCGCACCTGCAGCGCGCCCGCGGCGAGGATTTCCAACTCGCCCCTGTAGGCCGGCTCGGAACTGCCGGATACCGGGGCGTCGACGAATGCGACGCCGTGCCGGTCCGCGAGATCAGCGAGCCGGTCGGTCCATTCGACCCCGACCGTGCTCATCTGAATCCAAATTGCATCCGAGCCAAGCATCGACAGCGCGCCCTCGGGCCCGGTCATTACGTCTTCGACGGTGGCTCCGTCGGTGAGCATCGTGATCAACACGTCGACACCGGTCGCTGCTTCTGCAGGGTCGGAGGCCGGCCGCGCCCCGTCGGCGGCCAATGCCGCGGCCTTGGCCGTGGTGCGGTTCCACACTCGAACCCCGAAACCCGCGTGCAGCAAGTTGCGCGCTATCGGGGCACCCATCGTTCCGGTCCCCAACACGGCGACACGTCGCATGTCGTCGGCCATCACATCCCCTCAGGGGACGGCCCGGCCACCTGCGCGGCGAAACTCATGATGTTGTCGATCTCGTCGAGGTCGGCGTCGCTCAATGACACGTCCGCTGCGGCGAGACTGTCTTGGACATGGCCCACTTGCCGGGCGCCGACGATGGCGACATGCACGGCGGGGTTGGCCAGCGTCCAAGCGATGGCCAACTGGCTGACGGTGAGCCCAAGGTCGGCGGCGAACATCGCCAGGGAACGCACCGTCGCCAGGTTGCGCTCGAAAGCGTCGCCGCTGAATACCCCGCTTGTGCTGCGCCAATCATCGGCGGCGAACGCGGTGTGGGTGCTCAGCGTTCCCGTCAGTAGCCCGTGGGCCAACGGCCCGTACACCAGCACCCCGATGTTATGTGCACGGCAGTAAGGCAATTCGCCGTCCTCGATCTCGCGACGGAACAGGTGGTAGGGCGGCTGCAAAGTCTCAACCGGAAGCGTCGCGGAGAACTCCGCCATCTGCGCGGCGTTGTAGTTGGACACGCCGACGTGGCCGATCTTGCCCTCGGTGACCAGCTCGCACAGCACGCCCGCCGTCTCGGCGGCCGGCACGGTCGGGTCGGGCCAGTGCACTTGGTACAGGTCGATATGGTCGACGCCCAGCGCGGTCAGACTGGCATCGACTCCCCGGCGTAACCATTCGGGGCTCGCGTCGCGGATAAGACCGGAATCTGTCTGGCGCAGACCACCTTTGGTGGCGATCACGACTTCGTCGCGATCGCGGGTGAGCTCGATGCGGAGCGCCTTTCCGAGGATATGCTCGGACGCGCCGAAACCGTAGGCCTGCGCAGTGTCGAAGAAGTTGACGCCCAATTCGCGGGCGCGACGGATCGCAGTGATAGCGGCGTCCTCGTCGAAACGACCCCAGTCCCCGCCGAGCTGCCAGGTGCCGAAGGCGATGCGGGAAACGTTGAGCCCAGTTTGACCCAATGTGGTGTTCTTCATTTCGCTCTCCAAGTCGTTTGTGCACATTCGTACTTCCGGCTCTGCTGTGAACCACGATTGCGCGCCCGCGCGCCCATGTCGCCACCGCTGACCCCAATCGGGTACTCCTCGCTAGCTGGAATCTATGTCTACTGGCCATCTGCAAATACCCTCGTAGCCGGGATTCTCAGCGCCACAGCACCGAAGTGCGCGCGTCGTTGACAGCAGAGTTACGGCTAGCGGGAATGCCTACCGGTCCCGCACACTGCCAAGCTGACTTCATGGGTATGAGAGGTATACGATGCGCTGCCTAATCGTTGATGACAGCGCGGACTTCGTCGAGGCCGCGCGCCACCTGCTTGAGCATGGCGGCATCAAGGTTGTCGGCGTGGCATCGACCAGCGTCGAGGCTCTTCGATGCTTCGAGCAGCAGCGACCGGACGTGACGCTGATTGACGTTAACCTCGGTCGCGAGAACGGATTCGAACTCGCTGAGCAACTCCACCGATCCGGATTCCCGGCACCAGTGATACTGATCTCCACCCACGCCGAGCACGACTTCACCGACATGATTGCGACCAGTCCCGCCATCGGGTTCCTCGCCAAGTTCGCTCTGACGGCCGGCGCGATCCGCGATCTCGTCGGCGGGCCAGCGGGCGTCGCCTAAGGTGATCACCGCTAACACCCGGCGGTGACCGTCGCGGGTCTTCGAAAAGCTTGGCTGGGCGGGGATGACGCCTGCACCATTTGCTGCCAGCCGGGGACATCACTGAGCGTCCGCGGTGACGATAACCGTTGGCCGAAGCGGAAATTCAGCGTAGAGGCCTGATGGACTTCAACAAGGGGACTAGGACAAGGGCCCCGCTATTCAGCGGACCGGATCGATTGCAGCTAGCAGGTGTGTCCGGTCTGGTGTTAGCGGGGCCCCTGAATGGCCGCCAGCGTTGACGACATCGCCGACCCGGACCGTAATTCTTTGAAACCATGGTCATAGCGGCACTGAATCGGGTAGTCCGCTGGCGCCGACGACCGGCGAGTTGGCCGCTCTCTGGCCCATCCCCTTGCTGATCAACCGAATTCGACGATCCCACGAAGGGGCAGGCCTGTGAACCACTACCTCAATCCCGAGGCGATGCATCCCGCTATTCCAGGGGATAGCGACCTCGCCGCGCTCATCGCGGACCGCAGCCGTCGAGGAACGGCCAGGATTGCAGCACCGTCGATCACGCAGCGACCGCGCACGCGGCCACACCCGGTGGACGCCTGGCCGCCAGTCGGCCTCACCGGTCTTCCGAACATCGTCGCGATAGGTCCGTTCGACGATCGCGCGCACGCCCAACAGCTGGCCGCCGCATTCATCGCGGTGCGACGACGGTGCAAGGTGCAGCTCGTCCTGTTTGGCGCCGGCGAGCAGCGCACCGCTGTGATGAGGCGGACCTCCGCGCAGGGTGTTGGGAGCAGCGTGCATGTGGTCAACGATTCCTGCGACTACCGATGGTCGGACGTGGTCGCTGCCGCAGATCTCGTCGTGCTCGGCAGTTCATCGGGGACCTCGATGCTGCTGGACGTGTTGGCCGCGGGACGGCCGGTAGTTGCCCCGGCTGACCCGGAAACCGTGGAGCTCGTTGTACCCGCGATCGTTGGACTCGTCTACCGGCCGGGGGACGTGCCCGGGATGGCCCAGGCGCTGCTACGTCTTCTGACTACACCGGTACTGCGTCGCGGAATGGGCGGTCGCGCAAGACAAGTTGCGCGGCGGCATCACCTGGAAAAACATCGCGCAGAAACACCTCGATGAAGGGAAACCAACATGAGCAGGCTCCTCGACCGACTCGTGATGCGGATCGCCGAGATTCTCGACCGCAACCTGCTGACGGTGCCCGATCTCGACGACGACTGGCCGCGCTCAGCAACGAACTGACGTGCCCGACAAACACGACGTTGTCACCTCCGCACTCATCCAGCTAAGTCGCCGACACCAGTCCCGTCTGGCTTCCACATGTCTAACCCAGCGTTTTACCCGGCACCGAAAGGCACGACAATGAGCGACACACAACCCGTACCCACGACGACGGATGCTGGTATCCCCATCGAAAGTGACGAGCATTCGCTGACCATTGGTCCGGACGGGCCGATCCTGCTGCACGATCACTACCTCATCGAACAGCTGGCGCAGTTCAACCGCGAACGGGTGCCCGAGCGGCAGCCGCACGCAAAGGGTTCGGGTGCCTTCGGGCGGTTCGAGGTGACCCAAGACGTCAGCGCGTTCACCAAGGCGGCGGTGTTTCAACCCGGCACCACGACCGAGACGGTGATCCGGTTTTCCACCGTGGCCGGTGAGCGCGGCAGCCCCGACACCTGGCGCGACCCGCGCGGCTTCGCGCTGAAGTTCTACACCACCGAAGGCAATTACGACATCGTCGGCAACGACACCCCGGTGTTCTTCCTGCGCGACCCGTTGAAGTTCCCGAGTTTCATCCGTTCGCAGAAGCGCCGCGCCGACAACAACCTGCGGGATCACGACATGCAGTGGGACTTCTGGACACTGTCTCCCGAGTCGGCGCACCAAGTGACCTGGCTGATGGGTGATCGGGGCATCCCGGCGAGCTGGCGGCACATGAACCTCTACAGCGGGCATACCTTCATGTGGGTCAATGCCGCCGGCGAGAAGGTGTGGGTGCGGTACCACTTCATCACCGATCAGGGCATCGAAAACCTCACCCAGGCCGAGGCCGACGCGCTGGTGGCGGTGGACACCGACTATCACACCCGTGACCTGTTCGAGGCGATCCAGCGCGGCGACTACCCGTCGTGGACGCTGAAGATGCAGATCATGCCGTTCGAGGACGCCAAGACCTACCGGTTCAACCCGTTCGATCTGACCAAGGTCTGGCCGCACGCCGACTATCCGCTCATCGAGGTGGGCCGGCTGACGCTGGATCGCAACCCCACCGACAACCACAGCCAGATCGAACAGGGCGCCTGGTCGCCCAGCAACCTGGTGCCCGGCATCGGCGTGAGTCCCGACAAGATGCTGCTGGGCCGGATGTTCGCCTACCCCGACGCGCAGCGCTACCGCATCGGCGCGAACTACAACCAGCTACCCGTCAACGCCCCCAAGTCACCCGTGCACAGTTACAGCAAGGACGGGCAGATGCGCTATCAGACCGTCTCCGACCCGGTGTACTCGCCGAATTCCAAGGGCGGCCCCCGCGCTCACACCGAGCGTTACGGCGCGCCCGCCGGCTGGCACACCGACGGGGAGATGGTGCGCACCGCCTACACGCTGCGCGCCGAGGACGACGACTGGGGCCAAGCCGGCACCCTGGTCCGCGACGTCATGAATGACGCTGAGCGGGATCGCCTGGTGGACAACGTCGTCGGTCACCTGCTCGATGGAGTGAGCGAACCGGTCCTGCAACGCGCCTTTGATTACTGGCGCAACGTCGACACCGATCTGGGCAACCGCATCGAGAAGGGTGTGCTTTCAAGCTAATTCAGATCGACAACAGACAGCTCGACACCGCCGAGCTATCTGCGGTGAAGGCACACCATCACCAGAGAGGAAACCAAGATGATTGAGACCATCGCCGGAGTCCAAATTCCCGACAGCCGCATCGCCAACGATGCCGCCGAGCTGATTCGCGACACGACAACCCCGTTGATTTACCATCATTCCCGCCGAGTGTTTCTGTTCGGCAGCCTGCAATCACGCAAACTCGGCATCCAGCCCGACGCCGAATTGCTCTACATTGCAGCGCTATTTCACGACAGCGGATTGGTAACACCGTATCGCGGAACCACACAGCGATTCGAACTAGACAGCGCCGACACCGCCAAGTCGTTCTTGACGGCAAACGGTTTCTCAGACGCGGAGGCGGACGTGGTCTGGACAGCGATCGCCCTGCATACCACACCCGAAGTCCCCTACAAGATGGCGCCCGTGATCGCGGCAACCACGGCAGGCGTGGAAACCGATGTGCTCGGAATTCGGCTGGATAGCCTGTCGCAGAACGAGATCGACGCGGTCACCGCGGTCCACCCGCGGCCGGATTTCAAGAACGAGATCTTGCAGGCATTTACCGACGGGTTCCAAGAGCGGCCGGACACCACATTTGGGACCGTGAACGCTGACGTCCTTGAGCACTTCGTGTCCAATTTTCATCGCATCGACTTCGTCGACGTCATCAAGAACTCAGCGTGGCCCGAGTAGCGCAAGCAACACGCACACTAGCGGCAACGCCCATCACGTCATCGCCGATGTAATCGGTCATTGTGCTTGTCCTGAGGGCAGTGACATCGTCGACGATGGGCGGAAAGCCAAACGCCGCGTTCAATGTTGTAGCCCTGAAAGAGAAGCGCCCGTGACGAGTGCCAATCGTATTGACGTCCACACCCATGTAGTGCCCCCGTTTTGGGGGGAGGAGTTGCCGAGTCACGGTGGAGACCCGTCAGGCTGGGCTCTTCCGAAGTGGAGCGCTCACGCCCATCTGCAGTTCATGGATGATAACTAGATCGCTACCAGCGTGCTGTCGGTGACCGCGCCCAGTGTCGTGGGCTGGCACGGCCAGCACCGCCGCGATATGGCCCGAAGGGTCAACGAGTACGTGGCCGACCTGGGCGCAAAACACCCTGATCGATTCGGGAACTTTGCGACGGTTCCGCTGCCGGACGTCGAAGCTGCGGCCGCCGAGGCTTCATATGCGCTCGACGAGATCGGGGCTGACGGCGTCGTGCTGCTGACTAACTACGGGTGTTTATCTCGGAGACGCCACGTACGCACCGCTCTGGATACGCTCAACAAACGGTCAGCAGTCGTCTTCATTCATCCTGGCCATCCGCGCCTCCCGCTTCTTGCCGACGTACCCGGGCCTCTGGTCGACTTTCCGTTCGACACGACCCGTAACGCCGTCCAGATGGTGTTCAACGGCGTGTTGGACACCTATCCCAACGTCAAAATCGTCTTGTCGCACGCCGGCGGCTGGTCGCGCCCCTGGGAGTGGTGTAAATCGAGCTGGTGTTTCGCCTGAGGCTCTGTGGGTTTCACTATGCCGTGATAGCGGCGGGATGCCGTGATAGCGGCGGGGATGGCAACGGATTGGTCGCCTGCGTCAGAGGCGGGTTGGAGCAGAGCCAAAGTGGTTTCGGATAGGTAGCGTTTGTCGGCGACTTCAGGTCCCCGCTGCCTAGCCATCGCCGGTGCCGAAGGCATAGCAGTTCTTCGTGGCTGGCGAATACGCGCGCGTCGAGCGGCATCACCCAACTCTTCGCCAGTATCGTCGCTACGTTGCGCGCGTATCGGCGATACGCTAGCGTGGCAGCGTTACTACTTCAGCGGAACAACGCTACGCGAAGGGTGTGGGTCCTATGAGTGCTCCCAGTTACAACGATTCGGATCCCGACTTTGAGTTGAGGCCGCAGTACGACTTCATTGTCTGCGGCTCGGGCTCGTCGGGCTCTGTGGTTGCCCGTCGTCTCGCCGAAAACGCGAGCGTCAGTGTGCTGTTGTTGGAGGCGGGCGGCCAGGACGACGTTCCGGCTGTGATGAGAGCAGATCAGTGGCCTGCGA
>NZ_JAOPWB010000008.1 GCF_025965855.1 Mycobacterium sp. | reverse complement strand
TCGACCTCGGCTTCACCCACCGCGCAGCCACCTTCGGCACCGGCCTTGCGCCGTTCTTTCTGCCGCTGGCCCTCTTCATCGGCGCGCTGATCATTTGGATGCTGCTGTCCGCGTTGCAGACACGACCAATCCTTCACGGACTGAGCACGTTGCGAGTGGTGCTGGCCTCATACGGGGGCGCCCTGCTCGTCGCCGTCTGCCAGGTACTCGTAATGTATGTGGTCGTTCACTTCGGTGTGGGACTGGCTGCGAAACACCCGATAGGTACGGTCGCATTCCTGAGCCTCATCGCAGCGACGTTCGTCGCGTTGATCCAGGCTTTTAACGCTGTCTTTGGCGTGGCGGTCGGCCGGGTCATCGCCCTGGCCTTCCTGATGCTGCAGCTGGTCTCATCGGGCGGCCTCTATCCCGTCGAGACAACGGCTAAGCCCTTTCAGATCCTGCACCCGTTCGATCCGATGACCTACGCGGTCAACGGCCTACGTGAACTAACCGTTGGGGGCATCGACTCCAGGCTGTGGGCGGCGATAGCCGTTCTGCTCACCGTGCTGTGCGCGTCGCTCGGCGCAAGCACGTGGGCGGCAAGCCGAAATCGACAGTTCACCATGAACCGCCTGGACCCACCGATTCGCGTGTGACTTCCGGAGCGTCACACGTATGACGTCGGGTGGCGGCCCTGCAGTCCGCCCTTTGACATCAAGACGACGCATCTCGCTCGATCTGGGGAGGGGCCGCTGGATGCGCCTGGTTGGGTATCCCGACTTTGACGAGCGTCGGAGGAGTTGGGCCCCAAGCTCGTCCCGCGGGGTCAGGACCCACGTCGGCGACGGGACGACAATCGCATCGGAGGTACAACCATGAAGGCCGGCCGGTGACCAGGGATTGGGGCCCGTGGCTCCTGTTTGCCAAAGCACCTGTCCCGCAAGGTCAATTCGAACCCAACTTTTTCGCAAAGGCAGGCTCAGGTATCGGACCGGCGCGTTCGCTCAATCTAGTCTGCGGGAGCATTCTGCCGCTAACGACCCACTGATCAGGAGACCCAATATGACAACTGAGGCTGGCGTGGAGGAAAGAGAGCGCGATTTACTCGCTCAATGCATTGGTGACGCCTACCAGATGCTCGATGTGATACCCGGCGTCGATCCCAACGGTCTTGCCCTCGTGTGGCTTGCCGACCAGTTCCTGCGCTTACGCCGGGGTAGTAGCCCGTCGGCGCATGCGATGGCGCCGTGATCGCCGCGGAGAAACAATCGGGCGGCTCGCAAACCGCAGTCTGCGACGGTCGATTCGGTGGTGAACGTCCAGTACCCACGCCGAGGCGCCGATATTGCTTCGAGCGGTTGACAACCGGGACGTCCTGTCACGGCGTTCACGATGGCGGCAGACGTTCCCATCGAGAGCGACGACGACAGGTGGCGGCGATGGCGCGCCGGCGCCTGCTGCGCGATGACACCAACGACTCGGCCGATAAATGGCCGGGCTCAGTGCTCGCAGATAGCCCTCTCACTCTCGCCTCACCGCACTGCCGCGTCAGAGGGGCCCACCTTCTTCCCACCGAACTTGCGCAGACAACCGGCCGGCTCGCGCCGATTATCAACGGCCGTGTCGCTGCCGTCCTGAGCGTGCCCGGCACACGACAACCCGGCCGCGCGTCGCTAGCTGCGTCGGGGGTGGCTGCCGCGATTTTGCCGTGGTTGGCAGGGCGATGACGGACACGCCCGGTGCGTTCATGCCCGAGTCGATCGGGTACGCGATAAAGTGCCTGGTTCTGGGCAAGCCGCTGGTCAGTGAACAGCTCAAGGCCGAACGCCTGTCCAATCCGGTTGCGTTGGGGGTCCTTTCGCCCGACGCGATCTCGTCGAGCGCGTACGGCACCGAAGAGATCCTGATCGAGCTGCTGCCCTTTGCGGGGCTTGCCGCGTTCACGCTTTTGCTGCCGATTACCGGGGTGATCCTGGTGATTCTCGTCGTGGTCGCCGCGTCCTACAGACAGGTGGTGATGGCCTACACCCGAGCAGGGGGGTCATATGTGGTGGCGCGGGACAACTTCGGTCCCCGGGTGGCGCAGGTCGCGGCGGCGGCCTTGCTGATCGACTACGTGGTCACTGTCGCCGTCCAGGCGGCTGCCGGCACCGTGGCTGTGGTCTCGGCGATTCGCCCGCTTGGGCCCTACAGCCTGGAGGTCACCGTCACGGTGGTGCTGGTGATGTGTTACGCCAACCTGCGCGGGCTTCGCGAGGCCGGGCGGTCGTTTGCGGTGCCGACGTATTTCTTTGTCACCATGATGACGCTGATGATCCTGACCGGCGTTGTCCGGCAACTCGTCTCGCCGCTGCCGGCCTACGATCCGCAGAACATCAGTGGAGTGGTCGCTATTCATCAAGACGGTGGGCTGGTGATGGGTGCGTCGATCTTGGTGTTGTTGCGGGCCTTCGCCAACGGCGGCTCTTCCTTGACCGGTGTCGAGGCTATTTCCAACACCGTGAGTGTCTTCCGGAAACCGCAGGGCCCGAACGCTCGCCGTGTCCTGACGGTGATGGCATGCATCCTTGGGTTCCTCGTGGCCGGGGTGAGTTATCTGACCCACGTCATCCGTGCCGCTCCGTATGCGGCCGGGTACCCGTCGGTGCTCTCCGAGGTGGCGCGCGTGGTCTTCGGCAACGGGCTCGTCGGCCATATGCTCTATGTGCTACTGCAGGTCGCCAGCGCCGCAATCCTCTACACCGGCGCTAATACCAGCTTCAACGGTTTTCCGGCCCTCGCAAACTTCGTGGCCGAGGACAGGTTCCTCCCAAATTGGTTGACCAAACGTGGCCATCGCCTGGTGTTTTCGAACGGCATCATCATGCTGACCGTGCTGTCGATAATCCTGCTCGTGGCCACCGGCGGCACCGTCAACGCATTGGTGCCGTTCTACGCGATTGGGGTGTTCACCGGGTTTGCGATGGCCGGGTATGGCATGAGCAAACACCACCTGAGGCATAAGGCCCCTGGCTGGCGGCGCAACCTGGTGATCAACCTGTCCGCCGGGGTGACCTCCAGCATTGTCGTCGCTATCTTCGCCGTCGCGAAGTTCACCGAGGGTGCGTGGCTGGTCGTAGTGGTCCTCCCGCTGCTGGTGTGGGTGCTGATTCGGCTCAATTGGGAATATCGTGCCGAGGCAGCGATTCTGGAACAGTTCCGCACCAGTCGGCCAGAGCTGGTGAAATACGCCAGGCACCGGGTCCTGGCATTCGTCAACGCGGTGGATCTCGCCGTGCTTGAGGCCCTGCGCTATGGGCGAGGGCTGCGCGCCGACGAGCTGACGGCGGTGCACATCATGATCGACGCGGTGCACGCAGACCGGCTGCGCAAAAACTGGGAGTATTACCAACTGCAGACACCGCTGCGGATCATCGACCGTCCCGATCGGCGACTGATTCGGGCGGCCCAAGAACTGGTGGCTGCAACCCGTGACGAGTTGCCCGATACCAACGTCACAGCGCTGTTGCCCCGGCGCAGCTATGCTCCGCTGCTCGGACGTCTGTTGCATGATCGGACCGCCGACAAAATCGCGCGGGCGGTCAGCCGGATCCAGCACGCAGCCGCCACGATCGTGCCGTACGACGTGCAGTCCGGCATCCGGCAGGCGTTTCCACGAGCTGTAGAGGATCGGATCACCGGACTGGTGGCAAGAGTGGGGGAGCGGATAATTCGGGACGAGCAGCGGCTGATTAACACCTACGAGCTCCCGGAGCCGCCACCGACGGTCATTCCGGTGGCCGGGCTGGTGGCGGGGCGCCGCAGCACCATCGAGGGACGGGTGACAGAGGTTGACCAGATTCATAAACGGGGCAAGACAACGCGCACCGTTGTGATCGCCGATAGCAGCGGCGAACTGCGGGTGAGGTTCTCACCGCCCGCGGGCGCGGATATCCAGCCCGGGCAGCTGGTGCAGATCACCGGCAGGGCGCGCCGATCCGGCAACGGACCCGTGTACATGTCCAACCCGCGCTACCGGATTCTGGAGGCACCCGAACCCGGGCCACAGGAAGCGGACGAGAACCCCATCACTACCGCAACCGCCGATCCGTAAGGCGATATGTCCCGACAGCTCGCGGTGAGCCGTTTGTGGTACCTGATCGTTCGGCTCTGACGGTCGGTGTCAGTGTAGCGTGCGGCAGGGCCGGTCGGATTAAAGCCATGATCGTCGAGCGTGATCACTCCCCGACACGGCGCTGGACCGGATGACCTCTGCGAATAGCCGTTGTTACTCAGCACTTTGGCGATTTCGGGCGCCACTTCGCAGTGGGCTGTTTTCGTCGAGCAGTGTGCGGTGGGGACCAACCATTGCGTCCAGGGCACCCTCCCGGTTGTTGAGGGCGCGCGGCTAGAGGCCCGTCGGGTACGTTTCGGGAATCTCGCCGGCGATCCACTCGCTGGTCAGCTCGAGGGGCTCCAGAGCGCGGGTGTTGTCGATGTGGATCATCGCGTCGAATTGATCGGTGGGCCGCACGTGGTAGTAGTGGCTCTGCCGTTCCGTCGCGGGGAGGTAGACGACCCCGATTGCGCGTGCCAGCCGGACGTCGTCCAGCGGCTCGGCGGAGACACCGTCCCCATCGCGCATGGCCACAAAGAACGAATCGGTGTTCGTTTCGTGGAACACCTCCTCGACGCTGGTGGGCAAGCCCGGTCTAACGGTCTTGCGCTCCGCGATTCCGCCCCATTCGCTGGCCGCGGTCACCGTACCGGTGTAGGTGCTGAACCCAATCAGCCGTGTCTTGTCGCCGTAGAGGTCCCGTGCGAGCTGGCCCAGGGTGATTTGACCGTCCGCGTAGACCTCAGTCGCGCGGGCATCACCGACGTGGGAATTGTGCGCCCACACCACGATTCGGGCGGGTTCGGCATCGTCCTGGTGATCAAGATGCGTCAGCAAGGCATCCAGCGTGTCTGCCATGTGATGGTCGCGAAGGTTCCAGGAGTTGACCCGTCCGCTGAACATCGCGCGGTAGTAGACTTCCGCGTCGCGAACGACCTGTGCATTGCGTTCGGCGTAGAAGGCCTCGTCCTCGGCGAGCAGCCCCTCGCGGCGCGCGTACTCCAGCGAATTCCGCTGAATGTCGAACAGCTGGTCGACAGCCTGCTGCTCGCACGACGGCCCGGCACCGAACGCCGCCGCAAACCCGTAGGCTTGCCCGTCGTCGTCCGCCGATGCGTGGTCGAAGCACGAGTAGCGGTGACGAGCACGCGCCGCGGCTGCCGGGTCTACCGTGTCGAGATAGCCGATGACCTCCTGCATCGACCTGTGCAGGCTATAGAGGTCCAGGCCGTAGAAGCCAGCCTGCCGCCGACGGTCGACTTGTTGATTGCGGTCACGCAGCCAGTCGGCGAAGTCGCGCACCACTGTGTTACGCCACATCCACGTCGGAAAGCGCTCGAATCCGCGTAGCCCTTCCTCGGCGGTAGCGTCGTCACCGATACCACGCACGAAACGGTTGACCCGGTAGGCGTCGGGCCAGTCGGCTTCGGTTGCCACACCACGAAATCCCTTGCTTTGGATCAGCCACCTCGTGATCTCGGCGCGCGCCTGGTAGAACTCGTGGGTGCCGTGAGAGCTCTCGCCGATCAGGACGACCCGGGCGTCTCCGATCAGCTTTTCCAGCACGGCGGGAGGCGGAACGCCGTCGGGAGCGTCGACAGCCACCCGGCGCACCGCATCGGCGGGGCTTTCGACCGCCATCGTTGGCGTGCCCG
Source organism: Mycobacterium sp. (assembly GCF_025965855.1). Lineage (GTDB taxonomy): Bacteria > Actinomycetota > Actinomycetes > Mycobacteriales > Mycobacteriaceae > Mycobacterium. The sequence goes on along the minus strand of NZ_JAOPWB010000008.1, from coordinate 7,744 downwards.
TTGTCGTTGGAATGGCGAGCAGCTCGCGGACCTCCTCGTCGCTGACTTGGCTGAAGTCCCAATACGACTCGCCGACCGCCAGGAACGGGTGCGGCATGGTTGCGCACACGAAGTCGTCGACGAGTCCGGCGAACTCGCGCCATGTCGATTCGGGAGCCGCCGGCACGGCGATGACGATCTGCGCCGGTTGGGACTCGCGAAGTGCCTCTACCGCCGCCAGCATGCTGGCACCGGTCGCCAGCCCGTCGTCGACGAGGATGACAGTCTTACCGGTGACGTCGACGGGGGGCCGACCGCCGCGGTATGCCGCCTCGCGCCGGATCAGCTCGCGGCCCTCGCGTTCGGCGACTTCACGGAGTTGCTCGGGTGTGATCCGCAGCGCGCGCAGCACGTCGTCGTTGACCACCACACGACCGCCGACGGCCATGGCTCCTACCGCGAATTCATCGTGTCCGGGCGCGCCGAGCTTGCGAACCACGAACGCGTCGAGCGGAGCGCCGAACGCCGCCGCCACCTCCCAGGCCACGGGCATGCCGCCCCGCGGCAACCCGAGGATCACGACGTCGGGCCTGCCGCGGTAAGCGCTCAGCAGCCGGGCTAGCACACGGCCGGCCTCGCGCCGGTCGCGAAAAACGCGCCTTGACGTAGTTGTCGCTTGAGTCATGGTCTAACTCCATTCGGAAACGGCTTCGGATTGTTGTCGGCCGCGATGCCACGCGTTGATCTGCGGGTACCCGGAGATCGGGCAGCATCGATTTCGTTGCCGGGCAGGGTTATTCGGTGGTGGTCTCACGGCGGCGGCACGAGTCCTAAACGGACCAGGCTTCCTGCGGTCGCGAGGAGCGCTTCGTCGATCGGGCCTGGAGTGAAGCCGAGGACGGTCTTGGCCTTGCGGTTGCAGGGACGCAGGGCATCACCGCTCACGGGCGCCGCAATGACCGATTTGGCACCGTTCCAGTCGCGCAGGATGTAGGCGGCTTGCAGCATCGTGATGGGGCCGCCATCGCAGCAGGCAATGAACCGCTCACCGGCCGCGGCGTGATGGGTCATGGCGCGCACATGGATGTCGGCAACGTCGCGCACGTCGGCGACGGGAAAACTGATGTTGGGCATCAGTGCCTGCGGGTCGATAAGCAGAGTCACGATCACGGCCAAAGACGCGGAGATGTCGTCGCTGAGCGTGGGCCCGAACGTGGCGGTTGGGTTGATCACACTGAGTTCGGTGTGCCCACCTTCGTTTTTGATGAAGTCCCAGGCGGCGCGCTCGGCCAGCACCTTGGATTTGACGTAGGCCGTGACGCCTTCGCCGTCGAGGTTGGTCCAGTCGTCCTCGGTGAACTCGCGGTCGACCTTGCCGTGGCCGCGGGCGATCGCGGCGAACGACGATGTGAGTACGACCCGTTTGACGCCTGCGTGCCGCGCGGCGCGCAGGACACGCAGGGTGCCGAGGCCGGCCGGCACGATCACCTTGTTTGCCTCACGGGGCTCATCCGGCGGGAACGGCGAGGCGACGTGAAGCACGTAGTCGCATCCGTCGACCGCCTCGGGCCAGCCGTCGTCGGAGTTGAGGTCGGCGACGGTGACTGTGAGTTTGTCTCCCGGCTCGGCGCCACCGCGCGCCACCATGTCTCGTACATCGGCCTCCCGCGCGCGAGATCGCAGGCTCGTGCGGACGCGATAGCCGGCGTTCAGCAGCGCGACGACGCAGTGCGAACCCACAAAGCCGGAGCCGCCGGTGACGAGCACCTGTCCGCTAGCCATCATGCCCCCAACCGCATTTGGAAGATCCTGCCGCCGACGCGTAGCCGGCACGGTACTTGGATACTGTTCGCAACACCGGTGTACCCGCTTGCGACGGGCTTTATAGTCGACCGATTCTGTTGCGTCCGCTACCGGCCTGGGCGCGTGAAACCGCGGCTTGCGATTCGTCCCGTCAGTACGAGGCGCGGGCGGCCTCGACGGAGCGGTCTTGCGCAGCAGCGAACTTCGGGTAGCCGGGACGGTTCAACTAGCGCAAGCGCGACAGTCGGCGGTCGCCGGCGCCGCGGCCTATCTCGGATGTCAGGTCAGCTCAATGCGCAGGGTTTGCGACTGGCGTGGCCATGCTTCTCGCCCTGCGGAAACGCGGATCTGGTGCCCCACCTCGCTCGGTGAGCCGCGGCGCAATGCTCTGCTACCCCAGCGATAGTTCGCGATAATCATGCCAAGCCGGTTGGCCGATGCAGTCTCTTGAATCTCGCACACCGAGTCAATGTCGCACTGCCATCATCGCCACAGCCGATCAATGTTCCGCGGTGACAACTGGCTGCTCAACGCCCTAGTGCGGAGATGCTGTTGAGATCCCGAGACCCGCTGCTGGTGAAAGCATTCGGGCGTCATAGGTGATGACCGCACGCCAGCCGCCACGCCGCTTCGCCATACCTGACAAACGGTCACCCCCCAGACCCAAAGCGCCCCTTGGTATCTCATGAACTATGCAATGGCAACACCTGGACGGCGTAACCACGCGTCCGCCGCGCGGTGCGGTCCTCGGACCCGAGCACGTCAGCGTTACAGGCGGCCTTACCAACCGGCCGGGGCACCCTCTACAGCTAGAAGTCGATCAACGCCACAGGTTCTCACAAGTGCTCACCAGCCGGCAGGTCGGTGATCGGCCTCCGCGCAAATCAGCCACACGACCGTCAACGGCGCCGATCGATTGCCATTAGGCTCTCAAAGCCGATGTCATATTCTCATCATCTCCGTGTCACGTCGATGGCACATATCACGTGGAAATGAGAGGGATGGACGACTTCGTCACCGTAGCGGCCGCGTGTGGACCCTCAGTTAAAGAGGCGGTGTGGGATAGGCTCGCCGCCCCGGCGCGCAGTGTTTCCGAGGGAGTTTCACCGAACAGCTGACGATATTGACTGGCAAACCTGCCAAGGTGCACGAACCCCCAACGGCCCGCAACCATCGTTACCGTGACCGAGTCCGGAGAGTGAGCGGCGAGTTCTGCGTGCACCCGGTGCAGCCGAAGCCGCCGCAGATAAATCATCGGCGGAGGCTGGCCGCACCGCTCAAACGCCCGCTGCAGGGCTCGTGCGCTGACCCCGGTTGCTAGTGCCAGTTCGCCAGTGCTCCATGGTGTTTCCGGGTGCGCGTGCATCAGATCGATCGCCCGCTTCGCGACAGCTGGGCTCGCCGGGACTTCGCTTTCAGTCAAAGCCTCGGTGTGATTGTGGGGTTGTATCTGCAGCAGGCCCTGGATCAGCAGATGCTGCAGGTTCCCCACGGCGAGCTGGTGGTTGAGAAGCCCACCGGGTTGCCCGACTTGACGGGCCAAGAGCCGGACTAACTGATACCAATCGTTCGCGGCGGTGGTGCTCAGATTGAGCTGCCGGTCAAACGTAATTCGTTTGTGCACAGGGCGATTGAGCATGGCTTCCAGCTGCCGTCGCATCTGTGGTTCAGAAACCTTAAGACAGATCTGACCGCAGTCGCCGGACCAGTCAAGAACGCATGGCGTGCCCGGTGTGAATACCGCGACTGACCCGGTCGTCGTCTTAACAAGCCCCCCGTCACGCCAGCGACTCACAGCCCGGCCGGATAACGGGGCATCGATGTAGTAGGCAGTCACGTCGTCCGCCCGGATACTGATGTCGGCGCCGAAGCCGAGGTAGCCGGCGGTCAACAGCGGAAGCTGCACCGCGTTCATCCGCATGTTCACCGATTTGGTGCCGATCGGAGTCAGCTCGGCCGCCACAAAGACGCGGCCCAAAGCATCGGCCGCCTCATCGACGTCCGTGGTCCGAACCTCAGGCGCCAAGTCGAAGACTAACTCGGTCATTTGTTGCTCCCAGCTTGGATTCAGCGATCGTATCTTTCCGCTCTTATTGAAGCCCCATGCTATTGGCTAGCCATACCGACCCGGATCGCGCCGGCGCAGCGAGAAATGCAACCGTGTACATCTCTACACCGCGCTGCTGGGCAGAAAAGCTGGGTAGCGGTAGTCCCGTCAGAGGCAAGTTAACCGAGTAGGAACTCCGCGACCTTTCGCCCATGCGCATACCTCCGGTTGACGGAAAGCGGACAAGATCGGGACGCTTAGGGGCTATCACACGACTGTATCAGTCCATTTAGCTACAGCTAGGGCCATTACGCATGCAGGGAGGCGACGTGGACAAACCAGGCTATTGAATGGACGACCAGCTGGCTCCTTCCGGATCGAACTGCAATATCTGCCCGGCGACGAAACCGTCGTAATGAAAGCGGCCGGTGACCTGAGGGGCGCCGCCGGCGAGGCTAAAGGTGTGCGATGGTCACGGTGTGGCGGTTCCGAAGGGGGGATCACGGTAAACGGCAGAGCGAAGCAAATGCGTCCGGGATGTCGGTGGCGCGATCGCCGCGGCAAGACGCTGCGTGAGGCCGCTGACGCGCTGGTCGTCAAAACCGGCGACCAAGACAAAGGTCCGGGCCGCATTTGAAACGAGTACTCGAAAGGCAGCTTTGAGAACCGCAGTCGTCTACCGAACGCATGCCAAGGCGTTGAAGACGGAGTTTGAGCAGCCCAACTACGGCGAGCCCGATGAAGTCCAGTTCGAGATGTGCGAATTCACCGACGGCAGGGTGGCGCAACGCTGGCGCGTGGGCGTGCGAAGTTGCGCGTGGTGGGACTCTCTACAAGATCTCTACGCCATTCACATTTACGCGCATCCCGACTACGGCACGCGCGTCGAATGGTCAGATGGCTGCGTCGAGGAAATGTAGCGGACGCTGATGCCACCGCGAACCGCAAGTAAACCGCGGCGCTCCTTGGCCACGGTCGATGTCCCCCGAGGCCGACCCACGCCCGAACAGCAGACGCCGAAAACCCCGCGTGCCAAGAAGGCTTTCACTTCTCATATTCATCGCAGTGGCCGGGCGGCAATGATGGCCTCGAGCACTTCGTTTAGGCGCGTCGCGTCGCCGCTGTGCGCGAGGCGTCGAGTGAGTTGGTGAGTTTGCTTATGAGCTCGGCAGGTACGGGCAAGCTCTGATACGTAATGATTTGCAAAAGAGCATCGATCGCGGTGTATGGCTCGCATGAACCGATAGTGGCGTATTGCTGGGCGCGGTCAGGGTCGGCGAGCATGGGGCTGACCGCGTCTGCTAGTTCCCACGCCAGGTCGGACTCGGCCCGGTCGTCCACTTTCCCATTTTCGTTGACCGGAGCAGTTCGTGCTGTGCAGATCTGAGCGGAGAGGACGAGACCTAAATCACGCTCATTATCGAAAACCGGGGACAGAATGGGCGCTACGTCAGCGCGGCGCCGCCTATTCAGTAGATTTAGTTGATGTCACACAGTTCAGACTTTCAGTGGGCCAACGCATTCGAGTATATCCCGCCAGTAATGATGAACGCATTGGCGTCATCGCCGAAGACTTCGGTTCGTCGGCCGGATACGCGGTCATCATCAGGCACACTATTGATCGTCCTCGCTGTTAAAGGTCCTCAGTGTGTGCGCGGTCGTTGCGGCCGCCCCTTAGCGTTGCTGAGGGGGACTCGCCAAATATTTGGCAGTACTGCTGGGCGAAGCGACCGAAGTGTAAGAAGCCCCAGCCGCTGGCTACCGCGGTTACTGTGACGGACCGCGGATGCGCGTCTAGGAGCTCAGAATGCGCGCGGTGCAGACGCAGGTGGCGAAGGTATGTCATGGGCGGCAGCTCGTCGGAGCGCGCGAAGCCTTTCTGTAATGCCCTGGCGCTGACTCCCACTGTCTGCGCCAGTTTCCCTGTTGTCCATGACGTTTCGGGATGCGCCCGCATCAGCTCGATGGCGCGCATGACTGCTCCCCGCGCCGGCGAGTTTGCGTGCTTGCTAAGAGCGTCAGTGTAGTTGTGCGGCTGCATCAGCATCAGGCCCTGATGAGGAGGTTTTGCAGAGTTTGCATGGCCAGCCCGTTGGCGATGCTCACCGCCGTCAGTGTAGAGGGTTGTCTCGACTGGCGGCCCATAAATCTCGTTACGGTCACGCGAAAAGACGTGTGGATGTGGTCCCCGGGTACGGCAGTTGACGTCGGGGTCAAATCGTCGCGTACCCGCGTTCTTGAGCCGGCCGCGCCTGTATAGAAGCGGTGGTAGCCCCTTGATCATCACTAGGCTCCGAAGTATTGGTGGATTTGGGGATGGCCATCGATCCCTCCCCGACCGCGGATGCGACCGGTTTGACCGATCCGCAGCGCACGTCACCGGGGGCGAAGACGCCGGGCTGGGGTGTCCGGATTGGCGGCCGGGCCGGTCGGCACGAAGCCATGGTCAGGGAGGGCAACGGCGCCGGTCAGCCATGCGGTGTTGGGCACCGCACCGATGAACACGAACACGGCCCGGGTATCGATGTGGCCTCGCTCGCCGGTCCGCAGATCCTCGGTCACTATCGTCTCGAGCGCGCCGTCGCCCTGTACCTCGTGGACCTCGGCGCACACCGCTATCGTCACCGCGTCGTTCTCGATGTGCTTGCGGTACTCGTCGAGGGTGCTGGCACCGATCATGTGTCCAATCCGTACGCGAGGGCCGCGGCCGTGGGTTCGTTGATGATGCGCAACACGTCCAGGCCGGCGATCCGGCCGGCATCCTTGGTGGCGTTGCGCTGGGCGTCGTTGAAGTACGCCGGAACGGTGATCACGGCTTCCTTGACCCGCTCCCCGAGGAACTCACTCGCGTCGTCGACGAGTTTGCGCAGCACGTGCGCGCTGATCTGCTCGGGCGCGTATTGCTTGCCGCGCACCTCGAATCGGGCTGCGCCACCGTCGCCGTCGACGACGTCGAAACTCACCGCCTTGGCTTCCTCCGCTATCTCGTCGAAGCGACGGCCGATGAATCGTTTCGCCGAGTAGATGGTGCCCTTGGGGTTCATGATGGATTGTCGCCTGGCCAGTTGCCCGACCAGGCGCTCCCCGCTCTCGGTGAACGCCACCACCGAGGGCGTCGCGCGAGCGCCCTCGGCGTTGGGAATGACGATCGGCTCACCACCCTGCCAGGCGGCGATCACGGAATTCGTCGTCCCGAGGTCGATCGCCACTGCCGTCGCCATGAGCTACTCGCTTCGGTCACCGCTGCTGAGTAGCTGCACCGCACGATCGGCCACGCCGGCGCCGGCGACGACGTCGTAGCACCGGGGCACCAGCCTGCTGATCGAATGGAAGTCGCGCCGGCCGCGTTGCAACGCGTGCACGAGCAGTCCTAACACGGCGCCCCCGATCGCGCCGAAAATCAATCCGTAGGCGGCCAGCGCCGGCGCGGAGGGCTCGATCCAGTTGAACAAGCCGACGATCCAGCCGATCAGCGCTCCCACCAGACCACCTGGGGTTGCGCCGCGCAGCGCCGCCAGGCCGTAGTTCATGTGCCCGGTGACCTGCCCGACTAACTCCGGATCTCGGCCGACGATCGCCAGCCGGTTCACCGGGAACTGCTGATCGGCGAGGTAGTCCACTGTGCGTTCGGCGTCGGCATAGTTATCGAAGGTGGCGATGGCCTGGCGGGCCGGCGCGTCCGGCGGCACCGCCGAGGCCATCGCGTCCGGCTGTTGAACCATCGTGATACCTATGCGTTAACCGACTCGCGCTGACCGGAATCCGTTTGGACGGACTGCCGACCCTCATCGGAACTGCCGATCTCGACCTTGCGGGGCTTGCTTGCCTCCGAGACGGGAATGGTCAAGGTGAGCACACCCCGCTCGCACGCGGCGCTGAGTTTGGTCGGATCTAGGTTGTCACCGAGAAACAGTT
>NZ_JAOPWB010000351.1 GCF_025965855.1 Mycobacterium sp. | reverse complement strand
GACCAGCCACGGCACGTACGCGTTTTCCGGTTCTGAGAACCAGTCGCCGATCGGTTCGCGCTTGCCCTCCGACTGCTGATGCGCGTCGGTGTGCTTCTCCCGAACGTTCTGCAAGAACGCCAAGGTCTGGTCGGCGTGCACCGATGCGCGCAACTCGCTGGAGACGACCTTGAGTACGGTGCGGTCGGTGTCGATGACGAATGTGGTCCGTCTGACCGGCAGCAGCCAGGCCAGCAGGCCACGGCGCCGAGCGTGCCGGCTACGCCGGGCCGCCTTGCGCGCCACGACGGATCTACGCAGCTTGGCGAGCTTGCCTCGGCGCACCCCGAACATGGCGGACACCACGCCGTCCGAGTCGGAGAGCAGCGGATAGTCGAACGAGCGCTGTAGGGCGAAGTGGGCCTGCTTGTCGACGGTGTCGGTGCTGATGCCCACGCGTTGGGTGCCCACCTTGGCGAATTCGCTGCCCAGGTCCCGAAAGTGACAAGCCTGGGCTGTACAGATCGGTGAGGACGCTATTGGAAAGAAGAACAGCACAACCGGCCCTTCGGAAAGGAGCGCGGACAGTGTCCGAGGCCAACCGGTATGGTCATACAGGGTGAAGTCAGGTGCCTTGTCACCCGCAATCATCGGCAAAGAATAACGCGGGGACGCACGCCTCGGATAATTCGGTCATCGCCGAACAGATACCAGGTGGGAATCGTTATCGGCTCGGCCCCGCCGATGCGCGCAGAGCACGGTACAACGATAATTCGGCGGATATGTCCAAGAAACGGCAGGAACTATCCGGAATAGCTGGTGCCGGTGTTACGTCCAAAAAGGTTGTACGGCAGGGTTTAACGCGGGTTTGCCGGACTATTCAAGAACCGCAGATCGGAAATCCTGGTCGCGGGTTCGAGCCCCGCCCGCCCCACCGCAAAAGTGCTGGTAGAGGCGTTATTTGCCGATAGTCGCCGCGCCGGTAGGCTGCATGTACCGGCGTATGGGCGATTTACCCTCGGCAAGGGCTGGGGCGGTACTCATGTGGCTGGTGCGACGGGTGGTGCTTGTACACCGTGATGTCGCTTGAAGACGTTGTAGACGAGCGGCGTGTCTTGCCCGTGGTGGTGGTCGGGGATCTGGGCTGGGTCAACAGAAGTGGCGCAGGCACCCGGTGGCCGAGTCGGGCCGACTTTCCCTCGTCGTCGATCAAGGTGACGACCCGTTTTCCCAACGAGGGTTTACGGACGGTCTGGCCCTTGCCTATTCCGGCGGATTGCCAGGCGGCGGGTAGACACCCCGCAGGATCCAGGGGAACCAATTGATGCCGAACTCGAGCTCGTCGCTGGCGTCATAGTCGGGGCTGGGATCGATCGGAATGTTGGCCTCGCTTTGCGCGGCGCCCATGGGCGACACTTCGTTTGTCCCGGTGCCGGTCGGCTGTGGGGGCTGTCCATAAACAGCCACGACGACGGTGCGATCCGGGCTGTTTTCCGACCAGACTCCCATTTGGGAATTGGCGCAGTCGGACATGATGGTCTTATAGGCGGGGTTGTAGTACCACCGGTTGAGCAAATCGTTGCCGCTGATTGCGATGGATTGGTTGATCGCTACCGTTTCCGCGGCCTGACCGTGGAAGCCAGCTGCGTTCGTGCGGTCCTGGGGGGTGGACCCGTCTGAGCCGATGTCGCCGTCGAGGTTGCGGTTGTTCAAGATATCCCTGGTGTGCCGCTGCGCCGCGAGTTGCAGCTGTGGATTAATTCGGACGTCGTTGGTGCAGCCTGCCTGATGCTGCATGGTGTAGACGTTGGCAACGACACCGTCGTTGAGCCGTTTGTTGTTCGGTATGAGCGTGTTGTTGTCACCATCCGCATGCGCGGCAGGGGCATACAGCAGGGTGCTGACGGCGACCACCAAGGCGGCCCGAGTCAGCGGCCGATACTGCCTCATTTTCCTCCTTGTCCGCCGCCAGTAGGCGGTGGCCAGTGGTGGGCTGCGGAAGCTCCTGCGACCAATTACTGCCTTGGCCATGGCGATTGCATCACGGTTCGGCCTTGCATTCGGGCGACAGGAATTAGACAGATATATTACGCTTTAGCCGCCACGAAGCAAGGAGAGCCCACCGCCAGCCAGGCTAAGCGCCAACCCGGGTTGACTTGTGATCCGCGGCGAGCGCTAACACGCGACCTGGATCGCGAATGTGCCAGTTGCCCTCATGCTGGGGTTGTCGGTGTCGAACCCGTCGGCAGTACCGCGGATTATGTACGTCTCACCCGTCATACGCACGTCGGTTTTGCCGTCGAGCCCATCCATGTAGCTCCCGGTGAAGCCGCCCAAATCGTTGATGCTGACGGATTTGGCGGTAAGCCCAGTTTCGTTGGATACCAGTGCCGTAACGCCTGCAGCCGGGTCCCCAGTAGTGATCGTCGTCAGCGATCCTATCGGCGCACACTTCACCGCGGTCGTCGCGGGGAGAGCCCTATTGTTGATCGTCACCCTCGCGGTTCCTGCGGGCAGTGCGCCCGGCGGAGCTGCGGCGGGTGGCGACGATGAGCACGCCCCAATACCCGCCGCGACCAGAGCGGCCGCCGTCGCGTTGAAGAACCGTTTCTGCACGAGCCCACCCCGGTTTCTTGCCATACCTGCCATACCTTCCGATAGAGAAATGTAGCCGCGTGTCCGCTGATCGGGCTACGCCCGAGGATTCAGCGAGGCGGTGAGCAGGTTCCGCAGCAAGCCCTCGTCACCGCCGTCTTCGGGCCTCGCTGGTTCAGCAATGAGACTGAAGTTGATCCGGACAATCCAGCGGGCGAGGGTGTCGGCCGGAAGGTCGCGGCGAATCTCGCCGGCGGCCGCAGCAGCCTCGAGGCGCCGCACAAGCGTGTCAGCGAGTTTGGTTCGCCACAACTCGGAGCCTTCGGCGGCGTGATAGGCGACACCGAGGGCTTGATGTTCTTCGATCAGTGATCGCATTATCGGTGAGCTGCGGGCGATGTCGGTGCCCCGCAGGCATGCCTCGACGAGCTGAGTCAGAAATGGTTCGTCAGTCTGCCAGCATTGTTCAACGGCTTGCGCGGTGGCGGCGAGGACTCGCACAAAGGAGGCGGCCAGCAGTGTGTCCTTCTTCGAGAAGTAGTAGTACACCGTCGACCGGTGCACGCCTGCGCGCCGGGTGATGGCGCTCATCCGGGTGCGCACCGGTCCCTTCTCCGCGTAGCAGGCATCGGCTGCGACCAGCAACCTTTCGCGCGCCTCGTCCTCATCAGCGGGATCAGCGCGCCAGCCACCGCCCCACGAACGCGCACGGTGTTCCTCGGGCCGAGCGGTCACAAGAGCACACTATGGCTTCCCTGGTGTAGCGGTGATGCACTTCGTCACAAGTCATGGTCGGCCACTTGGGCCGAAGCATCGCCCGCCGGCAGGAGATGAAGAGGACACGCGCAGGCACACCACCGGCGTCGTAACCAACGAGTCGGCAACCGACAGGCAGTGGGTGTGGTCCGCGGCCGTTGAGCACCTGACAGGTACCGTCGAACTCATCAGCAACTTGCTTAAATACGCTAATGGTTTAATTCGATATATAGATATATGTTTTGCTGTTGCGGGCTGATTGGCCGATGCGTGTCATTCCCACATTCCTCTCCGGCCGTCGTCACCCTAAGCCGAGACTGGTCGACTGGCTAACGGTCGGCAGGGAATAATTTCGCGGTCGGTTCGAGGGAGTTGCTGATGATGTTGGGGGCGGTGCACACGGCGAGATCTAGGGCAACATGAAGTCGGACCGCACCCAGCGCCGCCAATTGCAAACAATCTGCAGCCCCCAAAAGCGCTGGTCATGCCCCGTGGCAAGGCTGCCATGATTCGGCGGCTTCTAGGTCGGCGCCCCATGGAGGACGTGGTGTTTGTCTTGTGGTACGCAGCGTCGCTCCGGAAACCGCGGTCCTGGAGTTTGCGACGCAGGGCGCGTGTCACCACCTCCTTACTTTTCAACTCGCTATTGCTCGATGTCTTCGCGATGCGTAACGAAGTAGGCCATAAATGCTTCCAGGATTGTGCGCGAATGTGCTCTTTGAATAATTCTGATAACTCTTCATTTGTGCGACTACCAGGAAATCGCGGTGCAAAGTGAAACAGCCTGATTTATTGCGATTCTAGAGAAATCAAAGGGCTCAAATAGCTCAAGCTCAGCAAATGATCAAATCGTATGCGTCTGGCTTCATGAGCTGCTCCGGTCCGACTGTGATCGGAGCAGTTTGGGCTCCCGATGGCCAACTGTGCGAGGCAGCTCTTCCTAGGTAGTCACGTGCGCGAGGGCAAAGCTGCCAGGGCCGCGTGGACCCGTGGGCTCGGCCAGTTCATCACTGAATGCGACATTCGGATTAAATTTGTCGGAACCGCACAGCAAATCAGACCTAGTTCAACAGATCTCTGCCGAACCTGGATTGTCGAGATTGAAAGAGGTATATGTTGCTCTTCATGAAAGTCGTGGTAGCGTCCCGCTGTGCCTTAGGCCACACTGTTGGATGTCGGCGCTTGTCATTAACCGCTACGGGGAGGGTTCATCGCTCTAATGTCGGCCGAGGCTAGATACCAACGGGTGCGCTAGTGGTTGCGACGGAAGCACAACCTGCTCCGCCGGCCGCCAGTTTGCCGATCGGAGGCACCAAGCTCAAGCCGGAGGTCTACACCAAGCCGCTCCGCGAGGTTGGCAGCTTCTTCGCGTTGTCGCTGGACATCGTGGTGCAGATGGTGCGCCCGCCCTTCGCCTGGCGTGAGTTCATCCACCAGAGTTGGTTTGTGGCGCGGGTGACAATGTTCCCGACCGTTGCCGTGTCGATCCCGTTCAACGCGTTCGCCACATTCATCATCAACATCCTGCTGGTCGAGATCGGTGCAGCCGACCTATCCGGCACCGGCGCCGCACTGGCGTGTGTCGTGTACATCGGCCCGATCTCGACGGTGCTGGTCGTCGCCGGTTGCGGCGCCACCGCGATGTGCGCCGAACTGGGCGCTCGCACCATCCGCGAAGAAATCGACGCCATGCGAGTGATGGGAATCAGCCCGGTCCAACGCCTGCTGGTGCCCAGGGTGCTGGCGCTCACGGTCAACGGGTTTCTGCTCAACGCCATCAACACCATCGTCGGTTTGGTCACCGCCTATGCCTTCTCGGTCGGCTTCCAACACGTCAATCCTGGTTCCTATGCGGCGAGCCTGACGCTGCTCGTCGGGGTCACCGAAGTCGTCATAGCCTTCGCCAAGGCGGCGGTGTTCGGCCTGATCGCCGGCCTCATCGCGTGCTACAAGGGCCTCACCGTGGGCGGGGGTCCACAAGGTGTAGGCAACGCGGTCAACGAAACCGTGGTGTACACGTTTATGGCTTTATTCATCATCAACGTGATCCTGACCGCCGTCACGACGAAGGCGACGATGTGAGCGCCGCGCCCGCCGGACTGCGGCTCCCACGGCTGGCGAATACCGTCAGTGGCTTTGCCAACGGGTGGAATCGGCTGGGAAGCCAGACCGCGTTTTATGTCAGGGCCCTGGGCTCTATCTGGGAAGCCGTCGCCCGGTACAGAACGGAGACGCTGCGCCTGATCGCGAATATGAGTCTGGGCGTTGGTGCGCTGGCCGTCATCGGCGGCACCGTGGTGATCGTCACCACCTTGACGATGTCCGTCGGTGGACTTGTCGCCATCCAGCTATTCCGATCGTTGTCCGACGTCGGCGTGCAGGCGTTGAGCGGTTTTGCCTCCGCCTACATCAACACGCGTCTCGCCTCCCCACTGATCGCCTGCATCGGTCTGGCGGCCACGATCGGCGCCGGTGCCACTGCGCAGCTCGGCGCCATGCGGATCAACGAGGAGATTGACGCGCTCGAGGTGATGGGCATCCGCACGATCACCTACCTGGTCTCCACCCGAGTGGTGGCCGGTGTGGTGGTGGTGATTCCGTTGTGGTGCATGGCCTCGCTGGCCGGCTATATGGCCACCCGGACCCTGGTCATCTTCGCCTACGGGCAGGCTCCCGGGGTCTACGACCACTATTTCCACACTTACCTGCAGCCCACCGACCTGATCTGGTCGATGCTGCAAGTCATCGGCACCGCAATATCGATCATGCTGGTGCACACCTATTACGGTTTCAACGCCACCGGCGGGCCGGCCGGCGTCGGTGAGGCGGTCGGTCGCGCGGTACGCGCCTCACTGGTCGTGGCGGTAGCGGTGACGTTGGCGGTGGCGATGGCCGCCTACGGTGTGTCCGGCGACTTCAACCTGTCGGGATAGCGGCGATGAGAAGGAAGCGGCGCGAGGCAGGCCTGCACCCGGCCTTGTGGACGGTGATTCTTTTCGCCGTCATCATCGGTTCGTTTGTGCTGACGATCGGGGCGTTCAACAGAGACTTCAGGCCGTATGCGACGGTGACCCTCACCTCGGACCGGTCGGGCCTGGTCATGGAACCCGGCGCGAAGGTGAAGTTGCGTGGCGTGCAGGTCGGCCGGGTTGCTTCGATCCAGCCCGGCGAGCCGGTGAGACTTCAGCTGGAACTGTACCCAGAGCAGCTCACAAACATCCCCGCCAACGTCGGAGCCGAAATCACCGCCACCACGGCATTCGGCGCCAAATACGTCGACCTGCTCACCCCCGCCGACCCGAGCCCGAAGCGGCTGAGGGCGGGGGCGGTGGTGGAATCTCGCAACGTGACCACCGAGGTAAACACGGTGTTCCAGAACTTGGTTGGCGTACTTAACAAGATCGACGTCACCAAACTGAATGCCGTCCTCACCGCTCTGGCCGAAGGGTTTCGCGGCAAAGGGGAAGCCATTGGCGAGGCGACCACCGACCTCAACCAGGTCCTGATGGCGATTAATCCGCGCAGCGAGACCATCCGGGCCGATTTCCGTGCGCTGAAGGGGTTCAGCGATACCTACGGCGCCGCCGCACGGGACATCGTGACGGTACTCGACGCAGTCAGCACGACCAGCTCCACGATCACCACCAACGCCAAACAGCTTGACTCGCTGCTGCTCGACCTGACCGGACTTTCCCGCAGCGGGGTCAATCTACTCGGCCCGAATAGAGACAACCTGGTGCATGGCATCAACTTGCTCGAGTCCACCACTAGCCTGCTCATGAAATACAACCCGGAACTCACCTGCTTGCTCGTCGGCGGGAAGAACGTCGCCGATTTTGGCTTCCTGGATGTTGCCGGTGGCCGCAACGGGTTTTCAGTGATCCTGGACGCCGGATTGCTCCTGGGCGACGACACGTACAAATTCCCCGACAATCTGCCGATCAACGGCATCAAGGGCGGTCCCGGTGGTCAGCCCGGGTGTGGATCGTTGCCAGACGTGTCGAAGAACTTCCCGCAGCGCTACCTGGTCACCAACTCCGGGTGGGGCACCGGGATGGACGTGCGGCCCAACCCCGGTATCGGCTTTCCGGGCTACGTCGACTACTTCCCCGTTACCCGCGGAACACCGGAACCGCCCAGTCTCCGCCACCCCGGGGGTCCGGCGCCCGGTCCGATCCCGTATCCGGGTGCGCCACCCTACGGGGCGCAGATGTACGCCCCGGACGGAACGCCTCTCTACCCCGGCCTGCCGCCGGCGCCTCCGCCGGGCAGGCCACGCGAACCCGGGCCGCCGCCGACCGGATCCGAACCGTTCGTCCCGCCAGTGCTGGGCGGCGGGCCGCAACCAACCTGCGGAGTGGTCACCCAGCAATGCGTGCCGCCGCCACCGCTGCCGTATGCCCCAGCACCCTGACGGCCGGAAGCTCTAGAGGAAGGCAGAGATGCGAGAGAATTTGGTAGGCGCGTTGTGGCGTCTTGCCATCTACGCGATCGTCTGCGTGATCGGCGCGTTTGCGCTGATCGCCGTCTTCGCCCAGTTGCGTTTCCAGTCGGAGAAGACTTACACGGCTCAGTTCGCGAACGTGTCGGGGCTGGAGGGCGGCAACTTCGTCCGCATTGCCGGTGTCGAGGTCGGCAAGGTCAAGAACATCAGTATCCAGCCCGACTCGACGGTGCTCGTCGAGTTCACCGCGGCCGACTCGGTGGTGCTCACCGAGGGCACCAGGGCCGCCATCCGTTTCGCCGACCTCGTGGGCGGCCGGTATGTGGCCCTCGAGGAGGGGGCCGGGGGAGTCAAGAGGCTTCATCCGGGCGGGACAATCCCGCTGAGCCGGACCGAGCCTGCGCTGGACTTGGACGCATTGATCGGTGGTTTTCGGCCCCTGTTTCGCGCACTGGATCCCGACCAGGTGAACAAGCTGACCGGTCAACTGATCGCGGCCTTCCAGGGTCAGGGCGCCACGATCGGCTCATTTCTAAGCCAGGCCGCGGCCCTGACCAACACCCTGGCCGACCGGGACCAACTGATCGGTCAAGTCGTCATCAACCTGAATTCCGTGCTCGGTTCGCTCAGTGGCCAGAGCAGCCAGTTCGCCAAGGCGGTCGACTCGCTGTCTGAACTCGTGGACGGCCTGAACGCCCGCAAGCAAGACATCAGCAACGGCGTGGCGTACGCCAACGCAGCTGCCGGGTCAATCGCCGGCCTGCTGGCGCAGGCTCGCCCGCCACTGAAAAAGGTGGTGCACGAGGCGGATCGAACGGCCGGCACCATATTGGCCGATCACGATTACTTCGACAACTTTCTCAACACCTGGCCCGACGCGACTCAGATACTCAACAGGCAGGGCATGTACGGCGACTTCTTCAGCTTCTACTTCTGCGAAATCGTGTTGAAGGTCAACGGCAAGGGCGGCCAACCGGTGTATGTCAAGCTGGCCGGCCAGCCTACGGGGAGGTGCACGCCGCGATGAAACCCTTCTCCGAACGCAACCCGCTTCGCATCGGCGCCATCGGCGCGGGCCTCATCCTTGCTCTGATCTTGTTGTCGGTGAACTACGACAAGTTGCCGTTTTTCAGCAAAGGCGCTACCTACTCTGCATACTTCGCCGAAGCGGGCGGGCTGATGTCCGGCAACGTCGTACAAGTGTCGGGTTTCCGGGTCGGGCAGGTCTCCAGCGTCGAATTGGACGGACCCCGGGTGCTGGTGAAATTCGACGTCGCCAACAACATCCGCCTCGGAGACCGCACCGAGGCGGCAATCAAGTTGAAGACTCTGCTCGGGACCAAGATCCTCGAGGTCACCCCGCGCGGGGAGGGGACGCTGGGCGGTCCTATACCCCTCGACCGGACTACACCGGCCTATCAACTACCCGACGCGCTGGGTGATCTCACGACTACCATCAGCGGGCTGGACACCAAACGACTGTCCAACTCGCTCGCCGTGCTCGCCGACACCTTCTCCAATACCCCGCCCGACCTGAAGGCCGCAGTACAGGGGGTGGCGCGATTTTCGCAGACCCTCGATGAGCGGGACGCGCAGCTGCGAAACCTGTTGAGTAACGCCAACAAAGCAACCAAGGTGCTGGCTCAACGCAGCGACGAAATCGTCAACCTCGTCGCCAACACCAACTCGCTCCTGGTTCAACTCAAGAGCCAAAGCTCCGCGCTGGACGAGATCGCCCACAACCTCTCCGCGCTGGCCCAGCAGCTGAAAGGCTTCATCGCCGAGAACCGCGACACGTTGAAGCCAGCGCTGGACAAGCTCAACGGCGTGTTGACGATTGTCGACAACCGCAAAGACCGCGTGCAGAAGGCGCTCGTCGGGCTTAACAGATACGCATTGGGGCTGGGTGAATCGGTGGGATCGGGGCCGTTCTTCAAAGCCTATGTCGTCAACCTGCTACCCGGGCAGTGGATACAGCCGTTCATCGATTCGGCCTTCTCCGACCTTGGCCTGGATCCGAATGTGCTGTTGCCCTCGCAGCGCAGTGACCCGCAAATCGGCCAGCCGGGGACGCCGCCGCTACCCCTGCCGTACCCGCGTACCGGCCAGGACGGACCACCGCGGATGACCATCCCTGATGCCATCACCGGTAACCCGAACGACCATCAGTGCGGTGTGCCCGGTGTTGCGCTGCCTGGTCCTGGCTGCTACCCGTATCGCCAGCCGGCGCCTGCGCCACCACCCGGGGGACCGCCGCCGGGGCCGCCCGCGCCGGCAGGTCCCGGCCAAGGACAATCCCTGCCTCCGCCGTCAGGACCGATCGAGCAACCGGCGCCCGGGCAATTGCCTCCGGCCCAAGCGCCCGTGCTGAGCGGTCCGGGGCCCATCAGCCCGCCGGACGAAGGTGGTGGACGGTGAAGTCTCGGAACGCCAAGATCGGCCTAGCCGTCACGCTGGCGCTTGTGCTGATCGGGGGCATCGTCACGGTGGTGGGGATAGCGAGCGGTGTCGGCCGCACAAATCTCGTCGGCTACTTCGCAAATAGCACTGGCATCTACAACGGGGACGACGTCGTTATTCTCGGCGTGCCCGTCGGCAAGGTCGAAAAGATCGAGCCGGAGCCCGACCGCGTCAAGATCACCTTCTGGTACAACGACAAGTACAAGGTGCCTGCTGACGCCAAAGCTGTGGTCCTGTCGCCGTCATTGGTGACGCCTCGATCCATCCAGTTGACGCCGGCCTACACGGGTGGCCCGGTGATGCGGGCCGACGCGGTGATACCGCAGGACCGCACCGCGGTCCCGGTGGAATGGGACGACTTCCGCCAGCAGCTCGAGAAGCTAACGCAGGTACTGCAGCCCACCACAGCAGGCGGGACCAGCACATTGGGGGCGTTCATCAACACTGCGGCCGACAACTTACGCGGCCAGGGCCCAGACATCCGTGAGACCATTATCAAGCTGTCGCAGGCGATTTCGGCGCTGGGCGATCACAGCAGTGACCTGTTCAGCACTCTCAAAAACCTGTCGATTCTCGTCTCCGCGTTGCACGACAGCGGCGATCTGCTGCGACAGCTCAACCAAAACCTGGCCGCGGTGACGAACCTATTGGCCGACGACCCGAACGAGGTCGGAAACGCGGTTCGGGACCTCCACGACGTGGTCGATGACGTCCGAAACTTTGTGGCCGACAATCAGGAGTCGCTGGGTACCACCTCGGACAAATTGGCGTCGGTGACGCAGGCAGTGAACGAGAGCCTCGACGACGTCAAACAACTCCTGCATGTCGCGCCGACGGCCTTTCAGAACTTCCTGAACATCTACCAGCCCGCGCAAGCCACGCTGAGTGGAGCGCTGGCGTTCAACAATTTCGCCAATCCGATTCAGTTTCTCTGTTCGGCAGTGGAGGCCGCTTCGCGTCGGGGCGCCAAGGAGTCAGCGAAGCTCTGTGTGCAGTATCTGGCGCCGATCTTCAAAAACCGCCAGTACAACTTCCCCCCGCTCGGCGAGAATCTTTTCGTCGGAGCCTCAGCCCGTCCCAACGAACTCACCTACAGCGAGGACTGGCTGCGACCCGACTACGTTCCCCCGCCACCGCCGGCGTCCGACCCGGTCAACCCCGCGCCTCCGGCGAATGCACCACCGGCGGCCGGGAGCTCACCACTGGCGGCGGAAGCGCCAGGCGCCCAACCGGTGTCGACCGACCCATCCGCCGGCCTGCGCGGGATGATGACGCCGCCCGGAGGTGGACAGTGATTCCCTTGCCACACCGGCTGCGCGTTGCCACGGGGCTGGTGGCGGTGCTGGTCGTTTCCGTGCTGTCCGGGTGTGGTTTCCACGGCGCGAACTCATTCAAATTGCCGGGCACCAAGGGCGGCGGCGCGGGCTCATACACCGTCCAAGCACAGATGCCCGATGTTCAAAACCTCCAACAGAATTCCCGCGTCCGCGTCAACGACGTCACTGTCGGCACCGTGACCAACATCGAACTTCAGGGCTGGCATGCCCTGGTCACCATGACGATCGACGGGGACGCCGACCTGCCGGCCAATGCAACGGCCACACTGGGACAGACCAGCCTGCTGGGCTCGGTGCACGTAGAACTGGCGCCACCCGCCGGGGTGCCGGCCGAGGGCAAGCTCAAAGCTGGATCACTGATCCCGTTGACATCCGCCGGTGCTTACCCGTCCACCGAACGGACGCTGGCCGCAGTGTCGTTGCTGGTGAACGGCGGTGGCCTGGGCCAGATCCAGGACATCATCAAGGCGTTGAGCACCGCTTTTACCGGTCGCGAGCAGGACCTGAGAAGCCTTCTCGGACAACTCGATAAGTTCGTCAGCTACCTCAACGACCAAAAAGACGACATCATCGCCGCAACCGACAGCCTCAACAACTTGGTCGGTCAATTCGCCGACCAGAAGCCGGTAATCGACAAGGCGCTGAAGACGCTGCCGGGTGCGTTGACCGTGCTCAAAGACGAGCGGAACAATCTCGCCGACGCGCTCGGCGAGCTGAGCAAATTCGGCGCGCTTGCCGCTGACTCGGTCAACAAGACCAAGTCCAACCTGGTCAAGGAGCTGACGGACCTCGGTCCGGTCCTCCAATCGCTGGCCGACGCGGGGCCGGCGCTAACTCGCTCGCTGGGGTTCTTCGGAACCTTCCCGTTCCCCAAGGACACGCTCAGCAAATGGAACCGCGGCGACTACGCGAACTTGACCGCGGTCCTCGACCTCACGCTGAGCCGGATCGACTCGGGATTTTTCACCGGCACCCGCTTTGAGTGCAATCTGACGGAGTTAGAGCTGCAGTGGGGGCGCACCATCGGCCAGATGCCCAGTCCATGCATGAACGGCAGCCAGTACAACCCCGGCAACCCGTTAGTCGTCCCTTACCACATCAACCAGGGGCCGTGACATCGTGTTGACGAAGCGAACCAGAATCCAACTGGTGGTTTTCGCAGTGGTCAGCTTGATCGCGGGCACCATTATGTTCTTCGCCTACATGCAGGTACCGACCGTGTTCTTCGGAGTTGACCGGTACTCGGTCGCGGTGCAGTTGCCCCAAGCGGGCGGCCTGTACCCGGGCGGAAACGTCACCTACCGCGGAGTCGAGATTGGCCGGGTGCAGACCGTGCGCCTGACCCAGACCGGCGCGGAGGCGGTGCTCCAGCTGGATTCGGGCATCCACGTTCCCGCCGACCTCGACGCCCAAGTACACAGCGTTTCGGCAGTTGGCGAGCAATACGTCGAGCTCCTGCCACGCACCGCGAAAGGGCCATCGCTGAAAGACGGCGATGTGATCCCCCTGGGCCGCACGTATGTCCCACCGGATATCAACTCATTGCTGGAGGCGACCAACCGCGGCCTGGCCGCGATCCCACGCGACAACCTGAAAACGGTGGTCGATGAGGGGTATGTCGCCTTCGGCGGGCTAGGCCCAGACCTATCCCGGCTGGTGAAGGGAACGACCGATCTGGCGATCGAAGCCCACAAGAACCTGGACGCGCTCACCACTTTGATCGACCAGTCGAAGCCAGTGCTCGACAGCCAAACCGCATCATCGGACTCGGTCCAGGCCTGGGCCGCCCACCTGGCGACCATCACGTCGCAGCTACGGAACAACGACTCCGCGGTGGCCGGCGTCCTGCAGAAGAGCGGCCCAGCGGTCGACCAGGCCCGGCAACTAGTCGACCGGCTTGACCCCACCTTGCCGATCCTGCTGGCCAACCTGGTCAGTGTTGGCCAGGTGGGGGTCACCTACCGGGACAACCTCGAAGGCCTCCTGGTGGAGCTGCCACAGGGCGCGGCCGATATCCAAGCGGTCGGCGTGGCCAACCGAAACACCAAGCAGGACTACCTCGGTGCCTACCTGAGCTTCAACCTGAACCTCGGATGGCCGCCGGCATGCACCACCGGGTTCCTTCCGCCCCAGCAGCAGCGGGCCGCCAGCTACGAGGACTACCCAGACCCCCCTAAAGGCGACTTTTACTGCCGGGTGCCGCAAGACTCGATGCTCAACGTGCGCGGCGCGCACAACTATCCGTGCGAGACCCGCCCGGGCAAGCGCGCCCCGACGGTGAAGATGTGCGAAAGCGACCAAGAGTACGTTCCATTGAACGACGGGTGGAACTGGAAGGGTGATCCGAACGCAACATATACGGGGCAGGGTGTCCCGCAGTACAGGCCGGGCGAGGAGCCGCCGGGGCAGGCACCGCCTCCGCTGCCGACCGGTCCGCCACCACCGCCCATAGCGGCCTTCCAATACGATCCAGCCACAGGCATGTACGTGGGACCAGACGGCCATATCTACACACACGCCGAGCTGACCCCAAGTGCCGTAAAGGAGCAATCATGGCAGAGCATGCTGATGCCCCCCACGAAGAAGTGAACAACCACGAGGGTGCATCTGAATCGACCAATGAGGTCACTTCCGAGGAGACGAGCTCCGAGGCGGCGGAAGTCCAAACCGAGGACGCCGAGGATTACGACGGCGCAGTTGACGCCGATGTGGACGACGAACCCAAAGACGTTGCCACTGAGAAGAAGCCCATGTCTTCGGTGCGGCTGGCAACAGTGTTGGGTGTGGTCGTGGTCGTCGCCTTGACCGCCCTGGCCGGCTGGCTGGGATTCCGGAATTATCAGGCACATCAGGTCCAGGCGCAGCGCGCGCTGTTGGTCCAGGTGGGGCGGCAGGGCGCACTGAATCTGACCACGATCGACTGGCAGCACGCCGACACCGACATACAGCGCATTCTGGATTCCGCGACAGGCACCTTTTACGACGACTTCTCCAAGCGGTCGAAACCTTTCGTTGACGTGGTCAAGAAGGCACAGTCCAAGTCAGCGGGGACGGTCGTTGAGGCGGGCCTCGAGTCGCAATCGGGCGACGAAGCACAGGTGCTGGTCGCCGTTTCCGTCAAAACCTCGAATGCCGGTGCGGCCGAAGAGGAGCCACGACATTGGCGAATGCGAATCTCGGTGAAAAAAGTCGGCGACGAGGCAAAGGTCTCCAACGTCGAGTTTGTGCAGTGAGGAAGCCGCAGCTCGGTAAGCGCCGACCACCGATCCTACGAACCAGAAAAGGAACCATCCCCGTGCGGGTTGAAACCGAAACCCTGACCGGCCAGGACGCGGCCGAGGTCTCCGCTGAGAAAACCGAACAGTTTGCGATCGAGATCGACGAGCCTGAAGACACCGCGGATGCCGAGAACAGCAGAGACACCGAACAGATTGTGGAATCGGAGGGCGCATCTTCCGACGACGTTGAACCCGAGGACGCCGAAAACGTTGAGCCACCGGCACGTTGGCGCCAAATCAAGTGGTCGCGCGTGTTGGCCTTTGGAGCGCTGCCAGTCTTGGCGTTGGCGATAGCGGCGGGCGCAGGCTACCTGAAGTGGCAAGACGCATGGGTCCGCGGGTCCGGAGTCGCCGACATCGAGTCCGTTGCGGCTGCGAAAGATTCCACCGCGGCGTTACTGTCCTACCAGCCCGACACCGTCGACAAGGATTTGGGGGGCGCCCGCGATCGGTTGACCGGCACCTTCAAGGATTCCTACACCCAGCTGATCCACGACGTGGTGATCCCCGGCGCGAAGAAGCAGCACATCTCGGCGGTCGCGACTGTTCCCGCTGCCGCTTCGGTATCGGCGACTCCACAGCATGCGGTCGTCCTGGTGTTCGTCGACCAGATGGTGACCGTTGGGAACGACGCGCCCAGCGAAACCGCGTCCACCGTCCGGGTGACTTTGGACAAGACCGGTGCCCGCTGGCTTATCTCCTCGTTCGACCCTGTCTAGACGTAATACCTTGTGGCCCAAGCGATATCTTCCCACCTTGACCTCATAGGGTGGTCTGCGTTGGGCCGAAATCCTGGCAAAGCGTATACGGCGGCCGGAAGGTGCTAACGCATCCCTGGGCCTTCACGACGTAGGTCGTGCCAGGCTGGTAGGGATAGCGCACCTCCGCCGGGTTCTGGCCATTCTGGGACGCACATTCTCCCGGCGAACCCTGGCCGGCTACCGACAGACATACCACCGATAAGTTTGGCTGGGCATGGATCGTGCACGGTCCAGGTCGCAAAGTGGCCACCACGACGCTCAATCCAGACACTTGCGCGACTTTCGGCGGCGTGAGGATGAAGGAGCACTGTCCGGCCCCATCGTCGTCCGACGGCGACGCATGTGAGACGCCCACGGGGTAGACAGCAATGAATGCCATCAGCAGACCGGCCCACAACGCTGTCAGGGACCTCCGGGGCATCCCTGAAAGATACCGCCCGACAGTGCTGTTGGGCCCACATTGATTTGATAGGCACCAGGACATTTATCACAGCCTCCGCTGATTGGCCCTCGCCACCAACGCAATTCGCAAAGCGCGGCGCATTCGTCGCTGGGGCAAGACGTTTCGCACGCCCCTGTGGCGAGTTTCTGAGATCATGGGTACGCCAACTCCCTAGATGTTGCCCTGGCTCGCGAGGCGATCCAATGGTGATAACGCGTTATTGAGGCTTGCGCGATCCCCGGGGCTGAGCGTCGTCAGCATTGCCGCAAATTGCAGATGCCTTGTCGCCAACGCAGTGCACCGCATCGCGTGGCCGTGCGGTGTGATCCGTACGACGACCGCACGCAGATCTGTGGGATCGCGTGACCGGTCGACAAGTCCCAGCTTCTCTAGTCGACGGATTGCCACCGTTGTTGTGGGGGTGCGGACACGTTGATGAGCCGCCAACGCCGTCATCCGCATCGGTCCGCGCTCCTGCAGTGTCATCAGAATCGACAGTTGCGCCAGCGTGAGATCGCCCGGGAGGATGCCGCCCGGATCGCGACGGACCAGCACCGAGAAAACCTCGAATAAGACTCGGTACAACTCCTCGGCGAGCGCAGCGGGCCGCTGGTCAGGCTGCGTAGTTTGCTGGCTTACAGTGAGCACTGGGGTCTCGCGGGCGTTCTTCGGGGTGACACCCGTGAAATCTTATCCGTTATACAGTTTGATGTCTCCACCAAGCGGCGATAGTTTTTCCACATACATTCGTCTGGACTGCAGTCACAGCGCCGAGATCAAGTGATCGCCCCGGCAATCTTGAGTTCAATGAGGCGGTCGTCGTCGATTCCTAGTTCGCGCAGTACCCCATCGGTGTGCTCCGCGAACTGCGGCGCTCGGGCCAGCCTTGCCGGATCATCGTCGAACTTCACGGGATTGGCTACCAGCTTCTGCGGATGACCTTCGGCATCGATGATTTCGGCGATGCGACCGTTGGCGGTCAGTGCTTCGTCATTGGCTATTTCCCAGGCATCCTGTACCGCGGCCCACTGCCCTCTGCCCTTGCGCAGCAACGCCTGACACTCGGCGAACGTCAATTTGCCGATCACGTCCGCTACGATTCGTTGAGCAGTTTCGCTGTGCTCGGCCATCGCCTCGATCGTTGTGAACCGCGGATCTTCGGCGAGGTCGTGCAGACCCATCA
>NZ_JAOPWB010000251.1 GCF_025965855.1 Mycobacterium sp. | reverse complement strand
CCTTCCTGTGGTCGGTGCTTGGTCGGTGAATCCGCGACACGCCGTGATTTTGCCTGGTGTCCAATGGCGCTATATGGCCAGCTCAGACGCCTTTTCTGGACCTCAACCAGCCGGGCTGGCAGGCTCTTCTAATCCCTAGGTCGCACGTTCGAGTCGTGCCGGGGGCACTGGTCAGCACTGGGGGCACTTCAGGGGCACATTTGGCGACTCAGCCGGCGGCAGGCCGACAGTAAGTGACGATCTTGGAGAGACTATCGAGGCGCGTACACCGGCGCGGGAAGTCAACTCCATGACGTCGAGCGAGCGGTGATGGGTGAAACTCGCGCGCGCTGAACAGAGACACTTCGCCTCGAGGCGCGGATGTACGCCTTGACCGGCCCGAAAAACAGCAGTCGGCCCGCCGCCCGAGCAGGATGACGGGCCGACTCTTCCGGCGAACGGTACGACTTCTCAGTCGGCGCCACTACCCGCGAGCTGCTTCTTTCCGTATACGCGCTCCATGAATGCGGTGTCCGGGTACAGCTCAGCCCGCACCGTCTTGCCGTCGCGGAGGGTGTATACCTCGGCGTCTCTTGCGGACTCGTTGCCAACACTCACCTCGCTGAGCACGACGACCGTGTCACCGTCGGCGAGGAAGCGGTGAGGCTTGATCGTCGGGGACTTCTCGGCCAACCGGCCAAGGAGCTCGCCGAGTTCACCTTTGCCGTGATAGGTGCCACTGATCGCACTATCGCCCGGCTGGACCCACTCGATGTTGTCGTCGTACAGGCTCATCACCGTTTCAATGTCACCGGCGGAGAAGGCTTCGTAACCTTTCTTGACGAGCTCGACGTTCTGTTGCTGTTCTGACATTGTCAAACTCCCTTTCGTGGATTATCCGATGTTTCCGCCGCGACAGGCCCGGCCGATCTGGCCCGGCCTGCCTGGGGACTCAGGTGAAGTGCGGTGGGACGGCCCACGACCGTCCCCTTTCATGAGCGGGGCATGATGCGCCTCATAGGTGCTCCATCAGGCGAGACATTCGCCCGGCCTCGAAATAGCTGGCCTCGCGCCGCGGGTAAATTGGTCGCGGCTCAGGCAGCCGAATGTGGATGTGCCCGATTGCTGTAATAACCGCTGCACCGGGCCAGTGACGATGAGTCGCCTCGGGCGGTACTGACAGAGCCGCTGCGGATTTGAATAAGACTTCCTGCTCGGTGATGAGAACTGGGGCCGAGGCGGGTGGCGTGGAGCTCACCACCGACGGAGCTGGTTCGACATCGGACGCCGGGGGCTTGGGGAGTGAGTGCGCCTTGGGTAGTAAGTGCAGCATGGCGGATGCCTTCCGGTGACTGGTGGCTCCTAACCGGGAGTCACGGCTATCGAACGCATGTAAGACAAGCACCAAGGGCGTGGGCAGCACGTCATCTATTTGGATGACATTTCTAACTGGATGGGATGCGACTATTGTTTGCTTGAAGCCTCCTAGGAGGTTCAGCGGGGAAGTTTCCCGATGCGGGTACCCAATGGCGAATCGAGGGCCTGCCGATGGTCACGGTAGAGGATTTCTCGCGACTGGTATCCGACATCTACGCCGCCGCGGTCACTCCGCAACACTGGGAAGCGGCGATCGACGGCATTCGCCGGACTATGGGTGGAAGGCACGGTGCGCTAGCGACCGGGGGAGAACCCATGCGATCCATCGTTGCGGCGACCCTGCCCCGTGAAGCCGGAAAGAGATACGCGGAGTACTACCACCGCCTTGACTACGTGCTGGCAACGGTGGAGAGAGGTCCGGTGGGCGCGGTGCGGACCGGCGCGGAGGTGATGGACCACCAGAAGCATCGGGAGTTATATACCGATTGGCTCCGCGCCTACGACACCGACGACGGGCTACTCGTCCGGCTCACCGCCGGTCCGCGGCCGACGTGCTTCCTTGTCGCCACGCTGGGAGGCGGGACTGAGTCATTTTATACGCCAGAGCGTATCAAGTTGATCAGCGGGCTGGTCCCGCATCTACAACAGGCGCTGCGCACCCAGCACAAGCTATCGGCTCTGGCCGACAGGTCCGTTGAGCTGGCAGGCGCTCTAGAGGTTGTCCGGTACGGAGTCATCATCGTCGGAGGCGAACACCTTGTGGTGAACCTGAACTCGGCCGCCGAACGGATTCTGCGCGCCGAAGACGGGCTTTGCACGCGGTCAGGACGCATCGCCGCGACAAGCATGGACGCCGAACAACAGCTGCATTGCGCCATACACAATGCCCTTGCCGGCGAAGGCTCCACCGTTCGCGCGGGCCGGTCGCTCACCTGCTTTCGGCCCTCGGGCAGACGGCCCTACGTGATTCATGTGCTGCCCTCCTACCGCCGCGACGCCGATGAGCCACGCCGACAGCCAATGGCCCTAGTGCTGATCATTGATCCAGAGGACCAACCTGAACCCGCTGCAGAATTGTTGCGGCGGCTCTACCACCTCACTAAAACCGAAGCCGATGTTGCTTTGCGCGTGACGCGTGGCGCGGACCTAAAGGAAATCTCAGAGCAGTTGTCGATCTCACTGGCGACGGTTCGCACCCATCTGCAACGTGTCTTCGATAAGACTGACACCCACCGCCAAGCCGAGCTCCTACGGCTTCTACTCGTGCTATGTCCTTAACTACACCGGCCCATACGCCTGGCGCGTGGATCGCGGCCGTCGTCTACGCTGCGGGCTGTGTCGGCCGGCTCAAACCTGCCGGCGTAGTGCGCTTCAACGGTGCGTAGGTTTTCGCACCCGCAGAGTCCAGCAATTCCACGGACACGCGTGAACGCGAAGCCGAACGTCGACGTCTGCGTTGCACTTCTCACCCCCCGCGTGTTCTTACGCTGATCTCGCAGGTCACCGAGCAAGTAACGCTCCCTACACGGCTGCCCGAAGATTTCGACGAGGTCGCTGCCGCGAGGGACGTCGCCGCCAAGGGAGGAACTGTGAGGTTGGATGGCTGCAGGAGAGGCGAGAATGGCGGCCATGAACGAAACAGAGAACCGTGGTATCGACCTATCGCTCTTCTGTCCGGC
>NZ_JAOPWB010000317.1 GCF_025965855.1 Mycobacterium sp. | reverse complement strand
TGGGTTCCACCGTGTGCATCGGCCTGCTGCTCGACACGCTGATCGTGCGTTCGTTCGTCGTGCCGTGCATCCTGCGAATCCTCGGGAAGTGGTTCTGGTGGCCAACGCTGGTACGTTCCCGTCCGCTGCCGCAGGGATAGGCGGTTTTGTTGGTCCACTCGTGACATTGCTGGCAGAGTCAGGCTGCGGCGAGGTGAGTTGCTGCCTTACGGAAGGAGGCCCATGACGGTCGTTTTGGTGCATGGCAATCCGGAGACTGACGCACCCTGCACAGGTAGAACGACCCGTTCAGGTTGACCGCAAGGTCTTCTGCCCAGTCGTCGTCGGTCATCGACTCCGTCCTGCGCATCTGGTGTCGCCCAGCGATGTTGATAAGGACGTCGAGTCCGCCCAACTCGCGGACGCACTGCTCGACCGCGTCCCTGCAGACCTGCGCCGAAGCAACGTCCGCCAACGCGTAAGAACCACGTTCCACGTCGGCGAATACCTCGGCCAAGCGCCCAGCGTCCCGGCCTATTCCGAAAACCGTTGCGCCCTGCCGGGAAAGCAGCCGGGCCGTCTCAGCGCGAGGCCCGACGACCGCCCAGTCACGAGCACGACTTTGCCCTGCAGTGCTGACATATCTTCGCGTAACGCTACCGCGCAGCAGCTCAAGGAGCGCAAGCATCTGCGCAGCCCGGCTCCGTTGGAACCGCGGCTGCTCGACGATGCTGTGATCGTCTCGATCGCTCGGCGTCTCGGAAAGACCCCCGCGCAAGTGCTTCTGGCCTGGAGCATCCAGCGCGGCAGCGCAGTTCTCACGTCATCCGTCAAGCCGGCACGCATCGGCGAGAACTTCGATGTCACCGCGCTTCCCGAGAGCGCGATCCAAGAGATCAGCGAGCGGCTCGAGACTCGGTGCCGGTTCAATTCCGTTGTGGACGGGGGAGAACCGGGATTTGCCGAGGTTCCCCGATGAGATATTCCGCCCCGTCGAGCTCGTCTGCCGCTGTGGGCTTCCACAGCGGCGAGTTGGCCGTTCAACGACAAGCCCGCGTCGAAGCACAGGCCGCCCGGCTCGCGCCGATGGTCGCCCGCGGACAATTACGCGCCGGCATGGCCGCATCCCTTTCCGAGGCGACATTCGCGGTCCTGGCCGCCCGCGACCGGACCGGGTGGCTTTGGACCTCACCGCTACTCGGGCCACCCGGTTTCCTACAGGCCGCGTCGCCGACCACCCCGGAGATCGACACGCCGCTGCCCAGCGCGGACCCCTCCACGGCCTATCTGACGGGCAGCTGGTGGGCGTCATCGCCATGAACTTCATTTCGCGACGGCGCATTGGTATCAACGGTGTCCTCACCTCTACTGAGGCGGGTCGGCTGACCATCAACGTCGACCAGGCCTACGGCAACTGCCCGCAATACATCCAGCAGCGCCACGTACACGTCGATGGGCCACCTGACGACAACCGGGCGCGGCTGTATTCCGGAAATACGTTGCGGCCGGAAGACATTCGGCTGATAGAGGCCGCCGACACATTCTTTCTGGGTACCACCCACGCCACCGCCGGCAGCGACGCCTCCCACCGCGGCGGCCCTCCCGGGTTCGTCCGCGTTGCATCGGGGCACCTGTGGTGGCCCGACTATCCCGGCAACAACATGTTCAACAGCTTCGGCAACCTCGCCGCCGACCCCGCCGCGGCGCTGCTGTTCATCGACTTCCGCGCCGGCGTCGCGCTTGCGCTCTCCGGTAGCGCGACCGTCTGCTGGGGCGACCCGGCCGCCGTGGGCAGCGAAGCCGAGACCGGACGCCGCGTCGAATTCCTTCCCGAGCGGGTGATCACCACGGCGATGCCCGCCCTCGGCCGCTGATCGACCGGCCCGAAACCCAAAGGGAATAGGACCCGAATTAAACAATTAGATTTGTAGCTATGGCGGACAAGGACCGGGCCGAACCGCGGTCACAGCTCGACGAGCTGGCGGCGGCTCGCGACCAGATGGAACTACTGGTCCGGCTCATCGTGGAGATCGGCTCCGACCTGGATCTGGATTCGACATTGCATCGAATCGTCAACGCGGCCATCGAGCTGACCGATGCCCGGTACGCCGCGCTGGGCATACGGGCGCCCGACGGAACGCTGGCCTCCTTCGTCCACACGGGAATCGACGCCGACGCGGCCCGGCGGCTCGGTGACCTGCCGGTGGGAGAGGGCCTCCGCGTCGACGATCTGAGTGCCCACCCGCAGGCCGCCGGGCTGCAGGCACACGACCCGCCGCTGCGGGCGCTGCTCGGCATACCGATCACCGTGCGGGCGGCTGACTTCGGGAGCCTTTACCTGGGCGACGATCGGCCGGGCCGAGCGTTTTCCGACCCCCAGGAAGCCGCCGTGCGGGCGTTGGCCACGGCCGCGGCGGCCGCGATCGACAACGCGCGACTCTTCGAGCGGGAACGTGAATCGGCGAAATGGACGAAGGCCAGCCGGGAAATCACGACCGCGCTGCAGTCCGGTGACCCACAGACGGGGCCATTGCAGCTCATCGTGAACCGGGCGCTGGAGTTGGCCGGTGCCGAGCAGGCGATTCTGCTGGTTCCGCGGGACCCCGATCTGCCCTCCGATGAAGTCGACACCCTCGTCGTGGCCGCTACGGCGGGCCGGTACGCCTCGGAGGTGATTGGCCGGCAGGTGCCGATGGACGGCTCCACTACCGGCGGCGTCGCGCGCCGCGGCGTGCCGCTGATCACCGATTCCTTCCAATATCCGATCGAGGGGTTCACCGATGTCGGTGAACGCTCGGCGATCGTCATGCCGCTGATCGCCGACGAGAGGGTGCTCGGAGTGATTGCCGTCGCGCGCCGCCCGCAACAGCCCGCATTCGACAACGATTACCTCGAACTCGTCACTGACTTCGCCCGACACGCAGCCATCGCGTTGGCGCTGGCCGCGGGCCGCGAACAGGCGCTCAACCAGGAACTCGCCCAATCGGACACCCTCGACGAGGCGGTGCACGCCGCGGCTGAGGAACTGCGTCGGCTCTGGCGGGCCCGCCGCGTCCTGGCGGTCACCTTCCCGACCCACAGTTCCTCCGCGGAAACCACCTATGGCGCACCGCTAGTCGTGTCGGTCGGCGAACCCGCACAGTGGGGCGACCTGCCCTCCCAGACCCGGCAGACGCTCAGCTCGTTGCGCGACGGCGACCTACTCACCCCCAACACACCAGAGCCCGGGACGGCGGGGATCGCACTGCAACATCCCGAGGGCGTGCTCGCCGTCTGGATCGACCTGACCGAGCAGCGGCCGTTCACCCTCGAGGACCAGACCCTGCTGACCGTGCTGGCGGGCCGCCTCGGCCAGGGTCTGCAGCGCGTGCACCAGGTCGACCAGCAGCGCGAAACCGCCCTTGCGCTCCAGCACGCGATCCTCGGCCCCGCCGAGCTACCGCACGGGTTCGTCGCGCGCTATCAGGCTGCCAGCCGGCCCCTGCAGGTGGGTGGCGACTGGTACGACACCGTCGACTTGGACGACGGGCGCATCGCGTTGATCGTCGGCGACTGCGTCGGCCATGGCCTCGCCGCCGCCACCGTGATGGGGCAGGTACGCAGCGCCTGCCGCGCGCTGCTGTTCGAAAACCCCAGCCCGAGTGCCGCCCTCGCGGGCCTGGACCGCTTCGCAGCCCGACTGCCCGGCGCCCAATGCACCACCGCCGTCTGCGCGGTCCTCAACCCCGACACCGGAGAACTGGTGTACTCCAGTGCCGGGCACCCGCCGCCCATCCTGGTCGACGCCGACGGCACCACCCGAATCCTCGACGACGGACACACCATCGCGTTGGGAGTACGACCCGACTGGCCCCGCCCCGAAGCCCGCGTGACCGTCCCGCCGCGCGCCACTTTGCTGCTCTACACCGACGGGCTGGTCGAACGTCGCCGCCGTGCACTGCAGCATGGCATCTCCCGCGCCGCCGCCCTCGTTCAGGACGGCCGCGATTCCACGCTGGATGATTTGGCGAACCGGATCATGTCCGGTCTCGCGCCCAGCGGCGGCTATCAGGACGACGTCGTCCTTCTGCTCTACCGCCATCCGGCCCCACTGGAGTTGGAGTTTCCCGCCGACGTCAGCCAACTCGCCCCCATCCGTACCGCACTGCGCCGGTGGTTGACCCGAGCCAGGCTGGATCCGGATCAGGCGATGAACGTGCTCGTCGCCGCAGGAGAGGCCGTCGCCAACGCCATCGAGCACGGCCACCGTCACCGTCCGGGTGGCATGATCAGCCTTGGCGCCATCATGCTCGTCGACCAGGTGCGGTTGACCATCAGCGACACCGGCTCGTGGAAGCCCCCGCAACCGGGTACCGAAACCCATCGCGGCCGGGGCATCGCTCTCATGCGGGGGCTCATGCAGGACGTCACCATCAACCCGCACACCGCCGGAACCACGGTTCACCTATGCGCGAGGATCACCTGATGCCCACGTCGCTCACCCTCGACACCGCGCACCGCAACGGGAAGGTCGTGCTGACCGCAGCGGGGGAAATCGATCTGAGCAACGTCGACGCATTCAACCAGGCCCTGAGCAGCGCCACCACCGAGGCCAGTGGCAACGGCGGCACGCTTACCGTCGATCTCAGCGCGGTGGAGTACCTGGACAGCGCCGCCATTAACGCCCTGTTCGCCCGCGCCGACCACATCCGTCTCATCGCCCATCCCCTGGTGATGCCCATCCTCACCGTCAGCGGCATCACCGAACTGGTCGCCGTCGAACCCGCACCGCCGGCAGCCGAACGCTGACGCGCAGCGCCGACCGCAAGCCCGGGGGATACTCGTCAAGATGATTCGCGGAAAGTCCGTCGTCGTAACGGGTTCCACGTCCGGTATAGGCCTTGGTATCGCGCGTGCCTTCGCCGCCGAGGGCGCGAACGTGACCCTCAACGGTTTCGGTGACCCGGATGCCGTTGAGCAACAGCGGCGCGGCATCGAGGAGACGTTCGGGGTGACGGCGGCCTATTCGGGCGCCGATGTGACCAAGCCGGACGAGATCGCCGCCATGATCAGCGGCGCCGAAAAGACCTTCGGCGCGATCGATGTCCTGGTTAACAATGCGGGCATCCAGTACGTGGCGAAAGTCGAGGAATTCCCGATCGAGAAATGGGACGCTGTGATCGCCACGAATT
Organism: Mycobacterium sp.; assembly: GCF_025965855.1. Lineage (GTDB taxonomy): Bacteria > Actinomycetota > Actinomycetes > Mycobacteriales > Mycobacteriaceae > Mycobacterium. The sequence continues at coordinate 2,200 of NZ_JAOPWB010000317.1, read as the reverse complement.
TGTCGGCCGCTTTCCACACTTGTCGCTGCGCACTACCGGGGATGAAACGCCGGGGCTGGGGCCGAATCATCAATATCGCCTCGGCGCACGGCCTCGTTGCCAGCGCCGGAAAGGCGGCATATGTCGCCGCCAAGCACGGCGTCGTGGGACTGACCAAAGTGGTGGCCATCGAGACCGCCGACCGCGGCATCACCTGCAACGCGATCAGCCCGGGCTGGGTGATGACGCCTCTGGTCGCGCAGCAAGTCGAAGCGCGCGCCGAGGCGCTGGGCAAGTCCTTCGAGGAGGCCAAGCACGAATTCGTAGCCGAAAAGCAGCCGATGGCCCGCTACACCGAGCCGGAGGACATCGGCGCGCTCGCGGTCTTCCTGGCCGGCGATGCGGCCGCCACCATCACGGGCGCCAGTTATTCGATCGACGGCGGCTGGACCGCCCAATGAGGCGCAATACCCGTCGGCAATTCTTGAGGTTTTTGGCGGTCGACGCCGCCCGCTTTTGAAGCGCAAATCGCGAAACTTACTCATGTTAGGTTATTCCTGAAAAGCCGGATTTTCATAGGTATTTCTACAATGCCCGATTAGGCTCATGTTGCTTAGGTCGTCGGGCGACCGTCGCAGTGGTTCGGCGGGAGGCGCATGTGTCATATCTGGTGACGGCTCCAGAACAGCTGGAGTCGGCGGCCCAGGGTTTGGCAGGTATCCGCTCATTGCTATCCGGGTCCGCTGCGTCAGCTGCGGCGCCCACAACGGCGGTGGCCGCCGCGGCCCAGGACGAGGTATCCGCCTTGGTCGCAACGATGTTCAGCGATTTCGGCCAGGAATTTCAGACGATCAGCGCCCAAGCCAACGCGTTTCACGAGGAGTTCGTCGGCTTGATCAGTGCGGGCGCGGGCGCCTACCTCGGCACCGAGGTGGCCAACGCCGGGGCGGCGGCCGCCGCCGACTTGAGCCTGACCTCGATCCTGGGCGGTAGCGCGAGCCTGACCCTGGACGGCGGCGTGGTGAACTTGCCGCCGATCCTGGGGGGCGGCGCGCTGAGCGTGCCCTCGCTGATCACCGGTGGCGTGCTGAATCTGCCCCCGATCCTGGGCGGTGCGGGGTTGACCGTGCCCCCGATCTCCAGCGTCGGGTCCGCGATCGCCAACGCCATGAGCCCGATCATCAATGGCGGCGTGGTGGCCCTGCCCCAATTCCTGGGCGGTGGGGAGTTGACCGTGCCGTCGATCCTCACCGGCGGTGTGCTCGACCTGCCCGCAACGCTCGGCGGTGGCGTGCTGGGGTTACCTTCGATCATCACCGGTGGCCTGCTGAGCCTCCCCTCGAGCGTCGGCGGCGGGATCTTTACCGTGCCCCCGATCAGCAGCGTCTTGACCTCGATCCTCGACGGTGGCGCCGTGAACCTGCCCCCGGTCCTGGGCGGCGGGCAGCTGAGCGTGCCGTCGATCCTGACCGGGGGTGTGCTGAGCCTGCCCCCGATCGCCGGCGGTGGGGACGTGAGCATCCCGTCGATCCTGACCGGCGGTGTGCTGAGCCTGCCCTCGATCGTTGGCGGCGGGGACGTCGGGGTCCCGTCGATCGTCACCGGTGGTGTGCTGACCCTGCCCCCGAGTGTCGGCGGTGGGCAACTGACGGTGCCCTCGATCGTCACCAGTGGCTTGCTGGGCCTCCTCGTCGGGTGACTGCAGTCCCGACGCGGGGAGCGGGATGGGCGTCGATCACTCGGACGGCGCAGGGGTCATTGACCCGATGTAATACGTCTCGTGACCCGTCGGGTATCCGCCGCCATTGGTGGCGATATGAACGTGGTCGTAGTGGTTGAGCGTTTCGTTGCCGTAGTTCGCGGTCCAGCTCGGCGCGCCGACGCCCGGGTAAATCTTCTGCCGCCAGATCACGTGGTTGATTCCCCAGCGTTTCGCATTCGCCAAGGCGTACCCGGCGATTTCGTTGCCGAGCTGGATGCCTTCGGGGCTGCCGTGGTTAGGGATCATCACGTCGATGGCCAACCCGTTCGGGTGCCACGGCAAGGGGTCCTCGCGGTACCCGTAGATGGTGGTGATCTCCGGAAACAGCACGCTGATCACGCGGGCCGCCCAGATGGTCTTGACCTGCAACCGCTGCTCCGACGCGACGCCGGGAGACAACGGGAACAGGAATTGCTGGGCAGCGGCGGGAGCACCTGCCGTCAGCTTTTCCACCTCCGC
>NZ_JAOPWB010000290.1 GCF_025965855.1 Mycobacterium sp. | reverse complement strand
GCCGACGCCGGTCGGGCCGAGGAACATGAACGAGCCCGTCGGACGGTTCGGGTCAGCAACGCCGGCCCGGCTGCGGCGCACGGCGTCAGACACGGCCTGCACGGCCTTCTTCTGACCGACGACGCGCTTGCCGAGTTCGTCCTCCATGCGCAGCAGCTTGGCCGTCTCGCCCTCGAGCATCCGGCCCGCCGGAATGCCTGTCCACGCCGACACCACGTCGGCGATGTCGTCTGGCCCGACCTCCTCCTTCAGCATGACGTCCTCGCGGGCCTCGGCGTGGGGCAGCGCGGCGTCGAGCTTCTTCTCCAGCTCGGGGATGCGGCCGTAGCGCAGCTCGGATGCCTTCTCCAGATTGCCGTCGCGCTCGGCCCGGTCGGCCTCACCGCGCAACGTCTCCAGCTGCTCCTTGAGCTCCCGCACCACGTCGATGGCGCTCTTCTCGTTCTGCCAGCGGGTGGTCAGCTCGGCCAGCTTCTCCTTCTGGTCGGCCAGCTCGGCGCGGAGTTTTGCCAAACGCTCCTCGGATGCTGCGTCTTGTTCTTTGGCCAGCGCCATCTCCTCGATCTCGAGGCGACGCACGATGCGCTCGACCTCGTCGATCTCGACGGGACGGGAGTCGATCTCCATCCGTAGCCGCGACGCGGCCTCGTCGACCAGGTCGATGGCCTTGTCGGGCAGGAAACGGGCGGTGATGTAGCGATCGGACAGCGTGGCCGCCGCGACGAGCGCGGAGTCGGTGATGCGCACCCCGTGATGCACCTCGTAGCGGTCCTTCAGCCCGCGCAGGATGCCGACGGTGTCCTCCACCGACGGCTCACCGACGAACACCTGCTGGAAGCGGCGCTCCAGCGCGGCGTCCTTCTCGATGTACTTGCGGTACTCGTCGAGCGTGGTGGCGCCGACCAGTCGCAGCTCGCCGCGCGCCAGCATCGGCTTGATCATGTTGCCGGCGTCCATCGCGCCCTCGCCGGTCGCGCCGGCCCCGACGATGGTGTGCAGCTCGTCGATGAACGTGATGATCTGCCCGGCGGAGTTCTTGATGTCGTCGAGCACGGCCTTGAGCCGTTCCTCGAACTCCCCGCGATACTTGGCGCCGGCCACCATCGAGCCGAGGTCCAGCGCGACGACGGTCTTGTCGCGCAGGCTCTCCGGGACGTCGCCCGCGACGATGCGCTGCGCCAGGCCCTCGACGATCGCGGTCTTGCCGACGCCGGGCTCGCCGATGAGCACCGGGTTGTTCTTGGTGCGACGGGACAGCACCTGCACGACCCTGCGAATCTCGTTGTCGCGCCCGATGACCGGGTCGAGTTTGCCCTCGCGGGCCTGGCCGGTCAGGTCGGTGGAGTACTTCTCCAGCGCCTGATAGGTGGTCTCCGGGTCCGGGCTGGTGACCCGCGCGCTGCCACGGACCTTGACGAACGCCTCCCGCAACGCTTGCGGGGACGCGCCGTGGCCGGTCAGCAGTTTGGCGACGTCGGAGTCACCCGTGGCCAGCCCCACCATCAGGTGCTCGGTGGAGACGTATTCGTCGTCCATCTCGGTGGCCAGCTGCTGGGCGGTGGTGATGGCGGCCAGCGACTCGCGCGACAGCTGCGGTTGCGCGCTGGCGCCGCTGGCCTGCGGCAGGCGGTCGAGAATCCGCTCCGCTTCGGCGCGGATGGTGGCGGGCTCGACGCCGACGGCCTCGAGGAGCGGCGCGGCGATCCCGTCGTTCTGCGTCAGCAGCGCCAACAGCAGATGCGCGGGCCTGATCTCGGGGTTGCCGGCGGCCGAGGCCGCCTGCAGGGCCGACGTCAGGGCCGCCTGCGTCTTGGTTGTCGGGTTGAAAGAGTCCACGACGATCTCCGTTTGGGGTTAGGAAGGATGTCCAAAAAATGCTTGTCGCCTTTTCCAACTGCGTCAAGGTTGAGTCTGTTCCGCTCAACCTTAGCAAATTTTTACCCACCTGGCGGGGAGGCTAGATCGCGGTCCCGTTGTTGCCGCTCCTGCCGAACAGCAGCCCGCCGGTGCCGCCGATGCCCGGGGCCCCGGTGCGCACGGTTTCACCGCGAGACCGCCTACCCGGCCGCGCCGACTCTAGAATCGGGCCCCGTGAGCCTGGAGGACCGTGACGCGTTGCGGGTGCTGCGCGACGCCTTCGCGCAGGACGACTCCGGGCCGGGCAAGAACAACGAACTCGTCCGACGGTTCTACACCCACTGGTTTGCCCTCGACGTCTCGGTGCGCGACCTGTTCCCACCCGAAATGGACGGCCAGCGAGCCGCTTTTGCGCACGCCCTGCACTGGGTTTACGGGGAACTGGTCGAGCAGCGCGCGACCGAGCCGGTGGCCTTCCTCGCCCAGCTCGGCCGGGATCACCGCAAATTTGGTGTGTTGCCGAGCCATTACGACACATTGCATCGCGCGCTGTATGCGACGCTGCGGACCCACGTCGGCGACGGGTGGACCGATGCCGTCGAGGCGGCTGCCAACCAGTCGCTCAACCTGATCATCGGAGTGATGCGCGGGTCCGCCGACGCCGACGAGGGACCGGCCTGGTGGGACGGCGCGGTCATCGAGCACGTGCGCGTCTCGCGCGACCTGGCCGTCGTCCGGCTGCAGCTCGACCGCCCGATGGACTACTATCCCGGCCAGTACGTCAACGTCCACGTTCCGCAGTGCCCGCGCCGGTGGCGCTATCTGAGCCCCGCGATCCCGGCCGACCCGGGCGGCGGGATCGAGTTCCACGTCCGACAGGTCCCCGGCGGCCTGGTCAGCACCGCGATCGTCAACGAAACCCGGCCCGGCGACCGGTGGCGGTTGTCCAGCCCGCACGGCGGCCTGCGGATCGACCGGGACGGCGGGGACGTGCTGATGGTCGCCGGCAGCACCGGGCTGACACCGCTGCGGACGCTGATCATGGACCTCAGCCGCTACGCGGTGAACCCGCGGGTTCACCTCTTCTTCGGCGCCCGCTACCGCTGCGAGCTCTACGACCTGCCCACCCTGTGGCAGGTCGCCCAGCACAATCCCTGGCTGTCCGTCTCACCGGTCTCCGAGTACGGCCGCGACCCATCGTGGGCCGCCGACTATCCCGACGTCACGCCGCCGCGCGGCCTGCACGTGAGCCAAACCGGCCGCCTGCCCGACGTGGTGACCAAATACGGTGGCTGGGGCGACCGGCAAATCCTGATCTGCGGCGGACCGGACATGGTCCGCGCCACCAAGGCCGCCCTGATCGCCAAAGGGGCGCCGCCCGAACGCATTCAGCACGATCCACTGTCCAGGTGAACCGAGGTAAGCCATGCACGTCGTGACCCTGACCGACCCGTCATCGCCGGTGGCGGCGCAGTTCGTGCCGGAGGCGGGCATGATCGGCACGTCGCTGACCGACTCGGGCACCGAACTGCTCGGCCAACGTCGCGGCCTGCAGGCCTATGTCGAGGCGGGCAAGACGATGGGAATCCCGATCCTGTATCCGTGGGCAAATCGATTGGGCGGCAACACGTATACGGCCGAGAACGTGACGGTGACGCTGACGCCCGGGGAGAACGGTGTTCGTCCCGACCCCAACGGGTTGCCCATCCACGGCACCCTGGCCGCCTACCCGGGCTGGCGGGTGACGACGCAGTCGGAGAACGAGCTGACCGCGGAGGTCGACTTCGGCACCGACCCGAGGCTGCTGGCCAGCTTCCCGTTTCCGCATGTGCTCGCGGTGGCAGTGCGGCTGGCCGAACGGGCGCTGACGGTGCGCACCACCGTCACCGCAACCGGCGACACCGCGATTCCGCTGTGCTTCGGCTTCCATCCCTACCTGCACCTACCCGACGTCCCCCGCGGCGAGTGGATGATCGAGACGCCGCCGCTGCGGCACTTGCGGCTCGACGAGCGGGGGCTGCCCACCGGCGAATCCGAACCCCAGCTGGCGAAGGAAGAAGCCTTGGGCGACACGGCTTTTGACGACGCCTACGACCAGGTCGGCGACGGTGCGGTGTTCGCGGTGTCCGGCGGCGGGCGCGGCGTGGAGGTGCACTTCGAGCGGGGGTATCCGGTGGCGCAGATCTTCGCCCCGCTCGCCGAAGACGTGGTGTGCTTCGAGCCGATGACCGCGCCGACCGATGCGCTGCGTCGCGGCGGCTACCCGTGTGCGCGTCCGGGGGTGCCGGCGATCACGCAATTCTCGATTCGGGTGTGAGCGTGCTTGTTTCACCACCGCAGCATTGGGAAGGGCCGAAGCGGGTGCCCTGCTGCGTAGCGGATAAGGCCTTTGGCGAGGAATGCGTGGAAGCCGCAATAGGGCAGCTCGGTGACAACGGATCGGATGGACGGGCGGCCAATCCGGTCACTCAACAGACCATGGCTCACGTCGATACGGTCAGCCCTCCGAAAGGTTTCGGCCGTATGATCGTGCGACGGTCGCAGCCGGTGGTGTTCGACGATCAGCCTGCGTACGTCGTCTACGTTGTCGATGCCGAATTCTTCGGCGTGCGCCGCTGCCAGGTCAGCGGAAGGCGTGAGGTAGTCGAATGTGCGCGCGGTCCAGATGCCGAGATCGTGTGCGGCCCAAGCCAGAACGGCGAAGTCCGGGATCGGACCGGCGATGAGCTGGTTGTGATAGTTGATGCAGCGATAGACGTGATTGCGGTAGGTGAGCAGCTGGCCACCCAGCTCGCGTTGATATCGATGTAGCAGGGTTTCGACGACCGGGTGATTGGTAACCACTTCCATGCCGCGACCAGTCATGAGAATCGTCGAAGACGGCGCCGCGCGCTAGCGCGGCTTTCGCGGCTTTCGGGGCTGCCAGACAACCAGCGCGGTGCTCTTGGGCACCACGGCCACGTCGCGGCGCTGGTTGGCGCGCAGCACCGCCAACTCCTCGGACATCTCCCGCAGCCTGGACTGCAGTGCCTGAACCTGATTGGTCAGCTCGATGATGCGCTTGATGCCGGCGAGATTGACGCCCTCGTCCTGGGAGAGCCGCTGCACCTCGCGCAGCAGATCCACGTCGTGTTCCGAATAACGCCGTCCCCCACCGGAAGTGCGCCTCGGGCTGACCAGCCCGAGGCGGTCGTAGGTGCGCAGTGTCTGCGCATGCATGCCGGCCAGTTCGGCCGCCACCGAGATCAGGAAGGTCCGGGCCTCCTCTTTGGGATTCCTCGAGCCTCTGGCCATCAGCGGTTACCTGCCCATCCCGCGCGCGGATTGAAACCACTGGATCGCTCGGCCGCGGCATAGGCCTCCAGCGCTTCCTGGGCGGCGCCCTCCACGTTCGGCGGCACGGACACCTTCACGGTGACGAGCAGGTCGCCGTTGCCGCCGCCGCGCTTGGGCACACCGCGTCCGCGCACCCGCAGGATCCGGCCGTCGGCGGTGCCCTTGGGCACCCGGACACCGACCTTGCCATCCAGCGTCGGAACCGAAAGCGTTGAACCCAAAGCTAATTCGGTGAAGCTGACGGGCACCGTCACGGTGAGGTCGTCGCCGTCTCGGGCGAACACCTTGTCCGGCCGCACATGCACCGTCACATACAGATCGCCCGACGGCGCACCGCGCAACCCGGCCTCGCCCTGCCCCGGCAGCCGGATCCGCTGTCCGTCCTCGACACCGGGCGGGATCCGCACGTTGATGGTGCGCGTGCGGGTGGTCACGCCGGTGCCTTTGCACTCGTCGCATGGGTGCTCGATGATCGAGCCGCTGCCCCGGCAACCGGTGCAGGGCTCGGAGAAGCCGAACGCGCCCTGGTTGCGGTTGATCACGCCCGAGCCGTTACAGCTGGGGCACACCTTCGGGCTGGTGCCCGGGCGCGCGCCGCTGCCATGGCAGTTGGTGCAGGGCGCGGGGCTGGTCAGCCGCAGCGGCATCGCCACGCCCTTGGCCGCCTCGACGAAATCCAGCTCGGTCTCGGTCTCCAGGTCGTTGCCGCGCCGCGGCCGGCTGGGACGGGGAGTGGCGCCGCGTCCGAACAAGCCGCCGAACAGGTCACCGATGTTGGCCCCGCCGCTTCGGCCGGCGGCGTCGAATAGGTCGCTGAGGTTGAACTCAGCGCCATCAGAGCCAACGCCACCGACGTTGAAGTTGAAGCCGCCGCCACTGTCGAACTTGCGGCCGCCGAACCCGCCGCCCGCGAACAGGCGGCGGGTTTCGTCGTACTCCTTGCGCTTGGCCGGATCCGACAACACGTTGTGCGCTTCCGACACCGCCTTGAATCGTTCGCCGGCGGCCGGGTTGTCGGGATTCGCATCCGGATGCAGGTCACGCGCCAGCTTGCGGTATGCGCGCTTGACCTCTTCCGGGCTGGCGTCAGAGGAGACGCCCAGCTCCTTGTAGAAGTCCTTTTCGACCCATTCACGCTGGGCCATGCCGCGTCACCCCCTCTCACCTGTCTCTATCTATTTGTCGTATTTGATTGTCGTGCGTCGTAGTTAGTTTTCTACCTAGGCACCGGAGGCGTCGACGTTATCGTCCGTGTCGGGCTGTTGGGTTTCGGCTGGATCGGCCCCAGGGACCGTTTCTTCGCCGTCGCCCGCGACGGTGTCGACGACCCCGACCAGAGCGTGCCGCAGCACCTGGTCGCCCAGTTTGTAGCCCTGCCGCATGACGGTGCCGATCACTGGTTTGGAGCCGTCGGCGCCATCGCCCTCGTGCTGCACGGCCTCGTGTAGCACCGGGTCGAAGTCCTCGCCCTCCTCGCCGAACGCCGTCAGGCCGAGGCCGGTCAGCGCGCTGTCCAGCTTGTCGGCGACCGACCTCAGCGGGCCGGATTCCAGGTCGCCGTGCTTACGCGCCCGATGGAGATCGTCCAGCACGCCGAGCAATTGGCTGACCACGGCGGCCTTGGCCCGGTCGGCGGCGGCCTGCTGGTCACGCAGGGCCCGCTTGCGGTAGTTGGTGAAGTCCGCCTGCACTCGTTGCAGATCGGCGGTCAGCTCGGCGACCTTGGCGTCTGTCCCAGCGGCCGCGCCTGTACCGGCCGCGGCGGGCCCTCCCGGCTCAGCGCCGGGAGGGACGTGCCGGACTTCGCCGGTCTCGGGGTCGATGCGCCGCTTGTCGGTGACGGTTATCTGTTCCTGTGGGTTGCCTTCGGTCTTTTGATATCCGCCGGTCACTTGGCCTCCCGGTCGTCGTCGACCACCTCCGCGTCCACAACGTCATCGGCCGAGCCGGACGCGCCGCCGGGCTCGGTGCCGCCAGGGCCACCGCCCTGGCCGCCCTCGGCCTGGGTGGCCTCGTAGATGGCCTGTCCGAGCGCCTGGGACTCCTGACCCAGCTTCTCCATCGCTGACTTGATCGCGGAGATGTCGCTGCCACCCAGTGCCGACTTGGCTTCCGCCACCGCGGCGTCCACCTTGTTCAGCGTGTCCTCGGGGACCTTGGAGCCGCCCTCGGCCTCGCGTTGTTCCTTGACGAATTTCTCCGTCTGGTACACCAGCGTCTCGGCCTGGTTGCGGATGTCGGCCTCCTCGCGGCGCTGACGGTCCTCCTCGGCGTGCGCCTCGGCGTCCTTGATCATCCGGTCG
>NZ_JAOPWB010000231.1 GCF_025965855.1 Mycobacterium sp. | reverse complement strand
CCCGGCGCCGCTGCCCGTGCTGGCGCCGCCCCCCGCCGCCCCGCTCGCGCCGCCGCCGCCGTTGCCCTTCCCCGGTGCACAACCCGTGGTCGCGGGCCCCGCTGCCGGGCAGGACCCGACACCGTTCACCGGCACGCCGCCTTTCGGGCCGCCCTCGTTCGTCCCGAAAAACGGCACGACCGTGGGCGTGGGCCAGCCGATCATCCTCAACTTCCCCGGTCGGGTCGATGACGCGGGCGCGGCCATCAACGCGGTCCACGTCTCGTCGAACCCGCCGGTCTCGGGCAAGTTCTACTGGATGACCCCGACGCAGCTGCGCTGGCGCCCGCTGAGCTTCTGGCCCGCTCACACAGACGTGACGGTCGACGCGGGCGGCACCGTGTCCAGCTTCCACACCGGAGACACCCTGGTGGCCACGGCGGACGACGCCACCCACCAACTGACCGTCACCCGCAACGGCACCGTGGAGAAGACCATCCCGATGTCGATGGGCATGACGTCCGGTAATCACCAAACCCCCAACGGCACCTACTACGTGCAAGAGAAGATGCCCTCGGTGGTGATGGATTCCTCGACCTACGGGGTCCCGGTCAACTCGACGTACGGCTACAAGGTGACGGTCGATTTGGCCGTCCGTTTCGACAACGTCGGCGACTTCGTGCACAGCGCACCATGGTCGGTGGACGACCAGGGTAAGCGCGACGTCAGCCACGGCTGCATCAACATCAGCCCCGGCAACGCCCGGTGGTTCTTCGACAACTTCGGCCCGGGTGACCCGATCATCGTGAAGAACTCCGGCGGCGGCGATTACAAGAAGAACGACGGCTCCAGCGACTGGATGTCGTAACCCCCCAAGTCCACGAGCAGACGCAAAATCGCCCATTCCCGTCGGGAATAGGGCGATTTTGCGTCTGCTCGCGAAGCGGAGCTTTCGCCCGCCGCGCGTTATGTATAGCCTCATACATAAGCTGTGGCGGCGACCGAGGAGTGACGAATGCGAACCCCACGCGAGCGGATGGTGGTTTCCGCCGCGCTGCTGATCAGGGAGCGCGGCGCGCATGCCACCGCCATCTCGGACGTTCTCGAGCACAGCGGCGCGCCGCGCGGCTCGGCCTACCACTACTTCCCGGGCGGGCGGACCCAACTGCTCTGCGAGGCCGTCGACTACGCCGGCGAGCACGTGGCCGCCGTCATCACCGAGGCCGGGGGCGGCCTCGAGCTGCTGCACACGCTGATCGAGAAGTACCGCCGCCAGCTGCTCGACAGCGATTTCCGCGCGGGCTGCCCCGTCGTCGCGGTCTCCGTCGAAGCCGGCGACCAATCCGACCGCGAGCGCATGGCGCCGGTGGTCGAGCGCGCGGCGGCGGCGTTCGACCGTTGGTCCGACCTGATCGCGCAGCGCTTCGTCGCCGACGGAATGCCCGCCGACCGGGCCGGCGAACTGGCGGTGTTGGCGACCAGCGCGCTGGAGGGTGCGATCGTGCTGGCCCGGGTGCGGCGCGACCTCGCACCCCTTGATGTCGTTCACCGGCAGCTACACCAGCTGCTCGTAGCCGAGCTCTCCGAGAGGAATTCGCAATGAGCCCCACTGATTGGCAGCCGACCGCGTGCATCCTCTGCGAATGCAACTGCGGCATCGTCGTCCAAGTCGACGATCGCCGACTGGCCCGCATCCGGGGCGACAAGGCGAACCCGGCGTCGCAGGGGTACACCTGCAACAAGGCGCTGCGGCTGGACCACTACCAGAACAACCGCGCCCGCCTGACCTCGCCGATGCGCCGCCGCGCCGACGGGACCTTCGAGGAGATCGACTGGGACACCGCCATTGTCGAGATCGCCGAGGGGTTCAAGCACATCCGCGACGCCTACGGCGGGGACAAGATCTTCTACTACGGCGGTGGCGGGCAGGGCAATCATCTTGGCGGGGCCTACAGCGGGGCGTTCCTGAAGGCGCTCGGAGCGCGTTACCGGTCAAATGCGTTGGCGCAGGAAAAGACCGGCGAGGCCTGGGTCGATGGGCACCTCTACGGCGGTCACACGCGGGGTGAGTTCGAGCATGCCGAGGTGTCGGTGTTCGTCGGCAAGAACCCGTGGATGTCGCAGAGCTTCCCCCGGGCCCGGGTGGTGCTCAACGAGATCGCCAAGGACCCGGCCCGCTCGATGATCGTGATCGATCCCGTCGTCACCGACACCGCCAAGATGTCCGACTTCCATCTGCGGGTGCGGCCCGGGACCGACGCCTGGTGCCTGGCGGCCCTGGCCGCCGTCCTCGTTCAGGAAAACCTCTGCAACGAAGCGTTTCTCGCCGAGCACGTGCGCGGCGCGGATGGCATCCGCGCCCAGCTGCGCGAAGTCCCGCTCGGTGACTACGCGCAGCGCTGTGGGGTCGACGAGCAGCTGCTGCGCGCGGCGGCGCGGCGCATCGGGGCCGCCGCCAGTGTGGCGGTGTTCGAGGACCTCGGGATTCAGCAGGCGCCCAACAGCACCCTGTGCTCCTACCTGAACAAGCTGCTGTGGATCCTCACCGGCAACTTCGCGAAAAAGGGTGGGCAGCACCTGCATTCGTCCTTCGCCCCGCTGTTCAGCCAGGTCTCCGGCCGCACGCCCGTCACCGGTGCGCCCATCATCGCCGGGCTGGTGCCGAGCAACGTCGTGCCCGAGGAAATCCTGACCGATCACCCGGACCGGTTCCGGGCCATGATCGTCGAAAGCAGCAATCCCGCCCACTCGCTGGCCAACTCGACCGCCTGCCGAGAGGCCTTCCAAGCGCTGGAACTGATGGTGGTCGTGGACGTCGCGATGACCGAGACCGCCAGGCTAGCCCATTACGTGCTGCCCGCGGCGTCCCAGTTCGAGAAGCCGGAGGCGACCTTCTTCAACTTCGAGTTCCCCGGCAACGCTTTCCAATTGCGCCGGCCGCTGCTGCAGCCGCTGCCCGGGACGCTGCCCGAACCGGAGATCTGGGCGCGCCTGGTGCGCGCGCTGGGCGTACTCGACGACGCCGACCTGCGCCCGTTGCATGAGGCGGCGCGGCGGGGCCGCCAAGCGTATGCCGAAGCGTTCCTCGCCGCCGTGGCCACCAATCCCACTGTGGCGAAGCTGATTCCGTATGTCCTCTACGAGACGCTGGGGCCGACGCTGCCGGATGGGTTGTCCGGCGCGGCCGCCGCGTGGGGGCTGGCCCAGAAGACCGCCATGGCCTATCCGGAGGCGGTGCGGCGGGCCGGGCACGACGACGGCAATGCGCTGTTCGACGCGATCCTCGACAGCCCGTCCGGGGTCACCTTCACCCTGCACACCTACGAGGACGACTTCGCGCTGATCAGCCACGCCGACCATAAGATCGCACTGGAAATCCCCGAAATGCTGGACGAGCTAAGGGCGTTGGCGACGGCGCCAGCCGACCTGACCTCCTCGGAGTTTCCCATCGTGCTGTCGGTGGGCGAGCGGCGTGCCTACACCGCCAACGACATTTTCCGAGACCCGTCCTGGCGCAAACGCGACGCCGACGGGGCGCTGCGCGTCAGCGTCGAAGACGCCCAGATGCTTGGGCTCCTCGACGGCGGACGGGTGCGCGTCAGCACCGCGGCCGGCAGCGCCGAGGCGACCGTCGAAGTCACCGAGACCATGCTTGCTGGGCATGCCGCCCTGCCCAACGGTTTCGGACTCGATTATGTCGACGAGGAGGGGATTACCGTCGTTCCCGGCGTCGCCCCGAACGCGCTGACCTCTACGGAATGGCGCGACCCCTACGCCGGCACGCCGTGGCACAAGCACGTGCCGGCGCGGATCGAGCCGTGCCGAGCAGACGCAAAAGCCCCCATTTAGGGCCTAAATTGGGGGCTTTTGCGTCTGCTCGCGCAGAAACGCCACCTCAGTTCCAGATCCTGACCCGCCTCGTCGGCTCCAGGTACAGCGCGTCGCCCTCGGCCACGTCGAAGGCGTCGTAAAAGGCGTCCACGTTGCGGACGACGCCGTTGCACCGGAACTCCGGTGGGGAATGCGGGTCCACCGCGAGCCGCCGGATCGCTTCTGCCTCACGCGATTTGGTTCGCCACACCTGCGCCCAGCCGTAGAACACGCGCTGCACCCCGGTGAGGCCGTCGATGACGGGGGCGGGCCGGCCGTTCAACGACAGCTGGTAGGCCAGCAGCGCGATGGAGAACCCGCCCAGGTCGCCGATGTTCTCCCCGACGGTGAAGGCGCCGTTCACGTGGTGGCCCGAGTCGAGGCCCCGGGGCGCGTACGCGTCGTACTGCTCGATCAGCGCCTTGGTGCGGGCGCCGAACTCGGTCCGGTCGTCGTCGGTCCACCAGTCGACCAGGTTGCCGTCACCGTCGTACTTGGCGCCCTGGTCGTCGAAGCCGTGCCCGATCTCGTGGCCGATCACCGCCCCGATCCCGCCGTAGTTGGCGGCGTCATCGGAGTCGGCGTCGAAGAACGGCGGCTGCAAAATGGCTGCGGGGAAGACGATTTCGTTCATCCCCGGGTTGTAATAGGCGTTGACGGTCTGCGGCGTCATGAACCACTCGTCGCGGTCCACCGGGCTACCGAGCTTGGCCAGCTCGCGGTCGTGGTTGATCGCATACCCGCGCCGGTAGTTGCCGTACAGGTCGTTGCGGTCGATCACCAGCTTCGAGTAGTCGCGCCACTTCGCCGGGTAGCCCACCTTGGCGGTGAACTTGTCGAGCTTGGCCAGGGCGCGCTCGCGGGTCTGCGGCGTCATCCAGTCCAGCTCGCTGATCGACAGCCGGTACGCCGCCTTCACGTTGTCCACCAGGGCGTCGATCCGGGCCTTGGCGTCCGGCGGGAAATACCGCTGCACATAAAGCCTTCCGACCGCATCGCCCATCAGGCTCTCCACCAGCGATACCGCCCGCTTCCAGCGCTCCCGGATCTGCTCGGTGCCGGTCAGCAGGCGGCCATAGAACTCGAAATCCGCGGCGACGAGGTCGTCGGTCAGCCAGGAGGCGCGGGCGCGGATCAAACGCCAACGCGCCCAGCGCTTCCAGTCTTCGAAGTCTTCGCTGTCCCATAGCGCGGCGAACGCGGTCAGGTAATCGGGTTGGCGCACAACCACTTCCGTGATGGCATCGGGCGTGCCGCCCAGCGCGGTCGCCCAGCCGGCCCAGTCGAAGCCCACCGCGTCGGTCTGCAGCTCAGCGAAGGTGCGCAGGTTGTACGTGAGGTCGGCGTCGCGGCGCTTGACCACATCCCAGTGCGCGGCGGCGAGTTTGGCCTCCAGGGCCACGATCCGGGCCGCCGTCTCCGCGTGAGCCTCGGGGTCTCCGCCGAAGACCAGTCCGAACATCCGCGCGATGTGTCCGGGATAGGCGGCCAGCACCTCGGCGTGCCGCTCCTCGCGGAAATAGGACTCGTCGGGCAGCCCGATGCCGGACTGGGAGAAGTGCACCAGGTACCGGGCCGAATCCTTGGCGTCGGTATCCACGTACATCGCCACGCCCCCGCCGGCCCCGGTGCGTTGCATCGCGCCCACCGCGGCGGCCAGGGCCGCAGTGTCGGCACAGTCGTCGATGGTGGCCAGCTCGTCGAGCAGTGGCTGGACGCCCCGGCGTTCGACGGCCTCCTCGTCGAGGAAGCTGGCGTAGAGGTCACCGATGCGTTGCGCATCGGCGTCCGCGGTTCCCGCCTTGGCGCCCCGCTCGCTGACTTCCACGATCAGGTCGCGCACCTGCTCTTCGGCCCGGTCGTAAAGCGCGCGGAATGCGCCGTCGGTCGCCCGGTCCGGGGGAATGTCGTATTCATCCAGCCAGCGGCCGTTGACGTGGCGGAAAAGGTCGTCTTGGGGGCGGACGTTCGCGTCGACGAAGCTCAGGTCGACGCCCGATCGGATGGCCTCTACTGTCACCCCGCCATCCTTCCATCTTCTTTTGGATGCGACGATCGGCCCATGTCCGACGGCGAGCAAACCGAAGAGCCGGCCGACTCCGACACTGACGACTCCGACACTGACGACTCCGACGACTCCGACGACTCCGACGACGAGTCGGGGACCGATTCTTCCGAGACGGAACCGTCGGCCGGCCGGGTCTTCTCCGCCTACGGCATCGCGTCGACCGCTCTCGGCGTGCTGGCGGTCGCCGCGGTCGTCCTCGGCTACATGATCTGGTCCGCTCACCGCGACGAGGTGGGCGAACGCATCTACCTGACCCGCGTCATGCAGACCGCCGCCGAGTGGACGGGCGTGCTGATCAACATGAACAGCGGCAACATCGACACCAGCCTGCAGAAGCTGCACGACGAGACCGTCGGGGAACTCAACACCGACTTCGACGCGGCCGTGCAGCCCTACCGGCAGGTGGTGCAGAAGCTGCAGTCGCAGAGCGCCGGCCGGATCGAGGCGGTGGCAATCGAGACGGTGCACCGCGACCTGGACACCCAGCCGGAGGGCGCAAGGCCTCCAAGAGAAATAGTCACCACCAAGCTGCCGCCGTTCGCCACCCGGACGGACTCGGTGATGGTGATCGCGACGTCGGTCAGCGAGAACGTCGGTGCCAAGCCGCAGGTTGTGCACTGGAACCTGCAGCTCGACGTCTCCAACGTGGACGGCAAGCTGATGATCTCCGGGCTGGGATCCATCCGATGAGAAACCTCTGGCGGCTGCTGGCCTTCGACATCGCGGCCCCGCTGGCCGCGATCGTGGCGCTGCTGGCGATCGGGGTGGTTCTCGGCTGGCCGCTGTGGTGGGTGTCGGCGTGCTCGGTGCTGGTGGTGCTGATCCTCGAGGGCGTGGGGGTCAATTTCTGGCTGCTGCGCCGCGATTCGGTCAGCGTCGGTACCGACGACGACGCACCGGCGCTGCGGTTGGCCGTCGTCTTCCTGTGCGCGGCCGCCCTGTGCGCGGCGGTGCTGACCGGGTACACGCACTGGACGAGGACGGACCGCAACTTCAAGAACGACTCCCGCGAGGTGGTTCAGGTCGCCTCGGGCATGGCCGAGGCGATGGCGTCGTTCACCCCGAGCGCCCCGACCAGTTCCATCGACCGGGCCGCGGCGATGATGGTGCCGGACCATGCGGGCGCGTTCCGGGAGCAATACCGAAAGTCCAGCGCCGACCTGGCCCAGCACAACGTCACGGCGCAGGCCGCCACGCTGGCGGCCGGGGTCGAGGCCCTCGGGCCGTCGGCGGCCAGCGTCGCGGTGATCCTGCGGGTAACCCAGAACGCCCCCGGCCAGCCCCCCAGTCAGGCGGCGCCCGCGCTGCGGGTGACGTTGGCCAAGCGCGGCGACACCTGGTTGGTGTCCGACGTGACGCCGATCTATTCCCGCTGACGGGTCAGTTGGATTCGGCCGACCGGGCGGACTTCACCTTGACGAACCGGTCCGACAGCCGGCGCATCCGGATCATCAGCGCGGACGTCGGGCTGATGCTGCCGTCGAGGTAGGTGCCCAGATCCTCGGGCGACACCCCGATGCGCGACGCGAATTCCTGTTCGCCCAGGCCCGACCGGTCGATCAGCAGCCGCACGTGCCGGGCCACCTCCGCGCGCTCGTTGGCCTCCAGGTGGGTGCGGGCGCGCTCCAGCACCTCCCAGAGGGCTTTGGAGACGCCGTAGGGCCGCGTCCCCTCGAGAACCTCTTCGACCTGGCGGGCGGTCCGCCCGTACGGGTCGCGTTTCAACGCGGCGGCGATGCGCTTCCAGGTGGCGATGTCACCGCCTTGCAGCGCGGAACGGATGGCGGATGTCGGCCAGAACTCCACCGGTTGATCGAGGTCCTGAAAAGAATCACCGTTGGGTCTGCGTTGTTCGCCGGCGGGCCGCTGGGGCGGCGTCGCCGGGCGCCGTTCGGATGCCAACGTCACCTCGCCTCCTCCAGCATCGCTACGGCCACCGACAGGCAGCGCTGCCTGACGTCGTCCCAGTCCGCCTCGGCGTCGGAATCCGGCCACTGGTCGTCGCTGAAATCGGAGGGATGCGGATCCGCGAGCCGGCGGACCAACTGGGTGGCCATCCATTCCCGCCTGGGTGTTTGACAACAGTAATACCTGTCCATGCCGGCCAGCACCAAAGCGGCGGTCTCCGGCTCTACCGTGTCAACCATGTCTGCAAAGTCGGCGTAATCGCGGCTGCTGTTACGGCACATGATCAAGTAGCCCTTGAGGCGCAGCGCCTCCGCGCCCGTCGGGACGAGCAGCCGATCGCCCGTCGGCAGTTGCACGTGGGTGGTCTCCACCGGGCTGCGCCGTTCGTACCGTGGCCGGTCTACACCGTCGGCGTCGGCCTCCAGCGCGTCGATGGCGACCGAGAGCCGGCCCCGCCACAGCGTGACCGGATGAACCGGCCGGTCTCCGGCGATCGCGCGGGCGATGCCGTTGCGCGACGCGAGGCCGCCGACCAGCTTCTTGGTGGCCGTGTGGCCGTTGGTGCTGGTCTTGGAATAGGCTCCGGCCCCGACCCCCGCGACGTCGTCGTCGATGTTGACCTGGTGGGGGATCTGTCCGGGGCCGAGGCCACGGCTTTCGGTGGGGCCGCCGGGTGTCGTCTTGCCATTGCGTCCGCAACCGGTGAAGGCCAGTGGGTCGGCCACGCAAATGGCGTCGGGCGCCAGGTGCTTGAGCTTGGCGGCCGACTTGAGCACCATCCGCAGGTCGGCACTGGGCGCCGTCAGCGCCGAGATGTCGTCGGGGATGACGACGACGTCACCGAGGTCGACCTCGGGCAGCGGCCGGTCGAAGTCGACCGACGGCAACACGCGTGACAGCAACCGGGGCAGCCACCAGTTCCACTGGGCGAACATCGCCATCAGCGCCGGGACGAGGACCAGCCGCACCACCGTGGCGTCCACCGCGATCGCGACGGCGCACGCCACACCGATCTCGGCGACCAGCGGCATGCCGGCGAACGCGAAGCCGATGAACACCGCGATCATGATCAGGGCGGCGCTGGTGATCGTGCGGGCGCTGGTGCTCACGCCGTAGGCGACCGCGTCGCGGGTGTTCCCGGAGTGCAGGAAACGTTCCCGGATCCGGGTGAGTAGGAAGATCTCGTAGTCCATCGACAGCCCGAAGGTCATCGCCAGCACCAGCGGGGGCACGGTGCTGTCGATCGAGCTGATTTGGGTGAAACCGAGGTCGCGCAACCAGCCCCACTGGAAGACCATCACCAGGCTGCCGTAGGCGGCGGCGACCGACAGCAACGTCATCAGCACGCCCTTGAACGCCAGGAAGACCGAGTGGATCGAGATCAACAGCATCACGAACGCGATGAGCGCGACGAAGAGCAGCACCAGCGGCTCGGTCTGCGACACCCGGTCGTCGAAGTCCTTGATCAGCGCGGTCGGGCCGCCCACGTCCAGCCGCGCCGTGCCCGCGTCGGGGATCTTGGGTAGCTGCGTGCGCATCCAACCGACGGTGTCGCGGGCCCTCATGTCCTCGGGGTCGACCGACAACACCGCGGATACCAGGGCGCTGCCGTTGTCCTCGGCGAACTGCGGCGGCGACACCGAAACGACGTTGGGGGCCTGCGTCATTCGCTGATGGATCGCGCTGACCGTCTGACTGTGCTCGGGCGAGGCCGCGCCGCCGTCGGG
>NZ_JAOPWB010000230.1 GCF_025965855.1 Mycobacterium sp. | reverse complement strand
TGTAGGCGAAGGTTCCGGTGGTCACCGCCGGGGCGGGCGCGGCCGTCCCGGCATCCGCGGCGCTCACCGACGCCGGGGCACC
This sequence comes from Mycobacterium sp., assembly GCF_025965855.1. Taxonomy (GTDB): domain Bacteria; phylum Actinomycetota; class Actinomycetes; order Mycobacteriales; family Mycobacteriaceae; genus Mycobacterium. Next base: position 13,894 of record NZ_JAOPWB010000230.1, on the reverse strand, counting down.
CGCGGGAGTCGCGACCGTCGGGGCCATGCCGGCGACCGGCCACACCGTCGAAGCGGTTGCGGCGAGAGCCGGTACGCCCGCCGCCCCCGCGGCGATCGGCGCCGCGATCGGCGCGAGCTCGCCGAGCGGCAGGGTGATCTGTCCCAGGCTCAGGCTCACGCCCAGCGACAGCGCCATGAGCATGGGACCGTACGTGGCGATCGGCGAAATCACCTCGTAGGCGCCAAAGAAAAGCAGCGGACCGTAAGCCACCAGCGCCGCGGCGGGGTTCGTGGCGAACGCGGTGATGATCTGCTGCAGCGTCCCGACCGGATTCTGCAGTAACGCCTCGAATTGGCTGAACCCCTCCTGGTAGAGGTTCACGTAGGCCTGCAGCAGTTGCACAAGCCACGAGCCCGGGCCGCTTCGCGCCGCGGCATTGCTGAGGTCACCGGCGCCCGGATTCACGATGGAAGGAGCCGGGGTGGTGCGCGGCGCCGAGGCCAGTGCCCCGCCCGAGGCCGCTTGATAGGCGCCCATCGTGGTCGCGGCCTGCACCCACATTCGCACATAGTCGGCCTCGTTGAGCGCGATCGGAATCGTGTTGATCCCAAAGAAATTCGTCGCCAGCAGGACCTCGTGAATGACGTGGTTGGCGGCCAGCTCCACCAGCGTCGGCATCGCCGCCAGGGCGCTGGCATACGCCGTCGCCGCCACCTCGTGCCGGGCCGCCACGCCCGCGCTGTCGGCGCTGGCCTGCTGCAGCCACGCCAGGTACGGGGCGTGAGCCGCGACATACTGCTCGGCACTCGGTCCCTGCCACGCCCCCGCCTGTGCCGCGCCCAGGAGCCCGCTGAGTTCGGCCGCCGCCGAAGCGTATTCGGCGCCGAACGACGACCAGGTCCCGGCGGCCGCCAGCAGCGACCCCGGTCCCGGACCGGTGCTCAGCAACGCCGAATGCACTTCCGGCGGCGAAGCCATCCAAACGGGCGCCGTCATTTCTTAGCCGCCCGCCACCCCATAGGTCGCGGCCGCCGCGGCGTCACCGGCGAGATAGCTTGCGCCCGACTCACCTACACCCACACCGGCGCGGCCCAGCTCTTCGACTCCCTGGGCCGCGACGGCGGCATGCTCCTGGCCCTGGGCGCTGAACCCGGCCGCCGTCTGCAGCGACACGGGGTCAGCCGCCGGCGGCACCACCGCGGTAATCGCCGGGGCCACCGCCGCGTGCGCGGCCGCCAGCCGCGCCGTCAGCGCCTCCACGGCCGCGCTGGTCGCGGCCAGGCCCTCGGGAACCACTCGCAACGTCATGACTAACTCCCCTTCTGTTGCGTTTCGTTAACCATCAGTGCGCAAAATCGCCGTTGTTGCCGCCGGTTACGGGCGCGGCGACCAGCGGGTTGACCAGTTGCACGTACGTCGGACTGTCGCTGTCCCCCAACAGGATCGCCCTACCGGCGGGCATCCGGCCAAATCGCTGACCCCGGATCTTGCCGCTGTCCTGCGGATTGCCCGCCAGCATCAACGTGGTCGCCTGCAAGTCGTTGAAGCGGCGCAGCAGCGGGCTGGTCATCAGCGCGTGCCCGGACCCGGTGGCGCGCGCGGTGACGATTACCCGCAGCCCCAGATCACCGGCCTGGGAGAGCAGGCCGAGCAGAGGAGTCCATGGCCGCTGGCCGATGTACGGGCCGCTCATCGCCGGCGAATCCGGTATCTGGTCGACGTCGTCGACGATGAGGTAGTGGGTGTGGCCCTCATACGTCCAGCGCGACAGGTCGGCCGCCGACAAGCCGGCCGGTGGTCGCCGGGCTTCGATGAGGTTGGCCAGTCCCAGCATCGCCGGAATCAGTCGGTCGATATTGGCGGTGTACTCGTTGTCGGGGAACAGCGGTTCGTCGACGAGGTGCAGCCGCCGATCTAGCACGGTGAAGGCCACTTGATCCGCCGTCGAGTTCTCGCGGAGAGTCCGGATGACGTGGCGCAGCAGCGTCGTCTTACCAGACTTGCTGTCGCCGAATACCATCAGCAACGGGTTGTCGGTGAAGTCGACGACGACCGGTGCGAGATCCTCTTCGCGCTGGCCGATGACCACCTGCTCGGGACCCCGATAGAGCGGTTGGACAGCCTCGGGGACGAGGTTCGTGGGAAGCAGCCGCACCGGCGGCGCTGCCACACCGGGGTAGCGGGTGTTGATCGCGCCAACCTGTTCCAGCTCGGGAGCCGCGAACAGGAAGTGCTCCGCGGCCATGGTTAGCCCGCGGCCCGGCTGGTCTGCCGGTACGGCTTCCGCGGGGCGGCGCAGCGCGCCGACCACCCGCACATTGCTGTCGCGCGCGTCGTGCAGCTTCAGCTCGAGTCGCATTCCCAAACCGTCCCGCATCGCAAGCGGCACCTCCAGCCAGCTCGGGGTGGTAATGACGACGTGGATGCCGTACGCCAGCCCGATATTGACCAGTTCACTTACCTTGCCCAGCAATGGGTTACGGGTGCTGAACTGGTCTGTGTTGTCACGCCCGAACGCATACAGGTTGTCGATGACCAGGAACACCTCACCGAAGCCGTCGTCGGGCGCGGCGCCGTGCTTGTCCCGGAACAATCCCCGCTTTTGCCGGGACAGCAACAGCTGCTCGATCTCGCCGAACGTGCGGCGGATGCGTTCGGGTTCGAGCGCCGACGCGACGCTGCCGACGTGCGCCAAGTCCTCGAGCGCACGCAGTTTCCCGCCGCCGTAGTCCAGGCAGTAGAACGTGACCTCGCGCGGCGAGTGCAGGCTCGCCGCCGACAGGATGAACGTCTGCAGGGCAGTCGATTTCCCGGACTTCGGGCCGCCGTGGATGACCATGTTCCCGGCCGACGACGTGGCGTCGAACACCAGCGGGTCGCGCCGCATCTCGAATGGCTTGTCGATCTCGCCGAGCGGCCAGCGCCAGTGGCGTTGCGGCACACCCGATCGAGCCAGCACCGCGGTCAACGGGATCGGTTCGTCCAGCGGCGGCAGCCACAGTTGCGGCGCCCGCGGCCCGTAACGAGCCAGCTGTTCGCCGATGGTCGCGATCAGCTTGCGCGGCGGACTCGCGGTGTCTTCGTCCTCGCCCCCGAATATCACCGTCGCCTGATCGGGTTCGACCCTGCCGGCCGGGAATAGCTTTGGCTCAGGAACAGACTGCAGTACAACTGATTTAGCTCGCTGCGGCGGATCGTAGATGCCGTCGACGTAGGTGCTGCGGAACTTGATCGGGGCCGCACCCGGGGCGGGCACCAAAAAGCCCTGACCCTTGTGCTCCTTGCCGGATTCGATGTGATAGGCATCCTCCACGCCGATGATCTGACGGGAAACGCTGGGACTGGCCACCTTCAACCCGATGCGGTACGAGGTGTTCTTGTCGATGTCCTTGATCTTGCCCACGTCCAGCGTCTGCGACGCGAAGAGGATGTGGATCCGAAACGAGCGGCCCTTGCGTGCCACGTAATCGAACAGCTCCGCGTATTCGGGATAATCGGCCAGCATCAGCGTGAACTCGTCAGCGACCACGAACAGCGTGGGGATCGGCGGCAGGTCGTGTCCGGCCGCGATCGCGTTCTCGTACTCGACCACCGAGTTGAACGCACTGCCCTGCACGCGGCGGCCGGCCTCCCGCAGCAGCGCCTCCCGGCGGGCCACCTCGCCGCGCAGCGTGTCGGCGAACCGGTCGGCCAGCGACTTCTTTTCCGCCATGTTCGAGATCACAGCGACAACCTGCGGGAAGTTCCGGAAGCTGTCGGCGCCGGCCTCGCCCTTGAAGTCGGCGTAGATGACGATCAGCCGGTCGGCCGGATGAGTCGTCAACAGGGACAACAGGATCGACATCAGGGTCTGCGACTTCCCCGAGCCGGTCATACCGATCATCAGGCCGTGCGGGCCCATCCCGCCCTCCGCCTCGTCCTTGAGGTCGAAGAGCAGCGGCTCCCCCGTCGCGGTGACGCCGATCGGCACGCGCAGCTCGTCGTCGCGGTGGCGCGGCGCCCACAGCGTGGGCACATCCAGCTGCGAGGCGTCCGGAATCTCCAGCAGCGTGGTGAAGCTGGCGCCGCGCGTGGCCGCCGAGCGCAATCCGGTGTGCGTGGGGTTGGAGTCCCAGCGCGACAGCCGCCGGGCCAGGTGCGCGGCCTCGTCGACCCCAAGCCCATCGGCGTTGGCGATGTAAGGTTGCCAGCCACCGGTCTGCCAGCGCGCGATGGCTCCCCCCGCGACGCGCAGGATCGGCCTTTCCGGGTCCGAGTACTGCTCACGGTGCGGCGGCGTGCCGCCGCGGTGGACCACGGTGACACCCGCCCGGCCCACCGCCAGCGCCGACGCGTTCAGGTCGTAGTCGGGGTCGTCGACCACGATCAGCAGGTGCCGCAGCGCGTCGGCCGGCTCGCCGGTAAACGCCGGGCGGTCGACGAGTGCCGAGCCCAACAGGGTTGCCAGTTCGTCGGGGTCGCTAGACAGGAAGCGAGCCGGGCCGACGCCGTCGAGCTCACCGGGAATGTCGACGTGCGGCAACCACTTCAGCCAGGACCAATCCGGGCTCTCCAGGTCACGCGTAGCCAGCGCCACGCCGAGCACCGTCGGGTCGTGCCACGTCACCGCCTGGGCGATCCAGGCGCGAACCGCCGCCCGGACCTCTTCGGCGTCACCGAGGACCGTGATCCGCGAGACCTTGGTCAGGTCGATTCCGGTGGGCACGTCGCGCACGGTGCGGTGGGTGTCGAGCAGGCTGCGTAATGCGCTGTGCGACACCGGTTCCAGGTCGATCTCGTCCGCGGTGTCCTTGACCCGCAGCGCGGTGTCCAGGGGCACATCGTCGCGGCCGGCCCGCAGCACCAGGAAGTCCGGGTCGTGCGGGTCACGCTCCCACTGACGGCGAGATCCTGGGACGGCTGCCAATTCGGTGAGATCGGGATGAGACCACTGCGCGGCGGCGCGCTGCTGGGCGGCCTGGGTCCGGATGTTGTCCCGAATCACCGACAGGTAGCGCAGATAGTCGGCTCGCTCGGCGTCGACCTCCTCGGTGCGCATCTTGTTGCCGGTGCCGCGATAAAGCGCGGTGGCCGCCAACAGCAGCACGAAAGGAAAGAACAGCGTCTGCGGAGAAATCACCCGCATTCCCGTGGCGAACAGCGCGACGACCATACCGACGATGAGCATGACGATCACTACGGGCAGCGCGCGCCGCAACAGCGAGGGCGGAATCACCCGGGGCAGCTCGGGCGGCGCCTCGATCGCGATTGTGCCCTTGCGCGTGCTTGGCGGCACGACGCGCCGTCGGGCTTCGAAGATCAGGCGGCTCATCGCGTTCCCCCTTCGGCGGACGCCGGCCGGCCGGGCCTGCTGTCCGGTGCCAGGCCGTCGTGTGCCAGCAGCGCGTCGGCGCGCGACAGTGTCGGACCGGTCGCAAACAATGACAGCATCGACCACGGAATAGCGCTGGGAGGTTCGATCAGACCAAGGGCCTCAACGGTTTTGCCATGTCCGCCGCTCTCACTCTCGTTGTCGATGCCGTAGCGCACCCCGGTGTCGGACACCCAGAACAACGATCCGACGCCCGGCGAGGATGGACCGCCGCTCACGGTCTGGGCGAAGTAACCGGTGCCCGGCGGCAGGGCGACGCGCGTGGCTGTTCCCTGGGCGCCGCCGCCGACCAGGTCGACGGTATGTATCGAATCGGGCACCGGCACTGCCGAGCCCGACAGCAGGCTGAGTGAGCTGGTGGCGGCACCGGCCGGCTTGCTCCAGGACGCGCACGTAACAGGACTCTTGGCCGCGTCGACCAGCGTGATCTGCTGGTCGGGGTAGCGGGCGGTGTCCAGCATCCGTGACACCGGCAGCTTGGCCACCACGTCGGCGCTGAGCCGCGGCGGTTGGTCCAGGCCATAGGCGTTGGTGTTGCGCAGGATCGCGGCGAGCACCGGCGAAATCGGCTGCAAGCCGTCCGGCAACACAGCGTAATAACGCACGCCGCCCGACGAGTTCTGGTCCAGGCCGTAAGACGCCACCACCGCCCCGATCGGTGCCGGCACCGGGTAGTTGGCCGGGGTCCCGCCGTTCGGTATGCCGGGCCCCGTCAGCGGCGGACTTTCGGGTATCGCGTTGAACAGCCCCGATGCGATGGGCCGTGGCGCGGGAACGTCGGTCCCCCATCCCAGGGCATTGGTGATTGCGTGGTCGGCCGGGTTGATCTGGCTGCGCCTGCCGTCCCACAGCAGCCAGGTGCCGCTGCCATTATCGACCAGGACCGCCTGGCCGGATCCGAGGGTGGCCGCGCGGGCGCCGTGGCTGTCAGGCGGACCGGCCATCACCGTGACACCGGTGCTGTGGGCGCCCCGCGAGGTTCCGCTGGCCGCATCGCACACCGTCCAGCTGGCGTCGCGCGAGGCGTTTTGCACCATGCGCTCGGGCGCCCCCGGAATGCCGATCAGGTTTCCGCGCGGAAAGCGGTCCAGCTCTGCGCTTTTCACCGCGGTGGGGTTCACCGGCCGGCCGACGATCAGCCGGGCCGACGTCAGGTTGAGCACCGGGTGCAGATCGTCGCCGACCCGCACATAGAGCGCGTCGGTCGATCGATCGGCGAGCACCGCGTTGTTGCCCACGGACCCGTTGGGCCGGATCAGCGAGAACACGAAGCAGCCGGCCAAGCCGGTGATCACGATGAGTACACCCATCAGCACCGCGCGCGACTGGGTGCGCAGCGGGTCGACGAGCATCCTGGTGTCATGCAGGGCAATACCGGAGGCGATCCGGCGCATCACGAAACGCCAGCCGCTCACCTGGTGTCGGGTGACGAAACCGCGGCGGTAGACGACTTGGTCGGGGTTGTTGTTGACCGGGGTCCGTGAGGAAAACGAACGCCGTTCCTCTTCGGATTCTGGATTCGTCATGCCGGCACCGACAGGCCGAGACCATTCAACAGCGGCTCCACCGAATTCCTGACGTCCTCGTCCGCGATCGTCATGAGCTCCTCGTCGGTGAACTCGCCGCTTTCGGCGTGCTGGGAGTGGTCCAGCCGGAATTCGCGCTCCTCTTCGGACTTTTCGACCACGTTGCGGACAAACCGGCCGTTGCCGGCGATATCCAGGCCGCGACGTTCGACGCCATTGAAGTCGGGCTTCGACGTCGAAGCCAGGTGAGCGAACAATCCCTCGAGATCCTTGAGCGCGGCCTGATCGAAAACGCTGTCGCGCTTGCCGGCCATGAAGTTCGCGATCTCGATCAGTTCAGCCGGCTTGTACGACGGGAAGTCGATGCTGCGGGTGAACCGCGACCGAAGGCCTTGGTTGGTGTCGAGGAACTTGTCCAGATCGGCGCGGTAGCCGGCGATGATGACAACCAACCGATCCCGGTCGTTCTCCATCCGGGCCAGCAGGGTGTCGATGGCCACGAGCCCGAAGTCGTTCTTGGCGCCGGTGGCGACCAGCGCGTAGGCCTCGTCGAGGAACAGCACCCCGTCCAGTGCGCTGTCGATGACCGCGTTGGTCTTGGCCTCGGTCTCGCCGATGTGCTGGCCGATCAGGTCGGCGCGGTGCACCTCTCTGATGTTCTCCTTCTTCAGCAGGCCCAGGCCGCAATAGATTTTCGCGATGACGCGGGCGATGGTGGTCTTGCCGGTGCCGGGCGGCCCGGTGAACACCAGGTGGTGGGTGCGCTGCGCGACCTCCAGTCCGCGCTGCTTGCGAACCAGTTCCATGGCGACCGCACTCTTCAACCGCGCGACTTGGTCTTTGACCTGCTCCAAGCCGATGAATTCATCGAGCTCGCGCTCAGCCTCCGCCAGCAGCACGTGCTTGCGCTCCTGGGCTCCGGGGTCGACGAAATCGCCGGGACTGGGCTCGGTGTTGGGATCCCACGGGTCGGTACGCGCCGCGATGCGATCCGAGGTGGTGGTCACGATCCCGAAACTGGTATCGGTCAGGGCGTGTTCGACCTGCTCGTTCTCGGGGTGGGCGGCGTAGAGATCCTGCAGCACTTCGCTTGCCGACTCCTCGTCGACGTGCGCACGCAGCACCAGCCCCTTGGCCAGCGTGCCGTCGACAGCCGCCACCGCGACCGGGCCGTCGGGCTCCTCGAGGTACGACAGCGCCGGGGCGAACAGACCCAGGCGTGCCAGGGCGATGCCCATCGTGACCTTGGCCGCGTGCGAGAAAGCGTCGTCGAGATCGGAGTCGTTGACGATCGGTGTCAGCAGCTTGACGACGTCCGACCAGCGCTCTGCGTGGTAGTTGATGACGACGGCGACCCAGCGGGCTTCGCGCCAACTCGGTCGGCGTGCGGTGAGGCCGGCAACGATCTCGTCCGCCTTGGCGAATTCCCCGGCACCCGCCAGCGCCGCCGCGTAGGCGAGATGGAAATCGTCGGGGGTCGTCGCGCGAAACTGCAGATAGAGGCCTGTGTCGTAACGGAAACCCAGTGCGCCGGGCGCCAATTCCACCTGACGCTGCAACACGCCAGCTGTAGGTGCGGTGCGCGAAACGGCCTCGAGCACCCGGATAGAGACGTCACCGGCAGCGGCCAGGCCGGTCCAGGCGTCGCACTGTTCGTGTGCGATGCGGGTCAGCGCGGTGAAACCGGATCGCGCGGCGCCCAGGTCCGCCGGACGCTGGCGGTCGTAAACGACGATGCCCAGGGCGCGGCAACACGTAGCGAACCGGCTGACGATGTCACCGTCCACGCGGGAGTTGAGGGGCTGGGGCGTGAGCACGCCGGTTTCACCGCGTTCCACGACCGCTTCTCCTTAACATAGTGTCCCCTAACCTAGCCGGACTGAAGTTAGCATTGCTTTACCTAAGTGTCGAGGTGTCCGCTCGCGTTGGACGCACCGCCAGGGTTCCGTTTTCGGTAGCAATGACCGGGCATTGTCCATGGTCATGTCGCCCCATTTCGCCACACTCAACTAAGGAGCGGAGCTTACTGAAAATCATTCTCATTAGCAAAACTTTGGGCTATTCAGGCGCGGTGTCGGGATCCCAGGTGTGCGGCACCATCGGGAGAGACGGGCCGCCGCCGAACTCGTCGCCGGCCAGCGTGGCCAGTCCCGCAGCCTGGGTGGCCTCCTTGAGCGCGGTTCCGGCGAAACCCAGCGTTCCCGCACTTTGCCCGGACGCCACCGTCGACTCCTCACCCGGCGGTCCGCCCCAGTCTGGCTCGACCTGGACGTTCAGATCCATGAATTCGTCGCCATACCCGCGCTGCTTTGCGCGCCGGCGCCGCCGCGCCCGCGCCTGCTCCCCCGCTGCCGGCGCTGCCGCCGCGGCCGCTTCGGGCTCAGGCGCCTTCTTCTTGGCGCCGGAGCTGGCGCTACTGCTGATGGACGAGCTCAACCCGGCGCCGGGGCCCACCAGGTAGGGATACGCGGCTCCCTCGATGCCGGCGGGCGGCGGCGGCGGCGCTCCCGCCGCAGGTGCCGTGGCTGGCGCGGCCGCCGGGGCCGAAGACGGGGCCGAAGACGGGGCCGGGCCCGGCGCCGACGCAACGCTCACCGCCGGAGAGGTGCTGGTCGCCGGAAGACTGGGAGCTTGGGGCATCGGTGCGGCGGCCACGGCGGGCATCGCGTCGGGCTGAATCCCGGCCAGCCCACTCAGCCCCGCCAAGCCGCCCAAGAACCCGACGTTGGCGGCAGACAGAACGAGGGCCAGCGGCGCGATCACCTGCAATTGCGGGAAGGTGCTCAAGACCTCTCCCACGTGGGTGGTTTCGTCGGCGATGAGTGCCGGAATGTCGGCTTGAACCTGTTGGATCGCCAGCGATGGGTTCTGGGGGAACTCCAGCACGTCTCGCCACAGGGTTTGAGGGACCTCGAGGAATCGATTGATCCACCAACTCAACTGGGTTGGGTCACCGGAGTCATTGTCGACAATGTCTTGGAGACCGCTGTCGGAGCTGGCGCTGGCATTCATAATTTGCGGCGCCGCGGAGGTCTGCGGCGCCGAAGCCACCGCCGTAGTGGAGATCGCTTGATAGGTGGCCATCGTGGTGGCCGCCTGAATCCACATCCGCACGTAGTCGGCCTCGTTGAGCGCGATGGGAATGGTGTTGATCCCGAAGAAGTTGGTCGCCAGCAGTACCGCATGGATCGCGTGGTTGGCGGCCAGCTCCACCAACGGCGGCATCGCGGCCAGCGCCGCGGTGTAGGCGGCGGCCGCGGTCTCCTGTTGCGCGGCCACGCCCGCGCTGTCGGCGCTCGCCTGCATCAGCCACGCCAGATAGGGCACGTGCGCGGCCACGTACTGCTCGGCGCTGGGGCCTTCCCACGCTCCCGCCTGCACCGCCGCCAAGACCGCGCTGAGTTCTTGCGCGACCGACGCATAGGCCGCGCTCAAGGAGCTCCAGGACCCGGCCGCTGCCAGCAAGGCGCCGGGCCCGGGACCGCTGGCCAGCAACGTGGAATGAACTTCCGGCGGTGATGCCATCCACACCGGCGCGGTCATGATCGGCCGCCCGCGACCAGGAAAACGGAGGCTGCCCGCCCAACCGGGCGATAGGGCATTACCCGTAGCGCCATATCAGGGACTCCTTGCACAGACGAAATCAATGGCCGCCCGGGCTGTTAGGCGGCGCAGTAAGCACGCAGGTAGTAGTCGCAGGGCGGCCGGTAAAAGTTCCCGCTCCCGGCCAACTCATGGGAGATTCCTCAGCGGCAACCGTTCCCGACGTTCGACGAACGCGGTCGGACCGCGCCTAGGCCATACTGGGATGCCGGCAAAGACCACCATGTTCGGGAGGGTGGACGCTGGATCCGGTTCACCGCATCTGCATCGACCACGCCGACCTGCCGGCCGCGGTCTGTGATCGCGTGGCCCCGCATTTCGGGCCTATCGCGCGCTCTCGCCGCCGCGCCGAGGGGAGCCAGGGTCTGTCAGGCCTTGACGGCGCTGACCAGGGTGTTACGCGCGATCATCGGCCCTGCCTCGGTGTCGGGACCGGGTACCGGGCGGCCGACCTGTCGTAGGTAATCCGCTAGCGGGGTGCCGACGGCGGTCCACCCGCGCTGGCCGAACCACTCGGTGGCCGGCGCGTGCCTCTCGTTGTAGACCAACTGAAAGAACAGGCGCTGGTCGCCCTCTGCGGCCGCCGCGCGTTCTTCCTCGACCGCGGCGTTGAACTCGTCCGGCTCCAGCGGTGCGCCGTCTTCGATCCCGACGTGGCTGCCGTGGCCGGCCAGGCCATCGACGCCGGTGAACAGCTGCTCCTGCGCGGCGGCCGGCAGATAGATCAGCAGGCCCTCGGCGATCCATGCGGAGGGCATGGCCGGGTCAAAGCCGCTGTCGCGCAAGGCTTGTGGCCAGTCCTCCCGGAGGTCGACGGCGATCTCGCGCCGCTCGGCGCGGGGTTGGTCGCCGTGGCCGGTGAGGACCTCGCGCTTGAAGTCCAGGACCTGCGGGCGGTCCAGCTCGAAGATCGTGGTCGCGGCCGGCCAGTCCAGCCGGTAGGCGCGGGAGTCCAGCCCGGCGGCCAGGATGACCACCTGCCGCACGCCCGCGTCGGCGGCCCGGCGGAAGTATTCGTCGAAGTACCTGGTGCGAGCGCCCTGGAAGTTGACGAAATGGACGCCGAAGTCTTCGGACTTCAGCGGGTGGTCGGGTTCCTTGCCGTCGAGGACGTCGGCCGCGGGACCGCCGAGGGCGCGGCAGAACAGCTCCGCGTACGGGTCGACGGCCAGCGGGTCGGGCTTCTGCGCCTCCAGGGCTCGCGCGGTCGCTACGAACAGCGCGGTCGAACCGACACTCGTTGTGATGTCCCAGGTATCACCTTCGCTACGCACCCAACCGACATTACCGCGACCGGCTGTGACGCCTTTGTCACCGATTGGCGCCCTCATGCGACGTGCCCCTCGCCAGCGTTAATGAAAACGGTTATCGTTCTTCTGTGAGGGTCCCGCACTTCCATGTGAATCGCGCAGCCGTCGCTGCCGTGCTCGCGCTGAACCTCGCTGTGACGGGGTGTTCGACTGCCCGGACCGGAACGGCGACGAGTTCCATCCCAGCCACCACGCCGGCAGCCGGCGGCAGCACCGCAGCGGCGTCCTGCCCGACCGGCCCGGTCGCCGTGGTGGTCAGCGTCGATCAGTGGGGCGAGATCGTCTCCCAGCTTGGCGGCTCTTGCGCTAGCGTCAAAACGGTGCTGGCCAGCTCGTCCGTGGACCCGCACGAGTACGAGCCATCACCGGCGGACGCGGCCTCGTTCACGGGCGCCAAACTTGTCGTGGTCAACGGTGCCAACTATGACTCGTGGGCCTCCAAGCTCGCCGCCAGCTCCGCCGCCGGCGCCCGCGTGGTGAGCGCCGCGGCAGTCACAAAGACACCCGATGGCGCCAATCCACACTTGTGGTATCTGCCATCGGCGGTGACCGCGCTCGCCGACGCCGTGACCGCCGAGTTGAGCAAGATTGATCCACAAGCCGCCAACTACTTCAGTCAGCGCAGATCGGCATTCAGCGCGGCAATCGCGCCCTACACGGGCCTCATCGGCAAGATCAAGACCGCAGCGGCGGGCAAGTCCTACGCGGCCACGGAAACCGTCTTTGACTACCAAGCGCAGGCGCTGGGCCTGGTCAACCGGACCCCGGAGGGCTATCAGCGCGCGTCAGCCAACGAGACGGATCCCTCACCGGCCGACATCGAAGCGTTCCGCTCCGCGCTGGCCGACCGGCATGTCGACGTCTTGATCTACAACACCCAGACGCAGGGTTCGATCCCACAGCAGATCCGTTCTGCTGCCGAACAGGCCGGGGTACCCGTTGTCGAAGTGACCGAGACCGTTCCGCCCGGGCAAACTTCGTTTGAGGGCTGGCAATCCGCCCAGCTGACCGCATTGGGGAAGGCCCTCGGTGTCGCGGTCTGAGCGTGCCGTGACTGCGCCCGCCCTGGCCTTCACCGACGTCAGCGCGGTGCGTGGCGGACGGCTCATCTGGTCGCATGGCACCTTCACGGTGCCCGCGGGCGGCGTCGTCGCGGTCATCGGCCCCAACGGGTCCGGCAAGACCACCCTGTTGCACATGGTCCTCGGTCTGATTCCGGCCGCCAGGGGCGATCTCGAGGTGTTCGGCCGCCCCCCCGGCCAGGCCAACGACCGCATCGGTTACGTGCCGCAACACTTTGCCGAGAGCTCGGGGGAGGCGGTCCGCGCCGCCGACGTCGTCCTTCTCGGACTCACGGGGCGCAAGTGGGCGTTCGGGCGCAGCACCGCAGCCGAGCGAAGGCAGGTCGACCAGGCATTGACCGCCGTAGAGGCGACCGAGATCGCCGGCCGGCGCCTATCGACACTGTCCGGGGGGCAACGCCAACGCGTCGCGATCGCCGCGGCCTTGGTGGCCCAGCCCCAGTTGCTGATCCTCGACGAACCGCTGGCCTCATTGGACCTTCACAGCCAGCGTGACATCGTCGCACTGCTGGCCCGACTGCACGCCGAGCTCGCCGTGACCATCCTGGTGGTCTCCCACGACCTCAATCCGCTGCTGGCCATCCTCGACAGCGCGATTTACCTGCTCGATGGGCACCCGCACTACGCGCCCATCGACGAGGTCGTCGACGATGCGCTGCTGACCCAGCTGTACGGCACTCCCATCCAAGTCGCGCATACGCCGCTCGGTGACCGATACATGAGGAGCATGCTGTGAGCTCACACCTCATAGCCCTTGGCTACCAACCCAATTGGTGGCCGATTCTGACGTCGGCGTTCATGGGTAGTGCCGTGATCGGCGGCACCATCGTCGCCCTGGCCGCCGGATTGATCGGCTACTTCGTCGTGGTGCGACGGACCGCCTTCGCCGCCCATGCCTTGGCGCACATCGGATTTCCCGGGGCTACCGGCGCGGTCCTTCTGGGCGTGCCCGTGGTCGTCGGGCTCGGTGTCTTCTGTGTCGGCGGGGCGCTGGTGTTTGGCGTGCTGGGCAAGCGCGCC
>NZ_JAOPWB010000187.1 GCF_025965855.1 Mycobacterium sp. | reverse complement strand
TTCAATTGTCAGATCCGTCGACTGCATCGGTTCGGCGCGGAACCGCCGGACGGAGTGACCTGATAGGAGCGCGACCAAGCATCCCGTAGCAGTATCGTCCCCGCCCGACGGCTCTGCCCTTCATCCCATCCCGAAAATCCGGTTACAGGAAGGGCCGCAATGGAATCCACCATCGCCGCATCTACACAACCACAGGTCACCGTCGGTGTCGACACACACAAGCAGTTCCATGTTGCCCATGCCGTCGACCGGCTCGGTCGCCCGTTAGGCACCCATCGCCTGGCTGCCACGGTCGCCGGTTACCGCGGTTTCGTGTCCTGGGCCCACGAGTTGGGCCAGCTCGTGGCGGTCGGTATTGAAGGCCCCGGCCATTACGGCGCCGGCCTGGCCCGGCACCTTCGCGCCGAGGGCGTCGCGGTCAGCGAAGTCGGGCGTCCCAAACGGCAGCGCCGTGCCCGCTTTGGCAAATCAGACGACGTTGACGCGGCCGGAGCCGCCGCGATGGTGTTGGCCGGCGACGCCCTCGGCGAGCCCAAAACCGCCGATGGTGCCGCGGAAATGGTGCGGGTGTTGCGAGTCGCCCGCACCAGCGTGGTGCGTGCTCGGGCCAAGGCCTACAACGCGCTGCAAGACCTTGTGGTGACCGCTCCAGCGGCACTGCGCGAACAGCTGGCGGGTCTCTACAAGGACCGCCTCTTCCATGCCTGTGAGCAGCTGCCCGAACCCGAAACCTTAACCGACCCAACTGATGCAGTGACCGTAGCTATCAAGTCACTGGCCGTGCGCTGCCGCCAGCTTGACGCCGATGCCGCCGGGCTGGAACGCCACATCGACGCCATCACCGCTGTCGCCGCACCTGAACTGCGCGCCGTCTATGGTGTCGGCCCCGACACCGCTGCCACGCTGCTGACCGCGATCGGCGACAACCCCGACCGGATCTGCAGCGACGCGGCTTTCGCCAAACTCTGCGGGGTCTGCCCACTGGAAGCCTCCAGCGGCAAAACGATCCGCCACCGCCTCAACCGAGGCGGCAACCGCGACGCCAACCGCGCATTGCACGTCATCCTGGTCGTGCGCATGCGCCGCCACGAGCCCACCCGCGACTACTTCGCCCGCCGCCTGGCCGAAGGCAAAACAAAAAACGAGATCATGCGCTGCGTCAAGCGCTACATCGCCCGCGAGATCTACCACGCCCTCGGCCAACCCAGCAGAAGAACTAACGAACTCATTGCCTGAAGATAGGAGCGTCTGGTATCAAGCCCAGTTGCTTACACCGACGCTTGGTTTTCGGCTGTGGCGTTACGATTTATGGCGTGCCGAGTGACTGAGTCAATACGATTGCAGGTCAACGATTCTCGCCTGGCTGGCACCGACGAGTTCGGCACGTCGGAGCTACGTTATCTGTGAATCGCAGTTCCCCACGACGCAGAGTCGTTGGTGCACCGTTCGTTGTTGTGTGGCTGGCACGATGAGGCGATGACGATCGCCCCGCCAAGGTCCGGTGTGCGGGTGGGTTCCTTGCACATCCTGGTGATCGGCGTGGTTGTCGGTTCTCGCCCGACCCGCCGATAACGGCATCCGGCGGCGCCCCGCCCCGGACACTGAGGCGGGCAGCGGCCAGCCCCTGTCGGGCTGCAGGCGGAAACTGATCGTCACGCCGCTGTCCGCCGACCGCGCCCATGAGCTGACAGGGCCGACGAACACAGAGTTTGCGCAAGTGGCGAATTCACGAATGCGCACAGCGCAGCGACGTGTCGGAACGCGGCGCAGCATGTTCACACATTCCATCGGCCGTTTGCTGCGGCCGGCCCGCGAGTGGAAAACGATCACGTTCGGCGTGAACTCGCGAACCGGCCTCAATGTGGGCGACGTCCTGGTCTGATTCGGGATCGATCGACCCCCAGATGCGCGCCTACGCTGGTGACGGTGATAAACAGGACTGCTCTGGCAGAGTTTCTGCGCGCACGACGCGACCTGATCTCGCCCGCGGATGTCGGGCTACCCGCCGGGGACCGGCGCAGAGTCGCCGGTCTACGCCGCGAAGAGGTCGCGGTGCTTGCAAACATTAGCGCCGCGTATTACCTACGTCTAGAGCAAGGGCGCGAACATAATCCGTCACACGAAGTGCTCGTAGGCATTGGCCGAGCTCTGCGGCTCAACGACGACGCCGTTGCCTATATGCACAGTCTGGTCCATGAACAGCCGGGGGAGGATACCCGCTCGCTGGCACTCGATCCGGCCATCAACACGCTGATTGATGGCTGGCCGTGCACAGCCACGCACGTGCACGACCGTAGCTTGACGGTGGTTGCGTCCAACCGTTTGGCGCGCGCGCTGTCACCGCAGTACGACGTCGGATCCAACACGCTGCGCGCGCTATTCCTCGATCCGGAAATGCGTGATTTCTATCGGAACTGGCAGAAGCTGACGGCATGGACTGTCCGCTTGGTCCGCGCCTTCATCGGTCATGACCCAAATCCCGAGCTGCTGGCTCTGATCGACGAGTTGAGGGCAGAGAGCCCGCGGTTTCGCAACCTTTGGGTACGCCATGAAGTCAAGAACAACAGCAGCGGCCTCATCTTGATCAGCCACCCCCGGGTCGGCCCGCTCGATCTGCACTTCCAACACTTGGTTTTACCGGGACCCGGTCACGTAATGGTCGTTTTCTGGGCCGATCCTGCATCCCCCTCCGAAGACGGCCTGCGACGTCTGGCCGGTACATGAATCTGCAGTGACTGATGAGCTGGATCACGTGAGTAAGCTGCCCGACACACCCGACGCCACGGGCTTGGTTTAGCGTCATACTCCATCACCGCCAGCAACCGGGACCACCAGAGGTTTGACCCCAGTGAATGCTGCCGCCGGTGATGCGCGCGGTGGCTCAGTTCGGACCCGCCGGCGGATGTGCGGAGCGCCGCCCCTTCCGGTCTTTCTGGAAGGCCACGATATTCGTGACGATCGGCCGCGCGATACTCAGCGCAAGTGCGTCTGACGCAGGCACTGAGCCCGTTGCGGATCTTTGTGCATTCACATCTAGTCGGCTTGAGTTCGTTGAGCGATAACCGCGTCGCGGATGGCGGATCGGCGTGCTTTGCCCGCATCGTCGCGAAGTGGCGACATGGTGAATTGCACTGTGCGCGGCACCTTGTATCTGGCGATGCTCGCGCCCAGGAATTGCGTCAATGAGGCCTCGTCCAGATTTGCGCCGGGCGCGATCTGCACGATCGCATGCGGCACCTGGCCGAGGTCATCGTCGGGTACACCAACGACCAAGGAGGACAGTACGTCCGGGTGCCCGGCGAGTGCTGCCTCTACCTCGGCCGGGTACACGTTCCGTCCACCGACAGTGAACATGTCTACTCGTCGGTCGCTGATATAGAGGAAGCCATCAGCGTCAAAATAGCCGAGGTCGCCGATCGAGTCCCAGCCGTCTCGGCTGGTTGCCTTGCTGCCGACATAACGGTAGGTCGGCGAGCTGCCGGCCTCTGGTCGCATATAGACCTCGCCGACCACCCCAGTGGGGCATTCGTTGCCGTCGTCATCGAGCACGATCATCCGGCCGGTGACCACGGTACCGACAGATCCACGGTGCTCGTGCCACTGTGCGCCCGAGATCATTGTCAATGCGTGTTGTTCGGTGCTCCCGTACATTTCCCACAAGACCTCTGGTCCCAAGATGTCAATCCATGCCTGCTTGGTTGCCGGTGGGCACGGTGCACCGGTATGCCAAAGCCGCCTGATCGAAGACAAGTCATAAGTCTGTGGGGCGGATCGGTAGATCGGCAGTAACCGCTGCATGATTGTCGGGACGGTCGCCAAAAATGTGACGTGCAGCTCGGCGACCTGTCGGAGGAAATCGAGCGCATCGAACCGCGGCATCACGGCCAAGTGGTGTCCCATCAACAGCCCGATCGTCGCGGCGGTGAAGCCGGTGGTGTGGCTTAATGGCACCGATATCAGGTTGACGTCGCCGATCTGGGCGCCGAAAAGCGCTCCGCTGGCAGCGGGTACGCGGCTATCTCCGCCGAATTCGATCAACTTGGGGCGCCCGGTGCTGCCGCCCGACGCGAGCGATCGCAGTACTGGCGACACCGCTGCTGGCAGCGGCTCGTCCGAGATGACCTCCCTCGGTGTAAATCCCTGGGGCACAGCGGGAGTCTTCCCGCGCGGATCCGCTCGGCCGACTAGCAGCGAACGGGTCTTGAGTTCCAACAGTTGTTCGAATTCCGCGGCGGGTAGTCTAGGGGACAACGGCTGCGGTATGGCGCCCAGCTTCCATGTGGCTAGGGTCGCCTGCAGCCATTCGATGGAGTTAGGCAGTGCGATTGTTACGTAATCACCCACACCAACTCCGTTCTCGGCGTACGCACGTGCGAGACGGTTTGTCGACCTGTCGAGCTCGGCTCGGGTCAGCGTGCGACCTAGGCACGTGACGGCGGGTGCCTCTGGCGCCACTTGGGCCAGCCGCGAAAATTGAGTGCTGATTGGCGCTATCAACTCAATCACGAAACCTCCCCGAGTTGGGCGAGCTGACCACGGGTGAATCGGGGAGTCGGTTTGTCATCTGTCTTACTCACCGGTATCTGGTCCTCCTTAGCAATCGGTCGCGGTCGCGAACCGGTTGTGGTCAAGGTGAATAACGACCACAGCGCGCGGTCGTTGCCGGATGTGTCGGCGTCGGGTGAAGACTGACCCCTGATCGTCGGCTGAATTTGGACCCCCTCCGTAGACGCTGAGGAAGTGATGTCTGTGGAGGATTGGGCTGAGATCCGCCGGTTGCACCGTTCGGAGGGAA
>NZ_JAOPWB010000184.1 GCF_025965855.1 Mycobacterium sp. | reverse complement strand
GATCCCGCTCGTTCGACCCGGAGCGCCCCGTCGTTCTCGAATGCGGCGCGATCTACTGGCACATGGTCGATCTGCTCTGGATCATCCTGTTCCCGCTCCTATATCTGGTGAGGTGATTATGGAGCTGCTTCGCAAGCCGGTCACTATCGTGTGGGCCGCGTTGATGCTGGCCACCTGCGCATCGACCTGGTTGCTTTCGAAGAACTCGGTCACGCCCGAGGTGGCGACGGTGGCCATCATGCTCATCGCCGCCGTCAAGGTGCGGTTGGTGATTCGGTACTTCATGGAGGTGCGCCGGGCGCCACTGGCCCTGCGGTTCATCTGCGACGGCTGGTTGCTCGCGGTCACCGCGCTGATCATGACCGTCTACCTGGTGTGATCCGGCGGAGCGCCGTCGGCGTCCCGCCCCAGGCCGAGCAGACAGGCGTCACTCTCGGGGTGCATTTGCGCGTCGGACGACGTGCGCACTGCAATAGGTTTGCATTGCCGATACGTGGGCGCATTGCGATCGACGTGTTGTAGGACAAGTGATGGAGTTCATGTATGTATCCCGCCGTCCCGGACCGTCACCTGCCGGCGATCACCCCGCTCACCGCGAGGTCGGTCGCGTTGAGCACTCTGCTCGGATACCACCCCCCGGCGCTTCCGATCAGCGCCTTGGTGAAAGTCGGGGAGTTGCTTGGGATTGCGGACCGCGCCACCCGGGTTGCGCTGACGCGCATGGCCCGAGACGGCGACGTGATCGTCGACAATGGCGTGTACCGCCTGTCCGAGCGGTTGCTGAGACGACAGGCCGAACAGGATGCACTCACCTCGCCCCCCACACGACGGTGGACCGGGGGCTGGGAGATGGCCATCGTCACGAGCACGACCCGGCCGTTGGCCGAGCGGGTGGCCCTGCGTAAGAGCATGGTGCGACACCGGATGGGCGAGTTGCGCGAGGGTGTGTGGATGCGGCCGGACAACCTCTCTCGTGAGCTCGACGGCATCATCGCCGACCAGTGTGAGTTTTTCGTCAGTCACCACCCTGACTCGTCCGGCCTGGCAGCGTCGCTCTGGGACTTGCCGGCATGGGCGGCCGAGGCGGACCGATTGGTGACCGTGCTTGACGAGGCAGAGAGTCTCGCCCAAGGGTTCATGGCTACAGCGGAGGTCATCCGACACCTGCTGCTCGATCCGTATCTGCCGGACGAGCTGCTCCCGGCGGGCTGGCCAGGTGATCGACTTCGAAAGCGTTACACCGATTTCAACGCCAACTACTCGGAGCGTCTCCGAAAGTACAGCGGCGGATAGTTCGGGGCCGAGACAGCTTGCGCGCCTTCTCGGGTTGGGCGTGCCGCCGAATCGCCCGCTCGCACGTCTCTACGGCGTGAGGGACAACTCTGGCCGCTACAAATGTGCATCATGCGATGCAATCGCGTATCATCGCGGTTAACTGCGTGCCGGACACCGGATCCGGTGTCGTCGGGCACTTTCAGCGCCGCGTTGGCGCGTCGCGACGGCTATCACGGCGGCCGTGCCAGCAGTCAACGGGAGGAGGGCCATGACGGGACCGTTGAGCTTCTCGATCAGCGCGGAGCAAGAGGCGCTGGTAGAGGTGGCCCGCGGCTTTGGTGCGCGGCTGCTGGCTCCGTATTACAAGCAACGCGAGCAGGAAGGTGCGTTCGATCGCGCGACGTTGCGGGCGATGGGCGACCTTGGACTCTTCGGGGTGGAGCTGCCTGAAGAGTACGGCGGCCTCGGACTCGACTGCACGACAGCGGGTCTCGTCCTCGAGGCCGTGTGCCGGTCCGACTACAACATCGGCCAGTTGATGGTGACGATGTCGCTGAGCGGGGCGATCCTGGCCCGGCACGGGGATCCCGCGGTCGTCGCGCCCTGGCTGCGCGGCGTGCTGGCGGGCGAGCTGATCCCGGCCATCGCCTTG
Source organism: Mycobacterium sp. (assembly GCF_025965855.1). Lineage (GTDB taxonomy): Bacteria > Actinomycetota > Actinomycetes > Mycobacteriales > Mycobacteriaceae > Mycobacterium. Next base: position 6,882 of record NZ_JAOPWB010000184.1, on the reverse strand, counting down.
ACCGAGCCGGGCGGCGGATCCGACGCCGCGAACCTGACACTGGGGGCAACCAAAGAGGGTTCTAGCTACATCCTCGACGGCGAGAAGACCTCGACCAGTTTTGCGACCCAGGCGGCGTTCGCGATCGTCTGGGCCCGCACCGGGGCGCAGTCCAGCAGCGCGCGGGGAATCAGCGCCTTCCTCGTTCCCCTGGACTTGCCGGGCATTAAGACCAGCGAGTTCGAGGATCTCGGCGGTCGGTGCGCCGGGCGCGGATCGGTCCACTTTGACCGCGTGGTGATACCGGCAACGCACTTGATCGGCCGCGAAAACGACGGCTTCGTCCAGGTGATGCAGGGCTTCGACTACAGCCGTGCCCTGATCGGGCTGCAGTGTCTGGCGGTCGCCCGGCAGTCGCTCGACGAAACCTGGTTGTCCACCGCGCAGCGGACCAGCTTCGGTAAACCGCTGATCGCACATCAGGGTGTGTCCTTCCCATTGGCGGAGGCCGAGACCCAACTTGAGGCATGCCGGTTGCTGTGCCTGAAGACGTTGTGGCTCAAGGACCGGGGGCTGCCGCATACCGCTGAGGCAGCGATGTGCAAGTGGTGGGCACCCAAGCTGGCGTTCGACACCGTCCAAACCTGCCTGCTGCTCAACGGGCACGGTGCCTACACCGAGGAAATGCCCTACGCACAACGCCTGCGAGACGTCCTGGGCCTGCAGATCGGAGACGGCACCGCCCAAATCATGAAGCTGATCATTGCCCGACACAAGGCCGGCCGCGGCGCGGTCTCGGCATAACCCTGGAGGGACTCCCCATGGCCAAGGTGATCTACGAAAAACGCGATCAGACCGCTTACATCACGCTGAACCGGCCCGAGGTCCACAACGCTATCGACCCCGAGACCGATGAGCTGCTGTTCGAGGCGTGGACGGATTTCCGCGACGATCCCGATGTCCGGGTCGCGATCCTCACCGGGGCCGGCGACAAGACCTTCTGCGCGGGCGCCGACCTCAAATCGCATGTCGATCCCTGGCTCAACGCCGGGCCCGAACTCGGACGCAGCCTGCTCGACAAGGGATTCGCGGGCCGGATCACCCGAGGGCTGCACCGGACGCCCAAACCGATCATCGCGGCGCTCAACGGCTGGGTCATCGGGGGCGGCATCGAACTGGCCCTGGCCTGCGACATCAGGATCGCCTCCGAGCACGCCAACTTCGGCTTCTTCCATATACGGCGCGGCATGCATTTCGCCGACGGGGGAATCGTGCGGCTGGTCAACACGGTCGGAGTGGGCATCGCGATGGAGCTGGAGCTGATGGGTGAACCCATCGACGCGCAACGGGCCAAAGAAGTCCACCTGGTCAATCGCGTTGTGCCCCAAAGCGATCTGATGGCCGCGGCCGAGGACATCGCGGCCAAGATTCTGCGCAATCCCAGGGCCGCAGTGGAATCAGCGAAGCAGACCATCCTCGAGGTCGTGGGCCGCCCATTGGACGACCAGCTCAGGCTTGAGTGCCTGTATGGCTATTCGACCATGGGCAACCCCGAGATCGTCGAGCGCCAACAGGAGTTCCTCGAACGGCGCGACGCCGACCGGGTAACGACAAGCTCCGAACGCCACTGACGAGCCCAGGACGGAACACATGTCATACAACTCGATCTACCGTCGCGACCTATTTCGTGAGCACATCGTCGTCATCACCGGCGGCGGCAGCGGTATAGGGCGTTGCACCGCCCATGAGTTGGCATCTCTCGGTGCGCATGTCGCGATCGTCGGGCGCAACGAGGACAAACTCGAGCGTGTGCGCTGTGAGATCGCATCCGACGGTGGTTCGATTTCCGCCCATGTCGCCGACATTCGCGATGAACACGCGGTCATTGCCGCCATCGAGCGGGTGCTGACGGACCACGGCCGCATCGACGGCCTGGTGAACAACGCGGGCGGCCAATATCGCGCTCCGATGAAGACGATCTCGACAAAGGGGTTCGAGGCCGTGGTCAGAAGCAATCTGACCGGTGGATTCATCGTCATGCGCGAGGTCTACAACCGGTGGATGATCGATCAAGGCGGCGCGATCGTCAACATGATCGCCGACATCTGGCACGGGTGGCCGCATTTCTCTCATTCCGCGGCGGCGCGCGGCGGAATGCTGACGCTGAGCGAGTGCGCGGCGACCGAATGGGCCGAATCCGGTGTCCGTGTCAACACCGTCGCCCCCGGATCGATCGCATCGCAGGGTCTGGACACCTACGAGGACAAGGACACGGCGTTTATTCGTAACGACCTGACGCCAGGTATCCCGTTGCAGCGATTCGGAACAGAAGCCGAAGTCTCAGCGGCGATTGTCTATCTACTGTCGCCGGCGGCGAGCTATATCACCGGCTCCTGCATCCGCATCGACGGGGGAGCACCGAACGCGCGCCGTGGATGGTGGGATCTGCAGCCGGCCAAGAACAATGTGGCCTTCGACGGGTTCCACCGGTCCTCGCTTCCTGCGATCCTCGACGAGGTGCCGTGATCCCTGCGCGGTCCTTCGCCGACCGCAGCGTTGCGGTTCTCGGGGGCACGGCCGGTGTCGGGCTTGAGACGGCCACCGACAGCGTAATCGGCCAGTCCAGCATCGCGTTGCGGGTCTGAGCGGAAACGATTCTGATCAGCGCGTGCTCAGCTCAGGCCGAGTTGGCTCAGTAGCGTGCCGACATTCCAATAGGCGTGTACCGAGACGGCCCGGCCATTGTCGTCGACCTGCCAGACGTCGAATCCTGGGATGTCGAATCCGCGCCCGGTGGGCGCGATTCCTGGCGGGAATCCCTCGCCGGAGTGAGTGCCGACCATGCGCCATTCCTGCGACACTCGGCGATTGACGACATCGACGAGCGGCTCACCGACAGGGTGAAAGGCGAGATCCGGGAATCCTGACCACGCCGCGGTGAAGAAACCGCCGGCCTGCTGGTGGTCGGTGATCGGGGCGGGCAGCGATGGGTCCTCCCAATGCACTGCCTCAGCGATCACGGTCAAGGCGGTGGCCAGGTCACGCTGATTCCAAGCGGCGAAATAGCGGCCCGGGTAGGCGACGAGGTCGGTGGTTGTGGCGGTCATAGCCAACGTCCTTTCACTACGGACCGGTCTTCGGCGGGTTGCCTACGGTAGCGCCGAACCGGTCGCCGGCTCGTCCCCCGAACGGGAGGTTTTTCGGGCTGCGGGCCGCAGTGAGCAAAACGAGCGGCTCGCATTGCAGCGGCCCGGCGGCGGCCGCGATCAGCGGTCCGCGGCCGCGCGCAGACCAGCGGTGGTAAGGGTCATCGGATTTTGGTCATTCAGATGTGGTTGAAATGGCCGTCAGCCCATGCTGCTGCCGCCGTTGACGTAAATCGTTTGCCCGGTGATGAACCGGCTGTCCTGGCCGGCAAGGAACGCCACAACCGCCGCGACCTCGGCCGGATCGCCCGGCCGTCCGAGCGGCACAATGCCGGTTCCCTCCTCCACGACACTCTGCAGACGCGATGGTGCCTGGCCGGATTCGAGCAGCTCGGCCAGTTCGGGTGTGCGCACGTAGGACGGCGCCACGGCGTTCGCCGTGATACCGGAGGTGGCGAATTCGCGGGCCAGCCCGGTGACCATAGCGTGGACCCCACCTTTTGCGGCGTTGTACATGGCGTGATCCATCAGCCCGGTGCGAACCGAGTCGGCGCCGATGTTGACGATGCGGCCGTGGCCTCGAGACATCATGTGCGGCAGCACCGCTCGCACGCAGTAGATCGTTGTCCACAGGTTGTTGTCGACGGTGGCTCGCAGTGAATCCTCCGTGTGCTCGAGCGTTGGCAAGATCACGCCGCCGCCGGCATTGTTGACTAGAACGTCGACATGGCCGAGCGCCTCGACCGCCGTCGCCACCAGGTCGTCGGCCGCTCCGGACTGGTGGAGTTCACCGACGAAGCCGCCGGCGATGGCCGCATGCTCGTACACGCGTTGCAGGTCTTCCTTGTTGCGGACCGCCGCGAAAACTGCTGCACCATCATGGATCAGCCGCGCGGCGATAGCCAGGCCGATGCCTGATGCGGCGCCGGTGACGATCGCCGTCCGCCTGCTCAGCGTGCCGCTCACAGAATGATCGCCACATCGCCGACGGAACGGAGGTCCGTCATATCCAGTTCCGCGCGCTTGGCGGCGATCCGGAAGCCGCCGTGGCTGCGGCGCAGTCGGTAGCGATACCGGCCGACATAGCAACTAGTGCGTCCCGCTCGGAATCGCCACACCGTGAATGACGCGGTCACCGATAACTCTTCGGCTGACACGTCGTGCACCCGAACGTTGAACACCTGATGGTTGGTCCGGGAATGCGGGTATTCGCGATGTGCGCGCCGGCTGTTGAGCCGTTCGACCCTGGCCGCTAGGCGCGTGTAATTGTCGTCGATGAGCATCAGGTCGTGGTCGGGGTCGCCGTCGACCGCGTCGTTGCAGGGCACTTCGTACTTGGCATCTTCATCGAACAACAGCAGCCAATCGTCTAGTTGCCACGCGTCGAGCGATGCCGCCTCGGCATAGAGGAAGTCCTCGACCTGCTGCCTGGAGATCGCCTGCCGCTCAGCTGCCATCGCAGTCATTGGGCACCCGCCAGGTCCGCCGCGGCGCCCATCTGGTGTTGCCAGCGCCGCCAGAACACCCGCATCTGTTCTTCGTCGTTGGCCATCGGCGAGCGACCCATGCCGCGGGAGATATCGTTCCATTCGACGCCGCCGCTGATGAAGCCCTGCTGGCAGGACTCCAACGCCTCCAGGTCGTCGGGAGTGGCAAAGCCGCCCGGGCCCAAAAAAGTCAGGAAGCTGTCGAGCCGACGGTGACGCAGGGAGGCCAACTCGTTGCTGGGAGCTAATGCCCACGCGGTGACGTCGACGGCCTCGGGCGTGGGCGGATAGAAGGTGCGCACCGTCACGGCCATGATGTCGTTGATGATCAGATTGGGGTAGATGAGCAGGTTGCGGTTCACTTCGGCCATGGCGTGCGCGCGCTGCTCGCCGTGGCGGGCGACCAGATCCGCGTGCAGCCGGTCTATTTCGGGGCGGGCGTCCGCACCGAACAGCGGCTCCCATTTGGCAACCGGACGTCCCCACGGGGAACTGTACTCGATCACGGCGTGACCGTTGCCCAAGTCGACCGCTCGGCCGCTCACACCCCCGCGCAGGTCGGTACCGATCGACACCAGGTACTTGAAGTACGTGTCGTGCGTGGACTCGGCGTGGTAGCCGTCGAAACTGTTCTCCACCAACAGCTTCCAGTTGGCGCCGAAGCTGTACTGGTTGGTGCCGCGGACTATCTCGACCGACCCGCCGCAGCCGTCGATAACGAGATCGATGTAGTCCTTGGCACCGGCGAGATACGTCTGCAGGTCGACGATGCCGGAATCGAAGCTGGCGAACACGAATCCCCGGTGGGACTCCACCCGCGCCACCCGCTTCAGTCCCAGCTCATCGAAGTTCACCCCGCCGGCGTACGCGTCGCGGTCGGGCACGCCCTTGAGCCGGCCCTCGGAGTCGAAGGTCCACGCATGGTAGAAGCACTGGAAAACTTTGGAATTGCCGGAGTCCTGGCGGCACACCAAGGCGCCGCGGTGCGTGCAGGTGTTGTGGAACACGTTGACGTTGCCGGTGTTCACGCCGCGGACCATGAAGATCGGCCGCCCGCCGACCGGCCGCCGAACGAAGTCACCCGGCTGTGGGATCTCCGACTCGTGGCCGACATACAGCCACGACTTGCCGTAGATCCGATCGACCTCGGCTCGGTGTATCGCGGGTGAGGTCATCGCCGAGCGGTGCACCCGAAACCGTTGGGCCGCGGGGTCGTCGACGACGATCGGCTGCTGTGCCGCTGCTTCGGTTACTTGGGTAACCCACGGCTCGACACCGGTGCTCATGGCCGGGCCAGGTAATCGGCGACCAGCGCGCAGAACTCGTCGGCGCGCTCGATCTGGGTCCAATGTCCGCAGGCACTGAACACATGCAGATCGGCTTTGGGTAGCAGCCCCAGCATCGTTACCGAAACGTGCATGGGGACCACCTTGTCCTCCCGGCCGTGCACGAGCAGCGCCGGTGTGGTGATGGCACGCACCTCGTCCTCGGTGATACCGAGCTCGGATCCGGCGTGCCGCGGATCGAAGAACATAGCGCGGTATGCCTCGTAGGCGCCGTCGGCGACGCTGGCCTCATACCGGATCGCGACGAGGTCGTCGGTGATCATTGTCGGATCGACCGCGAAGTAGTTGCGCAGCAGATCCCGCATCGCGTCATGAGACGGCTGGTAGGCGCGCAGCGCGGCAAGACCTTCGGTAAGCGTCATGCCGACGCCCGGCGCGCCCATCAGCACCATCTTGGTGATCCGGTCCGGCCGGTCGGTGGCCATCTGCAGCGCGACGCGCCCGCCCAGCGAGTTGCCGACGATCGCGGCTTTCTCGATGTGGTGTGCGTCCAGAAAGGCCCAGACGTGGTCGGTCCAGGTGCGTAGCGAATAGACAACGTCATCGGGCCGCTCGGTGGCGCCGAAACCGACGATGTCCGGAGCGAGCACGCGGAACCGCTGCGACAACGTTCCGATGTTGTCCTGCCAGTTGGCCATCGCCGACACCCCGGGACCCGAGCCGTGCAGCATGACGACCGGGTCGCCGGCACCCGCCTCGAGGTAGCTGGTTTGGATTCCTCCGGCATCGATGGTGCGTGGCTCTAACGCGATTCCTGCGACGGCTGCTGTCATCGCGAGCCTCCTTCCTTGAACACCGCAAAACATTTGTTGGAGTTGAAGACATCGGTGGTGACGAGGTCTGACCACGAAAGTTCCAGGCCGAGTTCGTCGACCGCTCCGGTCAGGCAGAACCAGTTGAGCATTTCGTGCTGCCCGGAGTCGA
>NZ_JAOPWB010000151.1 GCF_025965855.1 Mycobacterium sp. | reverse complement strand
CTTGAACCCGGCGCCCAGACGAAACGAGCGCTCATCGAGACGGTCGCGCCGCGCGTTGTCGGTGCTACTCATGCCTATGAGCATTAGGCACAAACGACGTGGACCGCTTCCCCTCCTCAGGCCCGATCTCAGGGTGGATCATGGGCCTGCGAGGACATGGCGCACGGGTCAGGCCTTGGCCAGCTGCTTCTGCTTGTACAGGAGCGCCCACTCCTTGCTCGGCCGGATCGACACGTCGACATCGGTGGCCATCGCCCGCTCATCCATCGTCGTCATCTTGTTGCCTCCTCGGCGTGGTGTCCGCAGGCCGTTCCTGCGGGCGTTCCACCAGAGTGACGACATGAGCAGATCCGTGCAACCAGCCGAAATCGTGTGTTTCCGAATGCTTTTGGCGCTGAGATGCCCTCAGAAGTCAACCAGTGCCCAGACCGCAGGACCCCACCCGGCTCGCTCGCGATAAGCGTTGGCGCGACGAGACCGAATAGGGCTTCGGTAGCGGCATGGTGCCGCCGGGCAAGGAGTACGCCCCACCCTCCGAGCGCGGCATGTATCGGGGTAAAGCGCCCAGCATGGTCGACCCGCCGAGCGGTCGAGACGTGCCGGGTAACCCCGGCGAGCAGATTGCCCGGTAACCGCCGCGCATCTGGCTACGGCCACGCGAGGCGCCCGAACGGCCCGGTCGCGGGTGCGCCCCTTCGAGTGCCCGCGACCGGTTGCCTGGCTCCCGGCGGCGGCGACGCGACCGCCAACAGTTCCCGCCGTCGCCGGTTGAGCCACACCACCACAGATGTGCACACGTGCATAATTTGCGGCCGGTATCGAAGGTGTGCGAGATAGGAGATAGAAAGCGATTCAAGTCATCGCTTCTGAACCACCCACCCCTCCCGATGCCACTGGACTATGGTCGCCGCAAGAGTGACAACAGCCTGCGCCTCCTGCCCTGAGGGCGTTCGCTTCGGTGTTGAGCCGCCATGCCGGTCGTGGTTGGGCCATATCAGACGAAGTATTGCGACGAGGTGCGCGACATCGTGATCCTGGTTGTTCCCCGGCAGTACCAATCTCCACTGCGCGCGGTTCTGCCCGGCAAGTTCACCTACGACGTTCCCCAAGGTCGCGTTGCCGTTGTTCGGCATCTCCGGAATCAACACGTCTTCAACAGCTTTTATGGCATGGTCCCATACGTCGGAGGGGTCGCCGTTGCGGCCGAAGGCGTTCGCCCAAGTCTCCCGTAGCTCCGGGTGCCATCGATCAGGTCGAGGAAATAGTCCTCATCCTTTTGGGCACCTCCCAAAAGGATGCTGCAGCACGGTCTCTGCCCGCCAATCCGGTTCGACCGGTGCGCGCATGAAACCCGCTATCTCAAGAAGCTTCTGCTCATTAATCTGGCGGTTCTGATATGGCCTCAGCGTGTTGTCGAACCATTTCAAGAGTCGGTTCACGAGATGCTCGGGCACACCCTCGTACGGGCCGTCCGGTTGAGCCCGTCCTCTGCGCTGCGACAATCGTTGCCCCGCCATGCGTACCAGCCTATGGCGGCGCCCCAGCACTGCTCGGCGTGTTGCGGTGCGTGTCGCTTCCGAACACGTGTGCGAGTTAGCGAGCTCCGCAAGCTCGCGCCAGCCTGCGTACACGCTGCATACACGAAGTCCCCTCAGCCGAGTGGACCACCGTCCAATATCGTCTTGACCAGCGCAAATACGGTGCCCCCAGTCGGACTCGAACCGACACTGGACGGATTTTAAGTCCGCTGCCTCTGCCAATTGGGCTATGGGGGCTCGGCGGCGAATGTAGCGCGCCGGCCCCGGTCTCGGGGCGTCGGATACGACCCGAAATAGTCGAAATCTCGAAGATGCGCTTTGGCCGCGCTTCGCCTAAGATGCGCCCGCCGCACCCCATTCGCCGCTTTGCGGGCGGATCTCAGATGACAGCGCTATGTCGCCCGGCAGGACATCGTTAAAACTGTCGACACGTTCGTTAAGAAGCCGTAAACGCCCGTCACCCTGGCCTTTTCCGTAGGGACTGTGGAGTCACGGCTCGTTAGCCTTTTGCCAGTCGCACAGCGCCGTTACGCCAACGCACAGAGTCGATCCACCGCACGTGGATGGACATTTTCCGAACACTAGGAGAAGAAGATGTCTTTTCTGACAGCAATACCCGAAGAGTTGCTCGCCGTCTCGGCGCAACTTGCGGCGATCACGACTTCATTGACTGCCCAAAACGCGGGCGCGGCGGAACCGATCACGACGATCATTCCGGCAGCCTCCGACCCGGTATCTGCCCAGCAGGCGGGGATTTTCGCGGCGTACGGCGCAATGTATCAGCAGATCGCCGCGGAGGCTCAGACTATTCAGCAACAGTATGCGAGCACCCTGGGGCTCAGCTCCGGCACCTACAGCAGCACCGAGGCCGCCAACGCGGCCGTGACGGCTCTCGGCGGCAACAATCCTCTTGACGTCGTCCAGTATCTCCTCGGCGGAACCGGCAACTACAGCCCTGGTCTCGGTGGCCCGTTCAGCCTCTCGGGCAATGCTGGCAACATCCTCAATATCGGTGGCGGCAACTGGGCCTCCGCAGGTTCCGACCTGCTCGGGATGGCCGGTGGCGGCCTGCTCCCCAGCGGGCCGGCCGACGCCGCTTCCGACGTCGCGGCCGCGGGCGTCGCGGATACCGTGGGCACGACGGGTCCGGCCGGGGGCATGGGCATGGCCGCGATGCCGGTCGGGGGCTTGGGCCAGGCGACGATGGTCGGCAAGTTGTCGGTGCCGCCGAGTTGGGCCGGCACCTTCACGCCCGGGGCGAGCCCCGTCACCGCCGTCCAAACCGTGGGCTGGACCGGCGCCGCGCCGCAGGGCGGCCCGGGGACGATCGTCCCGGGCATGCCGGGTTTGGGCGGGGCCGCCCGCAACAGCGCCGGCTTCGGTGCCCCGCGCTACGGCGTCAAGCCCATCGTCATGCCGAAGCCGCAGGCCGTCTAAGGAGTGAGTTCATACGCGGTCACACAGTCAACTAAAAGCAAAACTCGGGACGAAGGGAACGGGATACAGAAATGGTTCTAGGTTTCGATTTCGCGGGTGTACCCCCGGACATTACCTCGGCGCTCATGTACGCCGGTGCCGGCGCAGGACCGCTCATGGCCGCAGCGACGGCTTACAACAACCTGGCCGCCGAGCTGAGCACCACAGCGACCCAGTGGGAGTCGCTAGTCTCGACCCTGACCACCGAGCAATGGACGGGTCCGGGGTCGGCAGCAGCAGCGACCGCAGCCCAGCCCATCGTGTCATGGCTGACGACCTCGGCGGCGGCGCTCGAGCAGGCGGGCACCCAGGCCATGGCGTCGGCTGCCGCTTATGAGGCGGCGTTCGGGGCGACGGTCCCACCGCCGGTGATCGCTGCCAATAGGTCGTTGCTGGCGACGCTGGTCGCGACGAACTTCCTGGGCATCAACACGCCAGCAATCATGGCCACCGAGGTGCAATACGCCGAAATGTGGGTCCAAGACGCCATCATGATGGCCACGTACCAGGGCGCCTCGACGGCCGCCTCGGTGCTTCAGCCGGTAGCGCCGCTGACGTCGACCCCCAACCCGGCTGCCCCGGGCCTGCAAGCCGCCGCGGTCACCAACGCGGCGACCCCCGCCCAGACGTTGGCGGACGCGTTTGTCTTCGGGCCCCCGTTGATTAATGGGCCCAACCCCATCAACTTCGCCGGAACCTTTGGGATCAGCAGTAGCCTTCTGCAGTCGGTTGACGGCTTCCTCGGCACTCCGTCGGTCTTCAATGCCATTAATGGCGCGGTCAACACCGGGGCCTGGTTCACGATGAACGCCATCCCGACCGGGGTGTCGCTGGGGCACACGCTTGCGGCCGCCACGCCGGCGGCCGCCGCCACCGCCAGCGACGTCACACCGCTCGCCGGCGGTGCGGTCATCGGGGAAGGTGCCCTGGTGAACAGTGTTATGGGCGGCGGAGCGTCGGGCGCTCTGGGCGAAGCCTCCGCGGTCGGTGGCCTCTCGGTGCCGGCCAGCTGGTCTTCGGCGGCCCCCGCGACATTGGCCTCGTCGACCGCTCCCCTGGAGGGCTCGGGTTGGACCGCAGCCGCCGAGGGCGAGCCCGTCGCGGCGATGCCCGGCATGCCCGGAATGGCAGGGGCGGCCAAGGGCGCGGCCGGCTACGGCGCCGGGCCGCGGTATGGGTTCAAGCCGATCGTCATGCCCAAGCAGGTTGTCGTCTGACGCGAGAAAAGGGCGGAAAAAGGAAGGATATGTCACCCATTTGAGGCGAGCAATTAACCGGTAGGTCGTAATCTGTCCGTGATGCGGCTACCAACGCATCGACCACAAACTAACAAGACTTCGACAAACTGAAGGCTTCGAGACAGGAGAAAGCAACATGGCTACACGTTTTATGACTGACCCGCATCAGATGCGGGCGATGGCGGGACGTTTTGAGGTCCACGCGCAGACCGTTGAGGACGAGGCTCGCAAGATGTGGTCGTCGTCGATGAACATCGC
>NZ_JAOPWB010000117.1 GCF_025965855.1 Mycobacterium sp. | reverse complement strand
CGACCTCCACGCTTTGTACCTCCGATGCGATTGTCGTCGCGTCGCGGCCGTCGGTCCCCACCCTCGCGGGACGAGCGTGGGCGGCTTGTCCTGTGCCGGCGGTACATGACCTGACCAGCCGGGTGGTCGACGCCGCTTCGGGGGACTTAACCGCTGCCATATTTCCGAGCGACAGAGCGGTGACTGTTCTTGATGGCCGGCCCAACTCCTCCGACGGTCGTCAAACTCGGGATACCCAACCAGGTGCCTCCACCGGCCCTCCCCCACACCGAGCCCTGTTGATGTCAATGGGCGGATCTACTATCGGGATTCCAAAGAGCGGCCGCTCGAGCGGAGCCGCCCAGGACCGGTTCGTGGCGCGCAAACACACGATAGGCGTAAACGCGGGTCACTTCGCCGGCGTCAGCAGGTGCCAGTCGTCGGGCACGCCGAGGGTCTTCACTATCTTGCCCTCGGCGTCGAAGTGCACCGTGATGGCGCCGAGTCGTAGATCGGTCAGGGTGACCCTGTCCCACGCCGTCGGCAGTTGCGGGCAGACGGTGACCTTCTTGTGTGGCACGTGGTGGTCCAGCCCGAGGAACGACCGCAGCAGCAGCACGGCGCAGCGCTCGCCCACGCCCTGCGGCGAGCACGAAGTTGGGTACGGCACCGGCGAGGAGAACTGCGACCGGGGTAACCCGCAGTACAGCTCGGGCAGCCGCCCTCCGAACGCCTCGGCCGCGTCGAGCAAAGCCGCTCCGCGAGCGCCACGGCGCCCGGTATGTGCCGATAACGCAGCAACCCAGCCACCGCGATAACCGTGTCGTGCGGCCAGATCGAACCGTTGTGGTAGCTCATCGGGTTGTAACTGACCGGTGAAACCGAGTTCCAACTGATGTGGCAGCGACCCAGGCACCCCAGGCGGGACCGTTGCTACCACTGAGCGGCTGAGCGGCTGACCCGTTTGGCACATTACGGCACAGCGGGGGGTTGACCATTGGCACAGCGGGGGTTGACCGTCATGGCAGTTACCCCGTTTGACCTGGGAAACACCGGTGGGCGCGGACGGTATCGAACCGCCGACCGCTGGTGTGTAAAACCAGAGCTCTACCACTGAGCTACGCGCCCCATGCCCGCCGCAGGCTACACGCCCGGAGGCGGAGCACCCAAAACATTCAAGCCCTCAGAGCCGCCAGCGCGTCAGTCCACAGCCGCTGGTCGCGGGCCTCACCGGGCCCTTTCATCTCGGCGAACCGGATGATCCCGGACCGATCGATGACGTAGGTACCGCGATTGGGGTAGCCGGCGTCGGAGTTGAACACGCCATAGGCCTGGCTGACCTGGCCGTGCGGCCAGAAATCCGACAGCACGGGAAACATGAACCCGCTCTCGAGGGCCCAGATCTTGTGCGTGGGCGGTGGCCCCACCGAGATCGCCAACGCCACGCTGTGGTCGTTTTCGAATTCCGGCAGGTGGTCGCGCAGCAGATCCAGCTCACCCTGGCAGATCCCGGTGAATGCCAGCGGGAAGAACACCAACAGGACGTCCTTGGCCCCGCGATAGGAGCTCAGGGTGACGGGCTGCTGATCCTGATCGCGCAAGGTGAAGTCGGGGGCCGTGGTGCCGACGGGCAGCATCAACGCTTCCCGGTTCGCGACTTGGGCTGTACCAGCCGGCTGGCGCTCCAGTCGCCGAGGTTGACCGACGACGTCGGCATCAGGCCGGCGGTGGGGGCCGCCTCCGCGATCTCGGCGGGCAGCACGTGACCGGGCTTGCCGGTCTTGGGCGTCAGCACCCAGATCACGCCGTCCTCGGCCAGCGGGCCGATCGCGTCCATCAGCGTGTCCACCAGGTCACCGTCCCCGTCGCGCCACCACAGCAGCACGACGTCGATCACCTCGTCGCTGTCCTCGTCGAGCAACTCGCTGCCGCAGGCCTCCTCGACCGCGACGCGGATGCCGTCGTCGGTGTCCTCGTCCCAGCCCCATTCCTGGACGACATGGTCTCGTTGGATGCCCAGTTTGCGAGCGTAGCTCGGGGCGTCATCCGCCGCGACCACCGTGGAGCCTCCTACATCTGTCCGCAAGCTATTTGCGCGCCGTGCGATGGGAATTATCGTCGCACAGCCAGAACGCGGTCTATACCCGTGCCTCGTCAGGCGCCTCAGAAGGATGCCAGGCAGAGTTTCAGCGCCTTCGTCTTGGTGTCGTTGAGCTGGTCGACGCGCCGGTTGAACTCCGATATCGACGCGTGCGTGCCGATGGCGTTGGCCACCCCGCGCGCCGCGTCGACATAGGCGTTGAACGCGTCCCGCAGCTGCTGCGACAGTGCGTCGCTGAAGCTGTTGGAGACCGTGGTGGCGCTGTCGTTGAGCGCGCCGATCGCCGGGCCTTCGGCAGGGCCGGTGCTGCGGCCGGCATTGAACGCCGAGACGTAGTCGTTCACCCTGTCGATCGCGTCCTTGGCGGAGGTGGCCAGCGTGTCGCACGAGGTGCGCACCGCCCTGGTCGTCAGCGACTGCTGTCGCTGCGACTCGCGGACGCGCGACGTCGCCGACGAGGCCGACACCGACGCGGACACCGACTGCCGGTAGGCCGGGGCGACATTCGTATCGGGCGTGGCGGTGCCCTTGGTGACGGTGGTACACCCCACAATCCCCATGATCACCGCCGCGACACAGCCGAGCGCCAGCGCGCCTCGCTTGGGGATCTCCCCCGGGTGCATGCGAGGGACGGCACGCCATCCGATGAGCACGATCGCTGACGTTACCGGGTCCCGATTCTCACCGCGGCTACCCGCCCGGAACGTCGGTGCGGCACGATAGGGAGACACAACGCAAGCCGTTGCCCCGCCGACTACAGGAGCGGAAGTTGACCACCGAGTTCGCGCGCCACGATCTGGCCAAAACCCAAAGCAGCGCAAGCGAACCGGACCGCGTTCGGGTGATCCGCGAAGGTGTGGCGTCCTATCTGCCCGACATCGACCCCGATGAGACGTCGGAATGGCTCGAGTCCTTCGACGAACTGCTGGAGCGCTCAGGGCCGGCGCGGGCGCGCTACCTGATGCTGCGGCTGCTGGAACGCGCGGGCGAGCAGCGGGTGGCCATCCCGGCGCTGACGTCGACCGACTACGTCAACACCATCCCGACCGAACTCGAACCGTGGTTCCCCGGCGACGAGGACGTCGAACGCCGCTACAGGGCGTGGATCCGATGGAACGCCGCTATCATGGTGCACCGCGCCCAGCGCCCGGGAATCGGTGTGGGCGGCCACATTTCGACCTACGCCTCGTCGGCGGCGCTGTACGAGGTCGGCTTCAACCACTTCTTCCGCGGCAAGTCGCATCCCGGCGGCGGGGACCAGGTCTTCATCCAGGGCCACGCCTCCCCCGGCATCTACGCCCGCGCCTTCCTCGAGGGCCGGCTGAGCGCATACGAGCTCGACGGCTTCCGCCAGGAGCACAGCCACGCCGGCGGCGGGCTGCCCTCCTACCCGCACCCGCGTCTGATGCCCGACTTCTGGGAATTCCCCACCGTGTCGATGGGCCTGGGCGCGCTCAACGCCATCTATCAGGCGCGGTTCAACCACTACCTGCACGACCGCGGCATCAGGGACACCTCCGACCAACACGTGTGGTGCTTCCTGGGCGACGGCGAGATGGACGAGCCGGAGAGCCGCGGCCTGGCGCACGTCGGGGCGCTCGAGGGCCTGGACAACCTGACCTTCGTGATCAACTGCAACCTGCAGCGCCTCGACGGCCCGGTGCGCGGCAACGGAAAGATCATCCAGGAGCTGGAGTCGTTCTTCCGCGGCGCCGGCTGGAACGTCATCAAGGTGGTCTGGGGCCGCGAGTGGGACGCCCTGCTGCACGCCGACAAGGACGGCGCGCTGGTCAACCTGATGAACACCACGCCCGACGGCGACTACCAGACCTACAAGGCCAACGACGGGGCCTACGTGCGTGACCACTTCTTCGGTCGCGATCCGCGCACCAAGGCGCTGGTCGAGCAGATGACCGACTCGGAGATCTGGAACCTCAAGCGTGGCGGCCACGACTACCGCAAGGTCTACGCCGCCTACCGCGCCGCCGTCGACCACAAGGGACAGCCGACGGTGATCCTGGCCAAGACCATCAAGGGCTACTCGCTGGGCGCGCACTTCCAGGGCCGCAACGCCACCCATCAGATGAAAAAGCTTGCGCTGCAAGACCTCAAGGACTTCCGCGATGCCATCCGGATCCCGATCGACGACGCTCAGCTGGAGGAGGATCCCTACCTGCCGCCCTACTATCACCCCGGCCCGGACGCCCCGGAGATCCGCTACCTGCTCGACCGGCGCCGCGCGTTGGGGGGGTTCGTCCCGGAACGCCGGACCAAGGCCCGGGCGCTGACGCTTCCCGGCCGCGACACCTACGCCGCGCTGAAGAAGGGATCGGGACACCAGGAGGTCGCCACCACCATGGCGACGGTGCGAACGTTCAAGGAAGTGTTGCGGCACAGGGAGGTTGGGCCGCGGATCGTGCCGATCATTCCCGATGAGGCGCGCACCTTCGGGATGGACTCGTGGTTCCCGTCGTTGAAGATCTACAACCGGCTTGGCCAGCTGTACACCGCCGTCGACGCCGACCTGATGCTGGCCTACAAGGAAAGCGAGGTCGGCCAGATCCTGCACGAGGGCATCAACGAAGCGGGGTCGGTGGGCTCGTTCACCGCGGCCGGCACGTCGTATGCGACGCACAACGAGCCGATGATCCCCATCTACATCTTCTATTCCATGTTCGGGTTCCAGCGCACCGGCGACGGACTGTGGGCCGCCGCCGACCAGATGGCGCGCGGCTTCCTGCTGGGTGCCACCGCGGGGCGCACCACGCTGACCGGGGAGGGCCTCCAGCACGCCGACGGGCACTCGTTGCTGCTGGCCGCCACGAATCCGGCGGTGGTGTCCTACGACCCGGCGTTCGCCTTCGAGATCGCCTACATCGTGGAGAGCGGGCTGGCCCGCATGTTCGGGGAGAACCCGGAGAACGTGTTCTTCTACATCACCGTCTACAACGAGCCGTACGCGCAGCCGCCGGAGCCGGACAACTTCGATCCGGAGGGCGTGCTGCGCGGCATCTACCGCTACCGGGCCGCTCCCGAACAACGGGCGAACAAGGCGCAGCTTCTCGCCTCCGGGGTTGCCATGCCGTCGGCGCTGCGGGCGGCCGAGATGCTGGCCGCCGAGTGGGACGTCGCCGCGGACGTGTGGTCGGTGACCAGCTGGGGCGAATTGAACCGCGATGGCGTCTGCGTCGAGAAGGCCAGGCTGCGCCACCCGGACCAACCGGCCGGGACCCCGTACGTGACCCGGGCGCTCGCGGACGCCGGCGGCCCGGTGATCGCCGTATCGGACTGGATGCGCGCCGTGCCCGAGCAGATCCGGCCCTGGGTGCCGGGCACCTTCGTCACGCTGGGCACCGACGGGTTCGGCTTCTCCGACACCCGGCCCGCCGCGCGGCGCTTCTTCAACACCGACGCCGAGTCGCAGGTCGTCGCGGTGCTCGAGGCGTTGGCGCGCGACGGTGAAATCGATCCGTCGGTGCCGGTCGCGGCCGCCCGCCAGTACCGCATCGACGACGTGCAGGCCGCGCCCGAGCAGACCTCCGACCCCGGGGTGGCCTGACCCCGGCGGCGGCGACACACCGCCACGACGCGAGCATCTTTGGCGGAATGCTCCAGAATTGTGGCGTAGGTTTTAGGCGTGAATGACAACGCCTTCGCTGGTCCGTTTGCGAAGCATCCAAGGTCACCGCTCGAACTGCTGGACACCGTTCCCGAATCCCTGCTGCGGCGCTTGAAGCAGTACTCGGGGCGGCTGGCCACCGAGGCTGTCAACGCGATGGGAGAGCGGTTGCCGTTCTTCGCCGACCTGGAAGCGTCGCAGCGGGCCAGCATGGCGTTGGTGGTGCAGACGGCCATCAACAACTTCGTCGAGTGGATGCACGACCCGCACAGCAACATCAGCTATACCGCGCAGGCCTTCGAACTGGTGCCCCAGGACCTCGCCCGTCGCATCGCGCTACGCCACAGCGTGGACATGGCGCGCGTCACCATGGACTTCTTCGAGGAAGCGGTGCCGCTGGTGGCCCGCTCCGAGGAACAGTTGACCGCCCTGACGGTCGGCATCTTGAAGTACAGCCGCGACCTGGCGTTCACGGCGGCGTCGGCCTACGCGAACGCCGCCGAAGCGCGCGGCACCTGGGACAGCCGGATGGAGGCGAGCGTCGTTGACGCCGTGGTCCGCGGCGACACCGGACCCGAACTGCTGTCCCGCGCGGCAGCGCTGAACTGGGACACCACCGCGCCGGCGACGGTCGTGGTCGGAACGCCGGCACCCGGCCGTGACGGCGCGGACGGCGAGGGCGGCAGCGAGCGGGCCAGCCAGGACGTCCGCGACATCGCCGCGCAGCACGGCCGGGCGGCGCTCACCGACGTACACGGCACCTGGCTGGTGGCGATCGTTTCCGGCCAGTTATCACTCACCGATAAATTCCTGGGTGATCTGCTGAGCGCGTTCTCGAACGGCCCGGTGGTCATCGGGCCCACGGCGCCCATGCTGACCGCGGCCTACCACAGCGCCAGCGAGGCCATCTCCGGCATGAACGCCGTCGGCGGCTGGCGCGGCGCGCCACGGCCCGTGCTGGCCCGGGAACTGCTGCCCGAGCGTGCCCTGATGGGCGACGCGTCGGCGATCGTCGCGTTACACACCGACGTGATGGGGCCGCTGGCCGATGCCGGGCCCACGCTGATCGAGACGCTCGACGCGTACTTAGACTGTGGCGGCGCGATTGAAGCTTGTGCCAGAAAGTTGTTCGTTCATCCAAACACCGTGCGATACCGGCTCAAGCGGATCACCGACTTCACCGGGCGCGATCCCACTCAGCCCCGCGATGCATATGTGCTGCGTGTGGCTTCGACGGTGGGCCAGCTGAACTATCCCGCGCAGCCGTCCGGCGTCGCCAGCAAGGCGGCGGTACCGGTCCCCCTGCCGGTCAGGAGTGGTATTCCGGGCGCGTCGCACCGATAGTGATCCAGCCAACACATCGCGGCGCGGTATCAAAACCGTAGCTTACGGAGCCGTTTTGTAAGGTGTATACAAAAACCTAAGACGAGGTTCATAATCTGTTACACCCGCCAAAACCGTTTCCACAGTGTTCTCTTAGACACGTGATTGCATTTCTTGCGCCCGGACAGGGCGCGCAGACGGAGGGGATGCTGTCGCCGTGGCTGGAGCTGCCAGGCGCCGCAGACCAGTTGGCCCTGTGGTCGAAAGCCAGCGGCCTGGACCTGGTGCGCCTCGGGACCACCGCGTCGACCGAGGAGATCACCGACACCGCGGTCACGCAGCCCCTGGTCGTCGCGACCACGCTGCTCGCTGTCCAGGAGCTCAGCAGGCGCGGCCTGCTCACCGACGCAGAATCCATCGTTGCGGGTCACTCCGTCGGGGAAATCGCCGCCTACGCGATTGCCGGCGTGCTCGCGGCCGATGACGCCGTCGCGCTGGCCGCCACCCGCGGCGCCGAAATGGCCAAGGCCTGCGCCATCGAGCCCACCGGCATGTCCGCGGTGCTCGGCGGCGATGAGGCCGAGGTGCTGAGCCGCCTCGAGGAGCTCGAGCTGTTCCCCGCCAACCGCAATGCACCCGGGCAGATCGTCGCCGCGGGCCCGCTCGCCGCGTTGGAGAAGCTCGCCGAGGACCCGCCGGCCAGGGCGCGGGTGCGCGCCCTCGGTGTGGCGGGGGCGTTCCACACCAAGTACATGGCTCCGGCCCTGGACGGGTACGCCGCTGCGGCGGCCGCCGTCACGACCGCCGAGCCCACCGCCACGCTGCTGTCCAACCGCGACGGAAAGCCCGTCGCCTCGGCGGCGGCCGCGATGGACACGCTCGTCGCCCAGCTGACCCAGCCGGTGCGCTGGGACCTGTGCACCGAGACGCTGCGTGAGCACAATGTCACGGCGATCGTGGAGTTTCCCCCGGCGGGGACCCTCACCGGCATCGCCAAACGCGAGCTTCGGGGGGTTACGGCGCGTGCCGTGAAGTCACCCGCAGATCTGGACGAGTTGGCAAACTTCTAACTTGCCGGCTAACGCCAGAACAATAACAACTGCAAACGTCAATCCGATTTGCACACAACATATTACGAAGGGAATAGGCCGTGGCCGTCACTCAGGAAGAAATTATTGCCGGTATCGCCGAGATCATCGAAGAGGTGACCGGTATCGAGCCCTCCGAGGTCACCCCGGAGAAGTCGTTCGTCGACGACCTGGACATCGACTCGCTGTCGATGGTGGAGATCGCGGTGCAGACCGAGGACAAGTACGGCGTCAAGATCCCCGACGAGGACCTCGCCGGCCTGCGCACCGTCGGTGACGTCGTCGCCTACATCCAGAAGCTCGAGGAAGAGGACCCCGAGGCCGCCGCGGCGCTGCGCGCCAAGCTCGAGACGGAGAACCCCGAAGCTGTTGCCAGCGTCAAGGCGAGGCTGGAAGCGGACAGCAAGTGACCAAGCCTTCCACTGCCAATGGCGGTTACCCCAGCGTTGTGGTAACCGCCGTCACGGCGACGACAGCGATCGCGCCGGACATCGAGAGCACGTGGAAGGGTCTGTTGGCCGGCGAGAGCGGCATCCGCGTGCTCGAGGACGAGTTCATCACCAAGTGGGACCTGCCCGTCAAGATCGGTGGACACCTCAAGGAGCCAGTCGATAATCACATGGGCAGGCTCGACCTGCGCCGCATGTCCTACGTCCAGCGGCTGGCCAAATTGATAAGCGGTCAGCTTTGGGAGACCGCGGGCAGCCCCGAGGTCGATCCCGACCGCTTCACCGTCGTGGTCGGCACCGGTCTGGGCGGCGCCGAGCGGGTCATCGAGAGCTACGACCTGATGAACGAGGGCGGGCCCCGCAAGGTGTCCCCACTCGCCGTTCAGATGATCATGCCCAACGGTGCCGCGGCGGTGGTGGGTCTGCAGCTCGGGGCCCGCGCCGGGGTGATGACCCCGGTGTCGGCCTGCTCGTCGGGCTCGGAGGCCATTGCCCACGCCTGGCGCCAGATCGTCATGGGCGATGCGGACGTCGCCGTCTGCGGCGGCGTGGAGGGCCCGATCGAGGCGCTGCCGATCGCGGCGTTCTCGATGATGCGGGCCATGTCGACCCGCAACGACGAGCCCGAGCGTGCCTCGCGTCCGTTCGACAAGGACCGCGACGGCTTCGTGTTCGGCGAGGCCGGGGCGCTCATGCTCATCGAGACCGAGGAGCACGCCAAGGCCCGCGGCGCCAAGCCGCTGGCCCGGCTGTTGGGTGCCGGTATCACCTCGGACGCCTTCCACATGGTGGCGCCCGCGGCGGACGGCGTGCGTGCCGGTCGGGCGATGACACGATCGCTGGAGCTGGCGGGCTTGTCCGCCAAGGACATTGACCACGTGAACGCGCACGGGACGGCGACGCCGATCGGTGACTCCGCGGAGGCCAATGCAATTCGGGTCGCCGGTTGCGAGCGGGCCGCGGTGTATGCGCCGAAGTCGGCGCTGGGCCACTCCATCGGCGCGGTCGGCGCGCTGGAATCCGTCCTGACGGTACTGACCCTTCGGGACGGCGTCATACCGCCCACCTTGAACTACGAGACCCCCGATCCCCAGATCGACCTTGACGTGGTCGCGGGCGAACCCCGCTACGGCGAATACCGTTACGCGATCAACAACTCGTTCGGGTTCGGCGGCCACAATGTAGCGCTCGCCTTTGGGCGCTACTGAGCACGGAAGGAACGTAGGCACAAGCCATGACAGAGCTGGTTACGGGTAAAGCGCTCCCGAACGTGGTGGTTACCGGCGTTGCCATGACGACCGCGCTCGCAACCGACGCGGAGAAGACGTGGAAGCTGTTGCTTGACTGCCAAAGTGGGATCCGTACCCTCAACGACCCGTTCGTCGAGGAATTCGACCTGCCGGTCCGCATCGGCGGGCATCTGTTGGAGGAGTTCGACCACCAGCTGACGCGGATCGAATTGCGCCGGATGGGTTACCTGCAGCGGATGTCCACCATTCTGAGCCGGCGCCTTTGGGAGAACGCCGGCTCGCCCGAGATCGACACCAACCGGTTGGCGGTGTCCATCGGCACCGGCCTTGGCTCGGCCGAGGAGCTCGTCTTCAGTTACGACGACTTGCGCACTCGCGGCATGAAGTCGGTCTCTCCGCTGGTCGTGCAGAAGTACATGCCCAACGGCGCCGCCGCCGCCGTGGGGCTGGAACGGCACGCCAAGGCCGGGGTGATGACGCCGATATCAGCGTGTGCATCCGGTTCGGAGGGCATCGCCCGTGCCTGGCAGCAGATTGTGCTCGGTGAGGCCGACGCCGCGATCTGCGGTGGCGTGGAAACGCGGATCGAGGCGGTGCCGATCGCCGGGTTCGCCCAGATGCGCATCGTGATGTCCACCAACAACGACGACCCCGCCGGTGCGTGCCGCCCGTTCGACAAGGACCGCGACGGCTTCGTGTTCGGCGAGGCCGGAGCGCTCATGTTGATCGAGACCGAGGAGAGCGCCAAAGCTCGCGGCGCCAACATCCTGGCCCGGATCATGGGGGCCAGCATCACCTCGGACGGCTTCCACATGGTGGCGCCGGATCCCAACGGCGAGCGAGCCGGACACGCGATCACCCGGGCGATCCAGCTCGCGGGCCTCACCCCCGGCGACATCGACCACGTCAATGCCCATGCCACCGGCACACAGGTTGGCGACGTGGCCGAGGGCAAGGCCATCAACAAAGCGCTGGGCAGCAACAAGCCGGCGGTGTACGCACCCAAGTCCGCGCTCGGCCACTCGGTTGGTGCGGTCGGGGCGGTGGAATCGATCCTGACCGTGCTCGCGTTGCGGGATCAGGTGATCCCGCCGACACTGAATCTCATAAACCTCGATCCAGAGATCGATTTGGACGTGGTGGCGGGCAAGCCGCGGCCGGGCGACTACAAGTACGCGATCAACAACTCGTTCGGATTCGGTGGTCACAACGTGGCGATCGCCTTCGGGCGGTACTAAACCCGCGCTATAGCCCGGGCACACTCGGAACAGGAGACCTGCGATGACAATCATGGCCCCCGCGTCGGTTGGCGAGTCGCTCGACCCTCGGGACCCGTTGCTGCGTCTGAGCAGTTTCTTTGACGACGGCAGCGTGGAACTCCTGCACGAGCGTGACCGCTCCGGCGTGCTGGCCGCCGCGGGGACCGTGAATGGTCTGCGCACCATCGCGTTCTGCACGGACGGGACCGTGATGGGCGGGGCCATGGGCCTCGAGGGTTGCACGCACATCGTCAACGCCTACGACACCGCCATCGAGGAACAGAGCCCGATCGTGGGCATCTGGCACTCGGGCGGGGCCCGGTTGGCCGAGGGTGTCCGGGCGCTGCACGCGGTCGGGCTGGTGTTCGAGGCCATGATCCGCGCGT
>NZ_JAOPWB010000070.1 GCF_025965855.1 Mycobacterium sp. | reverse complement strand
CGAGTTCGCCAACCGCGTTTCGAACTTCGATATCCAGACCATCAGGGACATCAAAAGATTCGTCAACTTGGCGACGTTGCGGCCCGACGCTGAACTCGCAGGACAGATGGACGCATTCTGGGCCGCCCCGAACGCCTTGCATGTCTGCATCGACCACGTTGTCATCGAGGTCTAGCGTCGAGAAGTCGAAGCCGGTGTGCGACGGCGCGACGAAATCGCGGCCCCTCGAACGGAAGAACTCGCCCGGGAAGATCTCACGCACTTTCGATGGGTCCGCGAATACCTCTCGTTCACGGTCGTAGATCATCGCGTCGTCATCGGGGGAGTCCCACAGCCGGTGCTGCATCCGGGCATAGGTCGGATGCGGCAAAGCCCACCGCGGCTTCGGCCTGTTGGCGGGTAAGTTCCCGACCGCCACCGGAACGGGAGTTGGTGATTACCATTTCGGTGATCTGGCCCGGCGTTTCGCCGCCGTAGAGTCGCCAGCAGAGAACGTTGCCGAACCCCACCAGGTCTGAGTTGTGCTTATCGTCGCGGTTGCCGATGCCGATGCTATTGAGGTGAGCAAGGAAATCATCTGGCCCCTGTGCCTGGGCTGGGATGGCCGCAGCGACTCCGCCGCCGAGCAATGCCCCAATCACTAACACCGTGCGCATACAACCGATGTCGGGTCTTCTTATGGGCATAGTTGCGTCTCCTGAACTTTCACCTGTTGGCCGGTGCCGACGACACCTGCCGATCCCGCCGGATGTTCAACTGACCTGCGCGAGTTCGGGAATGACCTCGTCGCCCAGGCGGCTGACGAAGCCGACGGGGTCGGTGATGTGCGGCAGCGGTATCACGTTGACGAGATCGAACCCGAGTGCGGCGTATTGGGCCGCCGTCGACACGAAGCCGTCCACGTCGGCGAGCGGATCGACGAGGATGCCCAGCGTCTTGCGGATGTCTGCGGGGTCACGGCCGATGTCGTCGCAGTGGCGGTTCAACACGCCGAGCTTGTGCCGCGTTTGGTCCAGGGGTCCTGCGGCGAGGCTGATGTTCCACACGTCGGCGTACTGGGCGACCAGCCTCAGCGTCTTCTTCTCGCCTTCACCGCCGATCAGGATCGGGGGCCCTGGCTGCTGAATCGGCTTCGGGACACAGAGCGTTTCGGCGAGTCGGTAGTGCTTACCCTCGAACGGCCCGTTGTTGTCGCTCCACATTTGCTCGCAGATCTGCAGTGTCTCCTCCAGCATCTCGAACCGCTGACCAATCGGAGGGAACGGTATGCCCATCCCGGCGTGTTCACGGTCGTACCAGGCGGCGCCGATGCCGAGCATGGAACGGCCCTGCGACAGCACATCGAGGGTGGTTACCGTCTTGGCCAGTACTCCGGGGTAGCGGTATGTGACGCCGGTGACCAGCATGGTCAGCGTGATTTTCTCGGTCTGCCCGGCCAGAAATCCCATCGAGGTGTACCCCTCGAGAAACGGATCTTCGGCGGCCAGCAGAGTGTCCATCTGAAAGAGGTGGTCGGCCAGGGTGAACATGGTGGCGCCGCCCTGCTCGGCGGCCCGCGCGGTGGCGGCCATGGTCGGCCCGAGGGCCTGCTGGCCACCCGCAAGATTGAAGTTAATGAAGTGAATGCCTAATTCCATTGCGGTAGTGTCCCTTTCATCATTTTTTTGGTTGATCCCGGGTTGCCGAACACGGTGCGCACACCCAGCGCGCGCAGCAGTTCCCAGATGGCGTGGCGCACAGTGGGCATGGCGAATCACCTTCTAAGATCTAGGTTCTCGGGTGCAGTGCACGTGCCCGGGCGCCGTTCACCGCGAGCGCCGGAGCTGAGTGGGCGGATTCGGCGCGCCAGCAGATCACGCCGTCTGGTCGGACGAGCAGGCCCGCCGTTGCGGGCGTGGCAAAGACCCTGTCCCACATCAGCTGGTCAGCTATTTCTTGGCGGCGGAGCACACGCAGCCGCACACCCGCGATCGGATGGGTTCGCAGTGCGGAGGCGTAGGAACTCACATCGGGGGCGAGGAAGGTGAACGCGCCCGGATCCAGCAGATCCAGGGTGCTCGACACCGCCCCATTCAATGCGATGTGCGAGACGCGGGTGCCGGGCTGGCCAGTGGGTTGGGCCGGGTCTTCTAGGGGCAGTTCGGGATCGAAACCTATGGCTGTCGCCATCGGGTAGCGGAAACCTAGCGTGATCGCGTTGGGATCGAACTGGTCGAACTGTCGAAAGAATTGGCCGATCCCGTTCCCGGCGCGCAGCATCACGTGCTTCAGGGTGTACTCGGTGATCGGTCGCCGTTCGGACTCGTACGTGTCAAGCAGGGCGTCTCCGGCTTCTCCCGAACAGACCGCGGCCAGTTTCCAGGCGAGGTTGTGCGCATCGGCGATTCCGGTGTTGCCGCCGAATCCACCGTAGGGCGGCATCAGATGGGCGGCGTCGCCGACCAGGAAGATACGACCGGCGCGGTAGCGGTCGGCGACGAAGGCCCCGGTACTCCAGGTCATCGCGCTGCGAACAGTTATGTCGAGATCTGCTACACCGACCGCAGACCGGATCATCGGAATCGCTTCGGTAGCAGCAGAATCCGGATCAATGGAATCCAAATCGGCTCTTGGGGTCAAGGCGAACCAGTTGTGTTCGCGAGCGTCGCTGCGGACGAACAACAGGGCGCCCTCAGCCGGGGCGACCATTGCGCTGATTCGACGTCCGCGCATCGCCGGCTCGAGGTCGGCATCGAACAAGACGCTAAGACCTCGTCCTGGAATCGGTTGACCGTGGCGGCCTATGCCCAGGTTGGTCCGAATCGATCCCCTGGCCCCGTCGGCGGCCACCAGATAGCGGGCGGTGATCCTGCTCGGTGGCGGAGCCGGCGGGGCCGTGCCGACCGTTGACGAAGACCACACCGCGTCTACAGTGACTGCGGATTCGTGCTGCTCGATGTTGACCGCTGTGCAGCCATAGAACAGTTGGGCACCCAACTCGGCGCTGCGCTGCAACAGAATGGGTTCCATCCTGTGCTGGTCGCATGCGTAATGCGTAGTAGGGCTCAGCCGGTTTCGGCGGGCCAGCGCGAGCGGTAGATGTACCTGCTCGTAATCACCGGAGAGGTTGTCGCCGATCGCCACACCGAAATGGTTCTCGCCCGCCGCGCGTACCGCGTCTTCGATGCCTGCGGAGCGATACAACTCCATCGTTCGGGCGCTGACACCGCGGAACTTTGGGTGGTTCGATGTCGAGGCGTGCCGCTCCACCACCCACACGCGTAATCCCTGCTGCGCCAGAAACATCGACGCCGCCAAACCGACGAGGCCGCCGCCGACGACCAGAACATCACAATCGCACGCGTCGTCATGCGTGAACGCACCGCTCACAGCTCACCCCTCCGGGCGGTAGTAGTCGCTTCAGGCAGCAGGCTCGAGCTGTCTTCTCCCGCGAAGGCCACCAACCTTCGAGCAGCGTCCAGCACCGCCACCGTCATCGGCGGGAAATCGGTGCTGCGTGCGTGCGCAATCGCCCGGTCCACGATCGTGCGGGCACGCGCCAGGTCGATCCGTGCAGCCCTCGCATCTGACATCTTGGCCTCCCAAACAAACCTACGCGTGTTTATTTGAAAGTGACCGTACGCTTGATCTAGCTATAGCGCAAGTGATCGTGTTCGTTTAGTATGGGCGTGTGCCCAGACTCAGCGAGAACACCCGCGCCCAGCGCCGCCAACACATCC
>NZ_JAOPWB010000033.1 GCF_025965855.1 Mycobacterium sp. | reverse complement strand
CGCGCAATTCGGCTGTTCCCGCAAGGAATTCGTCGTAGTCGGCCGCGAGCAGCGAACCCGCGGCGTACCTCGCGGTGCCGACGTACCAATCCGTGCGCAGCTCGATCAAGATCCACTCGCGGTGCATCGACAGGCCCGCGTCGGTGGGGGCGTCGATGCGCATCAGCTCCGCGCCCCGCAGCTCGTAGACCTCCTCGTTCCAGAAGTCGAGCGCCCGCCCCAGAAAGGTGCGCTCGAAGCCCGGCGTCCGATCCACCGACGCGGAGACGCGGACGTCGGAGCGGGCGCCCTCGAAGACGGTCTCCGCGTCGGCCAATGGGCTGCCCCGTCGCCATCGCTTGATCACGCGTGGGTAGCCGGACTCGGTGAGCGAGTCGGCGCCGAAGTCGGTGCCTACCAGCACGGTGTCCGGGTCGGCCCAGGCGATCTGTGACTTGGCCTCCGGCAGTTCGAACCCGCCGGCGACGAATTCGCGTGTGGCCATGTCGAATTCGCGCACGACGCACGCGTCCGAACCGCCGGGGGAGAGGCCGACCAGCGCGCGGGTGTGGTCGGGTTCGATGACGCCGGCGCCCGCCCACACCCATTTGGTGTTGTCAGTTCGCCCCAGCTCATCTAGATCGATCAGTACGTCCCAATCCGGGGAGTCGGTGCGGTAACTGTCCAACGTGGTGCGTCGCCACAGCCCGCGTGGGTTGGCGGCATCGCGCCAGAAGTTGTAGAGGTAATCGCCGCGGCGGACCACGTACGGAATGCGGGCGTCGGTGTCGAGCACCTCGAGGGCCTCGCCGCGCATCCGCACGAACTCCGCATCGCAAAACTTGGCCAGGGTGGGCTCGTCGCGCGCGCGCACCCAGTCCAGCGCGTCGTCGCCGGCGATGTCCTCGAGCCACAGATAAGGGTCGTCGGTCATGACCGCCATTCTGACTGCCCAGGGTCACGCCCTTACGCCGCCCTCGTGACGACGGCCGTCCAGGGCAGTTCGAGTGCGCCGTCGTGTTCGTGGGGCGCCGGCGACCGCCCGAGGCTCGCGCGGACTGTCTGCATTTGCCCGGTGTCCAGCGAGCCGAACAGCTCCGCCACCGGCCCGCGACCGCGGTGATGTTACGTCCAGTAGTCGTCCGGGCGGTGACGCAGGGCTTCCTCGGCCGAATTGGTTTCGGGCATGCTCACCACCCGTCCCAGACCCCGACCTGACGGGGTGACTGCAGCGTACTGTGAGGCTTGTCACGTGAAAGAACAAGGAGCTGAACCGATGACCGTTTTCGCACGTCCGGGTTCCGCCGGGGCCTTGATGTCGTATGAATCCCGCTACGAGAACTTCATTGGGGGCCAGTGGGTCGCGCCCGCGGGCGGCCGCTATTTCGACAACCCGACCCCCGTGACCGGCCAGACCTTCTGCGAGGTGGCCCGTTCCGACGAGGCCGATATCGACAAGGCGTTGGACGCCGCGCACGCGGCCGCCCCGGCGTGGGGCAAGACCGCGCCCGCCGAGCGGGCGGCGATCCTGAACAAGATCGCCGACCGGATCGAGGAGAACACGGCCGCGCTGGCGGTGGCCGAAGTCTGGGACAACGGCAAACCGATCCGCGAGGCGCTGGCCGCCGACATCCCGCTGGCCGCCGACCATTTCCGGTATTTCGCGGCGGCGATCCGCGCGCAGGAGGGTTCGCTGTCGCAGATCGACGAGGAGACCGTCGCCTACCACTTCCACGAGCCGCTCGGGGTGGTCGGGCAGATCATTCCGTGGAACTTCCCAATCCTGATGGCCGCGTGGAAGATGGCGCCGGCGCTGGCGGCCGGCAACGCGGTGGTGCTCAAACCCGCGGAGCAGACACCGGTCTCGGTGCTCCACCTGATGTCGCTGATCGGCGATCTGTTGCCGGCGGGAGTGATCAACGTCGTCAACGGATTCGGCGCCGAGGCGGGCAAGCCGCTGGCGTCGAGCGATCGGATCGCCAAGATCGCGTTCACCGGGGAGACCACCACCGGGCGGCTGATCATGCAGTACGCGTCCCAGAACCTGATCCCGGTCACGCTCGAACTCGGCGGCAAGAGCCCCAACATCTTCTTCTCCGACGTCATGGCCGCGCACGACGATTTCCAGGACAAGGCGCTGGAGGGCTTCACCATGTTCGCCCTCAACCAGGGCGAGGTGTGCACCTGCCCGTCGCGCAGCCTGATCCAGGCCGACATTTACGACGAGTTTCTGGAGCTAGCCGCTATCCGCACCAAGGCGGTCCGGCAGGGCGACCCGCTGGACAGCGAGACGATGCTGGGTTCGCAGGCGTCCAACGACCAGCTGGAAAAGATCCTGTCCTACATCGAGATCGGCAAAAACGAAGGCGCGAGGATCATTTCTGGCGGCGAGCGTGCCGAGCTGGGGGGCGACCTGTCCGGCGGCTTCTACATGCAGCCGACGATCTTTTCCGGCAACAACAAGATGCGGATCTTCCAGGAGGAGATCTTCGGGCCGATGGTGGCGGTGACGTCGTTCACCGACTACGACGACGCGCTCTCGATCGCCAACGACACCCTCTACGGCCTGGGTGCCGGCGTGTGGAGCCGCGACGGCAACACCGCCTACCGGGCCGGCCGCGACATTCAGGCCGGCCGCGTGTGGGTCAACTGCTACCACGTGTATCCGCCGCACGCGGCGTTCGGTGGCTACAAGCTGTCCGGTTTCGGTCGCGAGTGCCACAAGATGGCGCTCGGGCATTACCAGCAGACCAAGAACCTGATGGTGTCCTACTCCGAAAAGGCGCAGGGTTTCTTCTAGATGGATCCCGGGCCCCCACCAGGAGTTGTCATCAGCGCCGCCGCCGCCGAACTGCTGGCGCGACTGCAGGACCGTCACGGTCCGGTGATGTTCCACCAGTCCGGCGGCTGCTGCGACGGGTCGTCGCCGATGTGCTACCCGAGCGGCGACTTCCTGGTGGGTGACCGCGACGTCTTGCTCGGCGTGCTCGACGTCGGCGACGGGGTGCCGGTATGGATCTCGGGCCCGCAGTACCAGGTGTGGAAGCACACCCAGCTGGTCATCGACGTGGTGCCCGGACGCGGCGGCGGGTTCAGCCTGGAGGCGCCTGAGGGCGTGCGATTCCTCAGCCGGGGGCGCGTCTTCACCGACGAAGAGCAGGCCGAGCTGGCGGCCGAACCCGTCATCACGGGCGCCGCCTACGAGCGTGGCGAACGCCCGCCGGCCCGCGGTCAGGTGGTGGCCCTCGATAATGCGGCCGCGCCGGGAACGTGCAGCCCTCGCACTCGATCACGGCAGTAACCTCGTCAGCGTGATCCCGCTCCCGCGTCCCTGGCTGCTGGCCGGCGCCATGCTGATCGGGTGCGCGGTCGGGCTTTTGGCCGGCGTCGCGCTCACCGTGCTCGTCCACGCGAGGATCCGGCCCGACGTCGTCATCGCGCTGGTGGTCGGGGTTCCCGCCGTGACCGGGCTGCTGACGGTCCTGTTTTCCGGGCGCCGATGGGTCACCGCGCTGGGAGCGTTCATCCTGTCGCTCGCGCCGGGTTGGTTCGGCATGCTCGTCGCCCTGCGGGTGGCGTCCGGTGGCTGACGACGAAGCCCGCGCGTCTTACCCCGGCACTGAGCCGTTCGTGCCGGACTTCGACGAGGAGGAGGACACCGGGACACACTCATGGGTCCCGGACTTCTCCGACGATGACGACACCGGCCCGCAGCCGGCGGGCGAGAAGGCCGAGTCCACCTCGGACGTGAAGGAGGAGGGCGGTGTCGAGGATGCGGGGACCGAAGCCGGCGGCCTGCCGGTGCAATCGGTCACCGTTCCCGGTCGCTACCAGTACCTGAGGTGGTGGCACCTGGTTCTGGTGCTCCTCGGCGTGTGGGTCGTTGTGGCCGTGGTCGGGCTAGGCCTGTTCTATTGGTGGTACCACTCGATCGACAAGACGCCCGTGGTGTTCGCGGTCCTGGTGTACGTCGTGATGTGCGCGGTGGGCGGCGTGATGCTGGCGATGGCGGAGGGCAGGCCGCTGATCTCCGCGCTGGCGCTCGCGGTGATGTCGGGGCCGTTCGCCTCCTTGGCCGCCGCGGCGCCCTTATACGGCTATTACTACTGCGCCCGCACGGGTCACTGCGTGATCGGCGTTATCCCGCACTAGCCGCGAGCGTCGGGACCACGGACGAATTCCGCGCGGTTCCCGTGCGTAGGGCCCACGCTCGGCGCACTGGGCTGGGGACTGCCCACTAATGTGGGGCCGTGACTTCTCACTATGACGTCGTCGTCCTCGGGGCCGGTCCCGGCGGATATGTCGCAGCCATCCGCGCCGCACAGCTCGGCTTGAACACCGCGGTCGTGGAGCCGAAGTACTGGGGCGGAGTCTGCCTCAACGTCGGCTGCATCCCGTCCAAGGCGTTGCTGCGCAACGCCGAGCTCGTCCACATCTTCACCAAAGAGGCGAAGACTTTCGGCATCAGCGGCGAGGCGACCTTCGATTACGGCGTCGCCTTCGACCGCAGCCGCAAGGTGGCCGAGGGCCGCGTTGCCGGCGTGCACTTCCTGATGAAGAAGAACAAGATTACCGAGATCCACGGCTACGGCCGGTTCACCGACCCCCGCACGCTGTCGGTCGACCTCAACGAGGGTGGAACCGAGACGGTCACGTTCGACAACGTCATCATCGCCACCGGCAGCAGCACCCAGCTGGTCCCGGGAACGTCGCTGTCGGCCAACGTGGTCACCTATGAGGAACAGATCCTGTCCAGGGAGTTGCCGGAGTCGATCGTCATCGCGGGGGCCGGCGCCATCGGCATGGAGTTCGGCTACGTGCTGAAGAATTACGGCGTCGACGTCACCATCGTCGAGTTCCTGCCCCGCGCCCTGCCCAACGAGGACGCCGAGGTGTCCAAGGAGATCGAGAAACAGTTCAAGAAGCTGGGCGTCAAGGTCTTGACCGGAACCAAGGTGGAGGCCATCAACGACGACGGCTCCCTGGTCACGGTCACCGTCAGCAAGGACGGCAAATCCGAGCACCTCAAGGCCGAAAAGGTGTTGCAGGCCATCGGGTTTGCGCCCAACGTCGAGGGCTACGGGCTCGAGGCGGCCGGTGTCGCGCTGACCGACCGCAAGGCGATCGGCATCACCGACTACATGCGCACCAACGTCGACCACGTCTACGCCATCGGCGACGTCACCGGCAAGCTGCAGCTCGCCCACGTCGCCGAGGCCCAGGGCGTGGTGGCGGCCGAAACCATCGCCGGCGCAGAGACGTTGGCGCTCGGCGACTACCGCATGCTGCCGCGCGCGACGTTCTGCCAGCCGAACGTCGCCAGCTTCGGGCTCACCGAGGAGCAGGCCCGCGACGAAGGCTACGACGTCGTGGTAGCCAAGTTCCCGTTCACCGCCAACGCGAAAGCGCACGGGGTAGGCGACCCCAGCGGCTTCGTCAAGCTGGTCGCCGACCGCAGGTACGGTGAGCTGCTGGGCGGGCACCTGATTGGCCACGACGTGTCCGAGCTGCTGCCCGAGCTGACGCTGGCGCAGAAGTGGGACCTGACCGCCACCGAGCTGGCGCGTAACGTGCACACCCACCCGACCATGTCGGAGGCGCTGCAGGAATGCTTCCACGGCTTGACCGGCCACATGATCAACTTCTGAGCTTGTCATGATGCGCAGCGATACCGCCGGCACGACAGTGGGGGTCATCGGCGGGCTCGCCACGGGTTATGTCCTGTGGCTGGTGGCCTTTTCGATCGCCGACGACAACGCGGCGGTGGGCAAGTGGGCCCCGACGGTGCTGCTCGGATCGGCCGTGCTGGCGGTCTGCGCCCTGGTGTGGGGCTTCGTGCAGCGGCGGCGCGGGGAATACGCGTGGTCGGGGTTTGGCTTCGGCCTGCCCGTGCTGCCGGTGGTGCTCACGCTGGCCGTGCTGGCCGACGTCTACTTCTGACTGGGGTTGTCCAGCGGGATGGCCAGCGCCGACATCGTCGCCGCCAGGCCGTCGTATTGGCTTGCCAGCAGACAGAATTCGATGAGCTGACGCCGATCCAGGTGAGTCGCCAGCTGCCGCCAGGTGGCGTCGGTGACCGTGCGTTCCTTGACGAACTCGTCGGTGGCCGCCAGCAGCGCCTGCTGCCGCACGGTCAGGCGCGCCTCGACCCGATCCAGCGTCTCGGGCCAGGCGAAAATGGCAGCCTGCAGGTCCTCGTCCAGCCCATGATTCCGCGCCATCCCGCGATGGTGCTGCAGCTCGTATTCGCAACCCCGCACATGCGCGACCCGCAGGATCACCAACTCGGTATCGATCGCCGGCAGCCGGCCACGCAGCAGCCGTCCGCTGTACATCGACCAGGTCCAGAACAGCACCTGGCGCTGCCCCAAGGTGGTGAACAGGTGCATCTCCGGAACGCGCATCCTGCGCGCGGCCAACTTCGCCATCACCCAGTTGATCGGCCCCAGCTGGCGGAACCGGCCCGACGGGATACGACCGGCCTGACCGTCGCCGGCCGCGGTCACGGCTGCTTCACCAGGTACGGGGACACGGTGCTGCGGTGCTCGTCGAGGTCCAGCGCGCGGCCCAATGCCGGAAAGGCCCGCTGCGGGCAGTTGTCGCGTTCGCAGACACGGCACCCCGCGCCGATCGGTGTGGCCACAATATTCGGGTCCCCCGACAAGTCGAGTCCTTCCGAGTACACGAGCCGGTGCGCATGGCGAAGCTCGCAGCCCAGCCCGATCGCGAAGGTTTTTCCGGGCTGACCATACCGCGCGGCGCGGCGCTCCACGGTGCGGGCCACCCACATGTAGTTGCGGCCGTCGGGCATCTGGGCGATCTGCACCAGGATCTTCCCCGGGTTGGCGAACGTTTCGTAGACGTTCCACAACGGGCACGTCCCGCCGCTGGAGGAGAAGTGAAAACCCGTGGCCGACTGTCGTTTTGACATATTGCCGGCGCGGTCCACCCGGACGAACGAGAACGGCACCCCCCGCATCGTCGGCCGTTGCAGCGTCGAAAGGCGGTGCGCGATGGTCTCGTAACTAATCGAGTAGAACGACGACAGCCGCTCGACGTCGTAGCGGAAGTTCTCGGCGACGTCGTGGAATTGGCGATAGGGCAGCACCGCGGCCGCCGCGAAGTAATTGGCCAGCCCCAGCCGCGCCAGCGTGCGCGACTCCTCACTGGTGAACTTGCCCTCCGCGACCAGGCTGTCGATCAGGTCGCCGAACTCCAGGTAGGCCAACTCGGCGGCCAACTTGAACACCTGCTGACCCGAGGCGAGGTGATTGCTGATCTCCAGCGTCTTGGTGCCGGGATCGAAGCGGTGCAGGACGGTGTCCCCGAGGTCGATGCGCCTGATGATGTGCACCCCGTGCACCTCGGTGAGCCGGCGGGTCAGCTCGCGGGCCAGGTCGCCGTGGTGCAACCGCATCTTGACAGTGAGGTCTTCGGCGGCGGTGTCCAGCTCGTGCAGGTAGTTCTGGCGTTGGTAGAAGTAGTCGCGCACCTCTTCGTGGGGCATGGTGATCGATCCGCTGCCGCTGCCGTCGGAGTAACGCTCCTCGGTCGCGGCGGCCAGCTGCGCGGTGGTGATCCGGTAGCGCCGGTGCAGGTTGACCACCGCGCGGGCGAGCGCGGGATGGGCGCTGACCATCTCAGCCACTTCGGTCGGGTCGACGTCGATGTTCAGGTCGCGGTCCATGGTCACCTCGCGCAGCTCGGCGACCAGCCGGGTGTCGTCGTGGGATGCGAAGAAGGTCGCGTCCACCCCGAACACCTCGGTGATCCGGAGCAGCACGGCCACCGTCAGCGGGCGAACGTCGTGCTCGATCTGGTTGAGGTAGCTCGGCGAGATTTCCAGCATCTGGGCCAGCGCGGCCTGACTGAACCCGCGCTCGTTGCGGAGTTGCCGGACGCGGGAGCCGACGAAGGTTTTGGGCACTTGACGAAGCGTACCCGTCCTGCGAAGACAGGGTTCGCAGAGTTGGCATCGCGGTGGAATCCGGCCACGATTGGTGCTTCCGGGTTGCGATTTGGCATTATTCGCGTCGGGTACGGGGGTTAACCTGGGTTACCGATGTGGAGGGAACGGGGAGCAAAGCCGTGAGCCTGGACAAAATGTTGATGCCGGTGCCCGACGGCCACCCCGACGTGTTCAATCGCGAGTGGCCGCTGCGGGTGGGCGACATCGACCGCGCCGGCCGACTGCGGCTGGACGCGGCCTGCCGGCACATCCAGGACATAGGCCAGGACCAGCTGCGCGAGATGGGCTTCGAGGAGACCCATCCGCTGTGGATCGTCCGCCGCACCGTGGCCGACCTGATCCGCCCGATCGAGTTCCAGGACATGCTGCGCCTGCGTAGGTGGTGCTCCGGGACCTCGAACCGGTGGTGTGAGATGCGGGTCCGTATAGACGGGAAGCGCGGCCGAGGCCTGATCGAATCCGAGGCGTTCTGGATCAACATCAACCGCGAAACCCAGATGCCCGCGCGCATCGCGGACGACTTCCTGGCCGGCCTGCACAAGACCACGTCCATCGACCGGCTGCGGTGGAAGGGCTACCTCAAGCCCGGCAGTCGCGACGACGCCGCCGAGATCCACGAGTTCCCGGTCCGGGTGACCGACATCGACCTGTTCGACCACATGAACAACTCGGTGTATTGGAGCGTGATCGAGGACTACCTGGCGTCACATCCCGACCTGCTGCAGTGGCCGCTGCGCACCACGATCGAGCACGAGGCGCCGGTCGCGCTGGGCGACAAGCTGGAGATCATCTCGCACGTCCATCCGGCCGGCTCGACCGATCAATTCGGTCCCAACCTGGCCGATCGCCCTGTTACAACGCTCACATACGCCGTCGGCGACGAGACGAAAGCCGTCGCCGCGATCTTCGCTTTGTAGCGTTGCCGCCGGTCCCATCAATTTCCGTTCTGACCTGCGCAAATATGGTTACTGACCGGTAGCTTCTGAAACGGTTAAGTTCCTGGTCATCTTCGCAAAGTTTGCAAAATCGCGCGGCCCTGTTGCGGAAATTGGCAAATGAAACGGGTGGACCTGCATCAACAGCTGTGCCATCTTCGAGTTAGCACGCCAGTGAAGTTGAGCCCGTTAACTCAGCAATGAACCGTTTAAAGGAGTAAGCCCAATGTCTGTCGTTGGCACCCCGAAGAGCGCCGAGCAGATCCAGCACGACTGGGACACGAACCCGCGGTGGAAGGGCGTCACGCGCACCTACTCCGCCGAGGACGTCGTCGCGTTGCAAGGCACCGTCGTCGAGGAGCACACCCTGGCCCGCCGTGGCGCGGAGGTGTTGTGGGAAGAGCTGCACGACCTGGAGTGGGTCAACGCGCTGGGCGCGCTGACCGGCAACCAGGCCGTACAGCAGGTTCGCGCCGGCCTGAAGGCCATCTACCTGTCCGGATGGC
The DNA here is from genome assembly GCF_025965855.1 of Mycobacterium sp. Lineage (GTDB taxonomy): Bacteria > Actinomycetota > Actinomycetes > Mycobacteriales > Mycobacteriaceae > Mycobacterium. The sequence continues at coordinate 1,946 of NZ_JAOPWB010000033.1, read as the reverse complement.
AGGTCGCCGGCGACGCCAACCTGTCCGGCCACACCTACCCCGACCAGAGCCTGTACCCGGCCAACTCGGTGCCGCAGGTGGTCCGCCGGATCAACAACGCGCTGCTGCGCGCCGACCAGATCGCCAAGGTCGAGGGCGACCGGGCCGTGGAGAACTGGCTGGCGCCGATCGTCGCCGACGGCGAGGCCGGCTTCGGCGGTGCGCTCAACGTCTTCGAGTTGCAGAAGGCCATGATCGCCGCCGGTGTCGCGGGTTCGCACTGGGAGGACCAGCTGGCCTCGGAGAAGAAGTGCGGCCACCTGGGTGGCAAGGTGCTGATCCCGACCCAGCAGCACATCCGCACGCTCACCTCGGCCCGCCTGGCCGCCGACGTCTGCGGCGTTCCGACCGTGGTGATCGCGCGTACCGACGCCGAAGCGGCCACGCTCATCACGTCCGACGTCGACGAGCGCGACCAGCCGTTCATCACCGGCGAGCGCACCAGGGAAGGGTTCTACCGGACCAAGAACGGCATCGAGCCCTGCATCGCGCGGGCCAAGGCCTACGCTCCGTTCGCCGACCTGATCTGGATGGAGACCGGCACCCCGGACCTCGAGCTGGCGCGCAAGTTCTCCGAGTCGGTGAAGACGGAGTACCCGGACCAGATGCTGGCGTACAACTGCTCGCCGTCGTTCAACTGGCGCAAGCACCTCGACGACGGCACCATCGCGAAGTTCCAAAAGGAGCTTGCCGCAATGGGGTTCAAGTTCCAGTTCATCACGCTGGCCGGCTTCCACGCGCTGAACTACTCGATGTTCGATCTGGCCTACGGCTACGCCCGCAACCAGATGAGCGCCTACGTGGAGCTGCAGGAGCGCGAGTTCGCCGCCGAGGAGCGTGGCTACACCGCGACCAAGCACCAGCGCGAGGTCGGTGCCGGTTACTTCGACCGGATCGCCACCACGGTGGACCCCAGCTCGTCGACCACCGCGCTGACCGGTTCAACCGAAGAGGGCCAGTTCCACTGAGCGGCGTCGCGCCCAGCGTGCACCTGTTGCGAGTATTCGGCCGAATCTTCGCACTGACTACACGTTCGGCGCACTGAGTAGAAAGTTGACAGCGTAGGCCCCGCCCAGCCAACCTGGGCGGGGCCTATTGCGGTGCATGACAATACGACTCGAGAGAGAGAACACTAAGTGAGCGACGCAGCGATCCAGCGGGTCGGGGTTGTCGGTGCCGGGCAGATGGGCTCCGGTATCGCCGAAGTGTCCGTCCGCGCCGGGGTCGACGTGACGGTGTACGAGCCGACCGAGGCGCTGATCACCGCGGGACGCAACCGCATTGTCAAGTCGCTGGAGCGCGGCGTCAGCGCGGGCAAGGTGACCGAGCGGGAGCGTGACCGCGCGCTCGGCAAGCTGACCTTCACCACCGACCTGAAGGACCTGGCCGACCGCCAATTGGTGATCGAGGCCATCGTCGAGGACGAGGCCGTCAAGGCGCAGCTCTTCGCCGAACTGGACCGGGTCATCACCGAGCCGGACGCGGTCCTGGCGTCCAACACTTCCAGCATCCCGATCATGAAGGTGGCCGCGGCCACCAAGCACCCCGAGCGCGTGCTGGGCCTGCACTTCTTCAACCCGGTTCCGGTGCTGCCGCTGGTCGAGTTGGTCAGCACGCTGGTCACCGACGAAGCCGCCGCCGCGCGCACCGAGGAGTTCGCCGGCGCGGTGCTTGGCAAGCAGGTGGTGCGCTGCTCCGACCGGTCCGGATTCGTCGTCAACGCGCTGCTGGTGCCCTATCTGCTGTCGGCGATCCGGATGGTGGAGGCCGGCTTCGCCAGCGTCGAGGACGTCGACAAGGCTGTCGTTGCGGGGCTATCGCACCCGATGGGCCCCCTGCGGCTATCCGACCTGGTTGGCCTGGACACCCTAAAACTCATCGCGGATAAAATGTTCGAGGAATTCAAG
>NZ_JAOPWB010000011.1 GCF_025965855.1 Mycobacterium sp. | reverse complement strand
GGCGGCCACCTCGGCCTGCTCGGCGCGGCACAGCATCTCCGCGCACAGGAGCTTGACGGCCTGGAAGCTGCCGATCGGCTTGCCGAACTGCTCGCGCACCTTCGCATAGGCGACCGCGGTGTCCAGCGACCATCGGGTGATGCCGGCGGCCTCGGCCGCCAGCACGGTCGCGGCCAATTCCTCGACCCGTTGTTCCGAGTCCGCGATGACGGTGGCCGGCGCCGACGTCAGGACCACGCGGGCCAGCGGCCGGGAGAAGTCGCTGGCCGGCAGCGGCTCGATCTGCACCCCGTCGCTGCCGGTGTCGACGAGCAGGGACTTCCCGCCGGCGGGCACGATCAGGACCGCGCCCTCCGCGGCGCCCAGCGCCCAAGGCAGGGTGCCCGACGCCCGTGACGTCTCGCCGTCGAATTGCACGTCACCCTCCAGCGCCACCCCGGCGAAGCGTTCGCCGGAGGCCAGGGCGGCCAGCAAGTCGGGATCATCGACGACCAGGGTCGCAACTGCCGTGGTCGCAATGGGGCCCGCGACCAGCGCCTTGGCCGCTTCCTCGACCATCGCGCACAGGTCCTCGATGCTGCCGCCTGCCCCGCCGCGTTCCTCCGCAATCGCCACCCCGAACAGCCCGAGGTCGGCCAGCCCCGCGAAGACCGGCCGCCACGCGTCGGCCCCTCCTTTTTCCCAACCCTGTTCTATCGCGCGAATCGCCGCCGTCCCGCCCGGCCCGGCGGTGGGGTTGCGGGCCCAGTCGCGCACCAGCGCACGCGCGGCGAACTGTTCGTCGGTGACGGTCGCTACCACCCTTGGTCCTCCGCATGCTTGGGTTCGACATCCAAGTTGGGGGCCACTAAGCCCACTAGAACGTGTTCTAATAGTGCCAGCGATCGAGCGTCAAGTCGAACGCCATTACAGCAGTACACGTGGTTGTCCTTGCTGCGGGGAGGTGGGAAATTCACGCACACCATGCGTATCGTTTGCGAACGAGCCACCCGAAGAAGGAGCACGCCCCCAAATGTCGTCAGCGAACCCGAACTCGGCCGGCGTTTCTGACTCGCAGCCGCGCGAGGTCATGAACGTGGCGGTACTGGCTGAGTCCGAGCTCGGCTCGGAGGCGCAGCGGGAACGCCGCAAGCGAATCCTGGACGCCACCATGGCCATCGCGTCCAAGGGCGGCTACGAAGCGGTCCAGATGCGCGCCGTGGCCGACCGGGCCGACGTGGCGGTGGGCACGCTGTACCGGTACTTCCCGTCGAAGGTGCATCTGCTGGTGTCGGCCCTCGGCCGGGAGTTCGGCCGCATCGACGCCAAAACCGACCGCTCCGCGGTCACCGGCGGAACTCCGTTTCAGCGGCTCAATTTCATGGTCGGCAAGCTCAACCGCGCGATGCAACGCAACCCGCTGCTCACCGAGGCGATGACGCGCGCCTACGTCTTCGCCGACGCGTCGGCGGCCAGTGAGGTCGATCAGGTCGAGAAGCTCATCGACAGCATGTTTGCGCGGGCGATGGCCGACGGCGAGCCGACCGAGGACCAGTACCACATCGCCCGGGTGATCTCGGACGTGTGGCTGTCGAACCTGCTTGCCTGGCTCACCCGCCGAGCCTCGGCGACCGACGTCAGCAAACGGCTGGACCTGGCCGTGCGGTTGCTGATCGGCGATCAGGACTCGGGCTAGCGCGCTTACGCGGGTTGGCCCGCGGTGCGGCCCCGAACCAATTCGGTGTGCAGCAGTTCGACGACCGGCAGGCCCGACCGTGGCGGCTTGAGCAGCAGTTCGCCCGCCCGATGGCCCTTTTGCAGGCTCGGCTGCGCCACCGTGGTCAATCCGCGGCCGATCGCCTCGGGCACGCCGTCGAACCCGGTGACGCTCATCTGACCCGGCACGTAAATGCCATGTGCCCGAAGGTAATCCATGGCAGAAAGGGCCAGGGTGTCCGCGGTGCACATCAGCGCGGTGATCCGCGGATTGGTCTCCAGCGCGACCTTGGCGGCGGCGCCACCCGATTCGGGCAGGTGCTCGTAGCTTTCCACGACTGTCAGCGAATCCGGGTCGACCCCGGCGGCCGTCATCGCCTCCCACACGCCGACGATGCGTTCGCGCTGCACGTCGAAGGCCGGCGACCGCAACCGGTCGACGTCCACCAGCCCCTGCCGGCGCTCGCGGCCCAGCCGCATGGTCAGCAAACCGATCTCGCGGTGCCCGAGCCCCAGCACGTAGTCGGCGAGCTCGCGCATCGCCGCCCGGTCGTCGATGCCCACCCGGGACACTCCGGTCAGGCCCTTGGGCTGGTCGACCACCACGACGGGCAGGCGCCGCTGCAGCACCACCTGCAGGTAGGGATCGTCGTCGCAGGCCGAGTACACCACGAAGCCGTCCACACCGGCGCCGAGCACCGCGGCCGTTCCGTCCTCGATGCTCCGGCTCGCGCCGACGGCCACCAGGAGCAGACCCTGCCCGATCTCTTCGCACGACCGCGCCACGCCCGCGACGAAATCCCGCGCGGCCGGGTCGGAAAAGAAATAGGTCAGCGGTTCGGCCATCACCAGACCGACCGCGCCGGCCTTGCGGGTCCGCAGCGATCGCGCCACCGGGTCGGGCCCCAGATAACCCAGCCGCTTCGCCGTCGCCAGCACCCGTTCGCGTAGGTCGGCGGAAAGCTGATCCGGCCGGTTGAAGGCGTTCGAGATCGTGGTGCGCGAAACCTTCAGTTCGTCCGCCAACGACGCCAGAGTCGCACGCCGGCGCGGTGTGGGACTCACGTTCGGTGACGCTACAGCGGGTCGCCGTTGGCGCATACGAGGCGCCGCTGCGCCACTTTCTAATGGAAACGATTTTCATCAGTATTGCGGGTCGGCCGGTGGGGTGGTCGCGTCGCCGGAGCGGGCGCGATGGTGGCTTCGGTGGTGTTCGCGGAAGTCGCCGCGGTCGGGGGCATCCTGCTATCGCTGGCGCCCGGCGTCCCGGTGTCGGTGTTCGTCGCCACGATTTCCTTTGTCATCTACCTGTGTTGTTGGTCCCTCGGGCGACGTCGCGAGGCCGCCACTTAATGTCCCCAATAAGCTAGGCCGGTGGCCGCTATCGACCTCAACGCCGACCTGGGCGAGGGCTTTGGCGTCTGGCGCCTTGGCGACGACGACACCATGCTCGGGATCGTCACCAGCGCCAACGTGGCGTGCGGATTCCATGCCGGAGACCCCGCCGGCCTGTTGCGGGTCTGCCGTGCCGCCGCCGAGCGCGGCGTGCGCATCGGCGCTCAGGTGAGCTATCGCGACCTGGCCGGGTTCGGCAGGCGTTTCATCGACGTCGCCGCCGACGACCTGGTCGCCGACGTGGTGTATCAGATCGGCGCGTTGCAGGCGATCGCGCGGGCGTCCGGCTCGGCGGTGTCCTACGTCAAACCCCATGGCGCGCTGTACAACACGATCGTGACCAACCGTGAGCAGGCGGCGGCGGTCGCGGCGGCGGTACACCTGGTGGAGCCGGCGTTGCCGGTGCTGGGCATGGCGGGTTCGGCGTTCTTCGACGAGGCCGGCCGCCTCGGCCTACGCGCGGTGGCCGAGGCGTTCGCCGACCGCGCCTACCGGCCCGACGGCCAGCTGGTTTCCCGTCGCGAACCCGGCGCGGTGCTGCACGATCCGGCGGCGATCGCCGAGCGCGTGGCGACCATGGTGACCTCGGGGTCGGTCACCGCTGTCGACGGCACGCAGATCGCCGTCAGCGTGGAATCGGTTTGTGTGCACGGCGATTCGCCGGGCGCGGTGCAGATCGCGACCGCGGTGCGCGATCGGCTCGCGGCCGCGGGCGCCGACATCAGGGCGTTCAGCTGATGCGGCTGAAATTCGGTCGGCCCGATCTCGCGCGGTATGCGGACCGCTTCGACGTGCCCGCCGCCGGACACGACGCGCCGCTTTCGGCGACCTGGCTGGGTGTGGCGACGCTGCTGCTCGACGACGGGTCGTCCGCGCTGCTGACCGACGGCTACTTCTCGCGGCCCAGCCTGGCGCGGGTGGCGGCCGGCAAGGTGTCGCCGTCACCGGCCCGCGTGGATGGCTGCCTGGCCCGGGCGAAGGTGTCCCGGCTGGAGGCCGTGATCCCAGTGCACACCCACATCGACCACGTGCTGGACTCCGCGCTGGTCGCCGATCGCACCGGCGCGCAGCTGGTCGGCGGCGAGTCGGCCGCGAACGTCGGGCGCGGATACGGACTGGCCGAGGACCGCCTCGTCGTCGCGAGCTCGGGTGAGCCAATTCGGTTGGGCGCCTTCGACGTGACGCTGGTGGAATCGCACCACTGCCCGCCGGACCGGTTCCCCGGCGCGATCGACGCGCCGCTGACCCCGCCGGTGAGGGCGTCGGACTTTCGCTGCGGTGAGGCGTGGTCGACGCTGGTGCACCATCGGCCGTCGGATCGGCGGCTGCTGATCCAGGGCAGCGCCGGTTTCGTCAAGGGCGCACTGGACGGCCGGCGCGCCGACGCGGTCTATCTGTCCGTCGGACAGCTGGGCCTGCAGCCGCGGTCTTATCTGCTCGACTACTGGACCGAGACCGTGCGCGCGGTGGGCGCGCGCCGGGTGATCCTGATCCATTGGGACGACTTCTTTAGCCCATTGTCAAAGCCCTTACGGGCCTTGCCATATGCGGGCGACGACTTGGACGTGTCGATCCGCGTCCTCGACGAGCTGGCCACACACGACGGTGTCGCGCTGCACATGCCAACGGTGTGGCGGCGCGAAAACCCCTGGGTGTAAAGCGGTTTAGACATTGGGACTGACCGCTGCGCTGTTGCTGCTCGCTGCCGTGCTCGTGTTCGCGGTTGTCCGCCCAAGGGGTTGGCCGGAGGCGCTGGCGGCGGTTCCGGCGGCGCTCATCCTCATCGCGGTCGGCGCGATATCGCTGCATCAGGCGGCCGAGGAGGTTGCCGGGCTGTCGGGGGTGGTCGCCTTCCTGGGCGCCGTGCTGGTGCTCGCCAAGCTGTGCGACGACGAGGGCCTGTTCGATGCGGCGGGCGCGGCGGTCGCGCGCGGGCGCGTCTCGTCGGGCGGCCTGCTGCGGCGGGTGTTCGTCGTCTCCTCGCTGATCACCGCCGTGCTGAGCCTGGACGCCGCGGTGGTGTTGCTGACCCCGGTGGTCCTGGTCGCGGTCCGCCGGCTGCGCACCCCGCCGCGGCCCTACGCCTATGCCACCGCTCATCTGGCCAACGGCGCCTCCCTGCTGCTGCCGGTGTCGAATCTGACCAACCTGCTGGCGTTTCATACCGCCAACCTCTCGTTCACCAAGTTCACCCTGCTGATGGCGCTGCCGTGGCTGGGCGCGGTGGCGATGATCTACGCGATCTTCCGCTGGTTTTTCGCCGCCGACCTGCGCGTCCAGCCCGACCCCGAGGAAGTGGGGCCGGCGCCGCGCCCACCGGTGTTCGTGTTGGTGGTCGTGGGGCTGACGCTCGCGGGGTTCGCGGTCGGCCAGTACGTCGGCGTCGCCCCGGCGTGGGTGGCGCTCGTCGGCGCCACCGTGCTGGCGGTGCGCAGCCTCAGCCGCCGGCACACCTCCGTGGCAGAGATCGCGCGCTCGGCGCATGTGTCGTTCCTGGTGTTCGTGCTGGCGCTGGGCGTCGTGGTGCGGGCGGTCATGCTCAACGGCATGGACGGGGCCATGTCGGCCGTGCTGCCCTCAGGCTCGGGACTGCCCGCGCTGCTCGCGATCGCCGCGATAGCCGCCGTGCTGGCCAACGTCGTCAACAACCTGCCCGCCACGCTGGTGCTGCTGCCGCTCGTCGCGCCCGGCGGGCCGGTGGCCATTCTGGCGGTCCTGATCGGGGTCAACATCGGTCCCAACCTGACCTACGTGGGTTCGCTGTCGAACCTGTTGTGGCGCCGCGTGCTGCGCCACCACGACGTCGATGCCGGCGTGGGCGAGTACACGCGCCTCGGGCTCTGCACGGTGCCCACGGCCCTGGTGGTGGCGGTGGTCGCGCTGTGGGCCTCCGTGCGCCTGCTGGGCGCGTAGGTAGTGATTCTCGTTGCGCTTCAGCACCGCTAGTTCCGGCGCGCAGTCGGCCACTGGTCCGACAACCCCACCGCGGCAAAACGGGGAAGTGCTGGCTTAGAACTGACTGGCGATCCACGCGTTAGTGCTAGGCGTCCGTGGAAGCTTGCCGCCGATGCTTTTGCCTGCCAGAGTGCGGCGAACGGAATACATCCGCGGTAGGACCAGGGCGTTGTCTGCGATTGACCAGTAAGATTGGGCTTTGACGCCACTGACGATGTCGCACCACGACGTACCAGGGTCGCCGATCTGACAACTTCCTCCTGTACATCCGATTTGTCGGACACCATTCCCTTCGTTGGGGTCGGTTGCCAGCTCGGCCAATTCGTGAGAGAAGACGGTGGTGACGAAGTCTGCGGTGCCGTCGTTCCCGACCCATAGGCAGTACGCGGGATCATTGTCGACATCGCCAAGGTCCAAGTCGTTCCAGATAACTTGCGTGTTCTGTCCGACGACGCCGGCGGTAGTGAATGTGGAATTGATTGGCATGATGAAGGCGTACACGTTTGGCCAGTTGTCGTCGGGCTCGGGTAATTGATCATCGTCGAGGAGGTTCTGCACGCGATCGGTGACATTTTTGATCGTGAACGGCTGCCCGTTCCCAGGTTCACTGTCCAGGACGAATGTTGTTCCCCGGACATCACCGCGGTGCACCCCATATTGCGCGAGGTAGGTGAGGTAGGGCCCCGCAAGTAGCGCTTTCACCCCGGCGATGATCCGGTCTGCGACGGGGTTGTTCGTCCACCAGGCCCCCCAAAAGATCAGGTTGACATGGACGTTCGTCAACGTCTTTCCCGGACCTGCTGCGAATGCAGTGCCTGGTGGCACGGGGCTGCCGCCGGTGTTCGGGTCGGTGAGCGGTTGGGTTGCCGACGAACAGTTTAGGGACGCGAACGATTCCCCTGCAGAGGTCATCCTCGCCTTCAGCGTCCGAGTTCGAGGTACGTCGCGGTGTTTGTTCGGCTCGCTCATTGCAGGCACACCAGGATCGGGAGCAATCCGATGCCGGATTGCATTGGGGCAAGGGCCTTGCCGATCACCGTGCCGTACGTGTCAGCGGGGTGTGTTGCCTTCATTGCGTGGCCGGGCGTTGACGAAGTCGTTAACAAATCGCCGACCTCGATCGAATGCGGGCGTGCGTCTACTTTGCAATACACTTTGCCGATCAGTGCCAGAGGTAGGCGGTTTGGCCGGGCTACGTTCCCACTGTCAAGAAGAATGCCGGGCCGGAATCGCCCGGCGCCGGAGATCACGCCAGCAACTCGCTTGTCATATGCGGAATCGCTTTGGCGCAGTGTCCCGGTCTCGTCGATGACGACGACGTCGCCGGCTTCGATCTTCGGTGCCTCAAGTACATCGAAAAGTTCCGCGCAGTCTGCACCTGGAAGAAAGACGTCGCCGTCGACCTCGAGGTTGCGCTCCACGCGTACGTCGCCGAAGAACTCGCCGGCTAATCCGCTGCGGGAATAGCCCATAAGGCCTGCGCCGTCCTCGCTCGCACCGAAGACACCGGCTTTCGCGCTGGGGAGCGAGGTCTCCTGCATGTGTGGGTCGCCGTGGAAACCTGTGACGCCGGTGTCCTTGCCTTGGCCGAAGATGCCGTCACCGTTCGTGCTCATCCCAACGAGGCCTGTACGTCCGCCGTCGCCCCAGACGCCATAGCCATCTCTGCTTACTCCGTGGACGCCACGACAGTTGACGCTGTCGGATTGTCCGAAGACGCCATCGCCGCCTTCGGCCGGGGTATCGTTCGTGCCCACGACGCCGCCGTGGTCCTTGGAATGGCTCACTCCACGCACCCCCTCCCCGGCGGTGCTCTCGCCGTAGAGCGCGTCGCCGCCGTCGCGGCTGTCATTGACGGCGACGACCCCTCCGTGGTCTTTGGAGTGGCTGACGCCGCGGACTCCCTCGAATGTGTCGCTCTCACCTAATACTCCGATGCCGGTGTGGCTGTGGCCAGCCAGTCCCCGCCCCCCGCCGATGGCGTCACCGAGAACGCCGTCACCGTCGGCGTAATTGCGGGCGGTTACCGCGGGGACACTTGAATCGTTGGAGGCGAATGTGTCTGCGAGATCCGGGATCAACAGGATATCGCCGGTGTGTATTACATTCGGGTCAGGAATGTGGTTAACCACCGCGAGCAACGGAAAGAGTGATGCGTCTCCATAGAATTTGAGGGCGATTTCGGACAGTGTGTCGCCGCTGAGAACCGTATATTGTTGAGACACAACGTTTCCTCCCTGCCGGACCGGAATGCTCGGATCGCCCATGGGTTCGGGCAATGATGTGGCGAGCACTCAGGCCTCCGACTGTTCCACGGCGCCGAAGATCAGTAATGAGTAGAGGACTACCTCAATTCCAGCGAGTGCGCGATACGCCTACGTTGCGGGCACGGTACAGCCGACTTTGGTCGGTGCGCACGAGCGATCGGCTACTCGAATTTCGGGACGCGGCGCGTCGGCTTCAGCCGCCGCCCGGTCCCGATCGGATGATCGACGCCAGCTCCTCGCGTGACTGCGCGCCGACCCGCTGGCAGGCCCGGTAGATGTGCCCTTCCACGGTCCGCACCGACATCACCAGCTTCGCGGCGATCTGACGGTTGGACAGACCGGCGACGACGAGTTCGATGACATCGCGCTGGCGGCCGGAGAGCTTTAGTCCCGTCGGAGTTCGCAGGGCCGGGGTGCGTAAACCACCGCATTCGTCGGCCAATTCCCTGGCCAACGCCGCGGCATACAGCCCACGCCTGTGCTGCTGGCCTTCGTCGAACGCGACGGAGGCCTGCGCCGCCGCGTCGGCGGCCGCGGCCCGATCGCCGATTTCCCGGTAGGCCGCCGAAGCCGCCAGCAGGCCCTCGCCGTCCGCGCCGAGCAGAGCCTTCGCATGCAACGCGACCGCGTTTGCCAGCGGCAGCGAGAGCGCCTCGGCCAGCTCCCGGGCCCGTTCCGCCCCCGACGCATCGCCCCATTGCGCCGCGGCCTGGATGCATGCCAGCTCGTGGGTGGGCTGGCCGCGGTCACGGGCCAGTTGTGCCGCTTCCCGCGCACTCACGACGGCCTCGCTCGGGCGGCCGCTTGCCGCCATCGCCCATCCCCCGGCCAGCGACAAGCCGGTGTGCATGAACAGGAAGTCGGGCGGCACGCAGGACCGCGCCCCGGCCACCGCATCGTTCGCTTCGGCTGCCTGCCCCAGCTTGGCGTGCGCCTCGGCCAACGCGAAGTAACTCGCCGGACGCAAACCCGTGGTCACGGAATGTATCTGAACGCCGGCAAGCGCTTCGTGCACCAGCCGGACCGCGTCGGCGACAGCGCCGCGGACCAGCTCGGCGTTCCCCAGCAGGAGGGCCAGATTCGCATACGCCAGGCCGGGAATGTCCCGGGCCGATTCGGCCAATTGCTTTGCCGCGGAGACGAATTCGTCGATACGACCGGTCAACCGGCAGGCACGACCGTACACGGCGCCGAACCAAAACCGCATATGGGACGCCTGAAACGACGTCGGCGCGCGCCACAGCGCCTCATCGGCGACGGCCGAGAGCTCATCGACCTTGCCGAGCGCGCCCATGGCCATGATCAACGCAAGCGACGCCATCATCGCGTGGAAATCCGGCAGAGCGCGGTAATCCAAGGCGGCCCGGGCCCTTTCGGCCGCCAGCTCGCAGCGCGCCGACACCGCGTCCAGGCAGGCCTGTACCGCCAAACGCTCCGCCACCTGCGCCGGGTTCTCGGGGGCCGCGGCAAGGCGGTCGAGGATCACCGACGCCTCTGCGGGCTTGCCGAGCATCCACACCAGGTTGGCCGCCCGCACGGTAGCCCAGTGATGGCCGTCAGACACGTCGCCGTCAGCCGCGTCGCGCAGCGCCGTCTCGGCCTGCTCGCCCCGTCCGAGCAGCAGCAGGTTCATTGCCCGCACCCCGGCCGCTCCAGGTGCTCCGGATTCCGCGGCGGCGGTGGCGAACCGGTCGGCCAGATCCAGATCCAGCAGCGTCATGGCATGCCGCGCTGATTCCAGATACAGCTCGGGGTCGGGATCCAGGTCCGACTCGAGGCGCAGCAACGCCCGGCGCACGGTGGCCTGCATGTCGGCGTCGCCGGCTTGGGCCAGCCGCACCGCCAACCGGCCCCGGATTGCCGAGAAATACATCTCGCCGGCACTCGCGCGGCGAAGCTCGCCGAACAACGGATGCGCCAGCCTGGCCATCAGCCCGCCGGCGGTGCGCTCGACGCTCACCAGGCCCATCCGTTCGGCGACTGCCAGGTCGCGGCGGCGGACCAAATCGCACAGCACATCGACGGCCAAGGGCTCGCACTGCGACAACGTGTCGACCACCATTGCCACCCCCGAGCTCAGCCGGCCCATCTGGCGCGCCACCGTGTCGGAAAGGCTCGCCGAAACCGCGACGTCGCCATCCCACATCGACACTCCGGCCAGCTTCCTCATCCGGCCGGCCGCTACCTGATCGGCCAGCAGCTGCCGCAGGAACAGCATGTTTCCGCCCGTCAGCCGTCGGAACCGAGCCGCGCTCCGGGCGTCGATCGGACCACCCAGCGTGCTCTCGATGACCTCGCGCGTAGCGGCAGCCGAAAGCGGTTCGAGGTCAAGGCGAGCCAGCAGTCCGTCCTTCCACAAGGCCATCACCGCGTCGGGTTCCTCGATGCCGGTACGCAATGTGACCACCAACCGGGCCCCGCCGGACTGCGCCAGCTGATGAATGACAAGGGCAGACAACCCGTCCAGCAGGTGCGCGTCGTCAACCCCAATCACCACACGACCCCGACGCTGTTGCGTGACAAACGAATTAATGACGCGACGCACGTTGGTCAGCGGGTCTGACATCGCCTCACCCAGCAAGCCGATGAATGCTCCCAGGGGCAGCGCACGCGCCGATTCGGTGCCGACGATCCATTTTGTGCACTCACCCGACGCCTCAGCGCGCCGCAGCGCTTCGCGCGCCAGCCAGGTCTTGCCCACACCGGCGGCTCCGGCGATCACCACGCCGGAGTGGTTGCCAGTCCCGCTCAGGGCGCGGCGAATAGTCCCCAACTCACTGTCGCGCCTGGCCAGCAGCGCGCCGCTGATCACGCGGCGACTATAGCTCCTGCGCCAGCCTGTGGCGGGCCCATTTGTCGACGTTTCGGTGAGCCGGTGCATAGACCACCGGTACAAGTTGAGTAGCCGACTACGCTATCGGCGCACCGTGGTGGCCCGTGAACATGGCTTTTGTCAGCTAGTGGCTCGGCGGAGGCGGTGGGCATGGACAACACCAAGGACAAAATCGGCAGCCACGCGGTGGTGCTGGGAGCCAGCATGGCCGGTCTGCTGGCCGCGCGGGCGCTTGCCGACTTCTTCGACAGAGTCACGGTGGTGGAGCGCGACCCGCTGTCCGACGCCGACGCCGCTCGCCAAGGTGTGCCGCAGGGCCGGCACCTGCACGCGCTATTGGCCCGCGGCGCGCAGGTGATCGAGGAGCTGTTCCCCGGAATCCTCGACGAGCTGGTCCTCGACGGTGCGCAGCACTTCGACGGCGGGGACCTGTCGCGGCTGCACTACTGCGTCGGCGGGCACCTGTTGGTGCGCCGCGGCAGCGCCCCGGCGTTTGCCGCGTACTGCGCAACCCGGCCCTTCCTGGAGGGTCACGTCCGCAGGCGACTGCGCGGCATCGCCAACGTCACGCTGCTCGACGAGCACACCATCGTCGCGCTGACCTCGACGTCCGACCACCAGCGCGTGACGGGCGCGCGGGTACTGAGCCGCCGCACCGGCGAATGCACCGCGCTGGGCGCCGACCTGGTCGTCGACGCCACGGGGCGCGCCGCCCACACCCCGGCCTGGCTGGACAGCCTGGGCTACGACCGTCCGCCCGAGGATCGTGTGGTGGTGCACCTGGCCTATGCGAGCCAGCTGCTGCGCATGGCAACCGATGCGCCGCACGAACTCGGTTTCCTCGTCGGGATCGCGCCGGGCAGACCGAGAGGGGTCGGCCTGCTCCACTGCGAGAACGACCTGTGGCTGTTGACCGTCATGGGCATCGCCGGTAGCGAAGCGGCCTCCGACCTTGGGGCAATGTGCGACTTCGTCGAGGACTGCGCACCGGCCCAGCTGCTCGCCGCGGTGAGAGACGCCGAACCCGTCGGCGAGCCGGTGCGCCACAAGATGCCGTGTAGTCGATGGCGCCGCTACGACAAGATGCGGTGTTTTCCCGAGGGCCTGCTGGTCACCGGCGACGCGATCTGCAGCTTCAACCCGATCTACGGCCAGGGCATGACGGTGGCCGCGCTCGAGGCGTTGGCATTGCGCGACTGCTTGTCGCGCGGCACTGGGGATTTGGCACCGCGCTTCTTCCGCGCCGCAGCGGCGCCGATCCACCAGGCCTGGCAACTATCGGCGAACCCCGACCTCGCCCTGCCCGAAATCGACGGCACGCCACCGCTGGTCGCGCGGTTGCTCAACGGATATCTCGATCGCGTACTCGCCGCAGCCGAATCCGACACCGTGATCGTCGATCAGTTCGTCAGAGTGACCTCGCTGTTGGACCCCGCGACCCGGCTGCTGCGTCCGCAGGTGATCTGGCGGGTCCTTCGCGCGAACCACCGCAGACGCCGTCAAGGCATCGAACACCTTGGCGCGGCTGACGGGGTGCTAGCCGACAGCCTGCCGCGCTAGACCCGGCGGAACACAGGAGGCAGCGGCATGCCGAGGCCTGCCATAACGCCGCGCGCCAGCGTAGGGAAGTCGGTGATGATGCCGTCGACGCCGTATCCGATCTGCTCGCGCATGGCGTCGGCGTCGTTGACCGTCCAGGGAATGACCTGGAGGCCCAACGAATGCGCGTGGTCGACATAGGGTTTGCCGGTGACCAGCGCGTACCTGGGCGAGACGATGTTGGCGCCCACCATCAGCGCCCCGATCATCGGGTCGCCGACGACGGCGGCGTCGATTCCGTTCAGCCACGGTGAATCCGCCGCCCACGTCTCCTCGTCGTACAAGGCCACCAACGGAATTGACGGCTCAGCCCGGTGCACCACGGGCAGGGTGCGCCAGTCGAAGCTCTCGATCTCCACGCGATCGAGCTTGCCGCCCGCCCTGACCGCGGTCAGTATCACGTCGACGAATTCCTGCGGTTCCGCCGACGCGCCCGGATTGTCGGCCTCCACCTTGGTTTCGACGTTGTAGCGCACGCCGGCCCGATACGAGTCGGCGAGCGCGAAGACCTCCGGCAGTGTCGCTATCTTGTTGCCCCGGACCACTTCAGCGTTGGGAAACTCGGCGAGCCGCTTGCCACAGTCGAGCGTGCGGATCTGGACCAGGGTGAGCTCGTGGACCAGCTTTCCGACGTAGGGATATGCGAGGTCGCCGGCGAACGCCGGCCCGGTGTCGGCGCACTTGTCCGCATCGATCGTCGGGTCGTGCCACACCAGCGGCTGGCCATCCTTGGTGATGCCGATGTCGAGTTCGAGTGTGCTGACGCCCAGTTCGAGCGATTTGGCGAACGCCCGCAGCGATTCCTCGGTCGTCTCGCCGCGCCCGCCGCGGTGGGCCTGCAGATCGAACCCGGAGGCTTGCGCAGCAGCCGGCGATGCAAGCAGCACTGCCAGCGCCAGCGCCACGGCCAAGATCCGCGAGCAGACGCAAAACCTCCCAAATCCTCGGCGTGTCGGGGACTTTTGCGTCTGTTCGGCCAGAGAACTCAACCCCTGCGCTGGCGGGCGATTTCGGCGAGCACCACCCCGGCGGCCACCGAGGCGTTCAGCGATTCAGTCTGGCCCGCCATCGGGATCGAGACCACCTCGTCGCAAGTCTGCCGCACCAGCCGCGACAGGCCCTTGCCCTCCGAGCCGACGACCACCACCAGCGGGTCGGTGCCGTCCAGCTCGTCGAGCGCGGTGTCGCCGTCGGCGTCCAGTCCGATGACGCGCAACCCGCCGTCGGCCCAATTCTTCAGCGCCCGAGTGAGATTGGTGGCGCGCGCCACCGGCACACGGGCCGCGGCCCCGGCGCTGGTGCGCCAGGCCACCGCCGTCACCGAGGCCGATCGCCGCTGCGGGATCAGCACGCCGTGGCCGCCGAACGCGGCGACCGAACGAACGATGGCGCCGAGGTTGCGGGGATCGGAGATGTTGTCCAAGGCGACCAGCAGCGCGGGCGGCGAGTCGGCCGCGGCCGCGAGCAGGTCGTCGGGGTGCGCGTAGTTGTAGGGCGGCACCTGCAGCGCGATGCCCTGGTGCAGGTGGTTGGCGGTCATCCGGTCCAGGTCGGTGCGCGGCACCTCGAGGATCGCGATGCCCAGATCCGCGGCGCGGGTAACGGATTCGGTGAGCCGCTCGTCGGCCTCGGTGCCGAGGGCGACGAAGAGCGCCGTCGCCGGGACACCGGCGCGCAGGCACTCTAGCACCGGGTTGCGGCCCAGCACCGTTTCGGTCTCGTCGGTGCGCTTGGCCGGGCGGCGGGGCTGCGCGACGGCGCGCCTCGCGGCGGGGTGGTTGGGGCGCAGGTGCGCGGGCGGGGTGGGGCCCCGCCCCTCCAGCCCACGGCGGCGCTGGCCGCCCGAGCCGACGGTGGGGCCCTTCTTGGTGCCGGATTTGCGTACCGCCCCCCGGCGCCGCGAGTTACCGGCCATCTACTTGCCGTCACCGCCCAATGTCCACTGCGGGCCGTCGGCGGTGTCGGTGACCTCGATGCCGGCGTTCTTGAGCCGGTCGCGGATCTCGTCGGCGAGCGCCCAGTTGCGTTGCTGGCGCGCCTTTTCCCGGTTTTCCAGCTCGGCCTGCACCAGCACGTCGACCGCGGACACGGCGGCCGACGTCTCGTCGCGGCATTCCCAGCGCTCGTCGAGCGGGTCGCAGCCCAGGATGCCCAGCATCGCGCGGATCGCGCCGGCGTGCTTCAGTGCGCCCTCGTGGTCGCCGGCGTCGAGTGCCCGGTTCCCCTCGGCGCGGGCGTGGTGCACCTCGGCCAGCGCGATCGGGACCGCCAGGTCGTCGTCGAGCGCCTCGGCGAACTTCGGGGTCCATTCGCCCGGCTCGACGGCACCGACCCGGCTGCGGACGCGATGCAGGAACTCCTCCACCCCCACATAGGCTTTCACCGCGTCCTGAAGGGCGGTTTCAGAGAACTCCAGCATCGACCGGTAGTGGGCGCTGCCCAGGTAGTAGCGCAGTTCGGCCGGGCGCACGCGCTGCAACATCGCCGGTATGGCCAGCACGTTGCCCAGCGATTTGCTCATCTTCTCGCCGCCCATGGTCACCCAGCCGTTGTGCAGCCAGTAGCGGGCGAAGCGGTCCCCGGCGGCACGGCTCTGCGCGATCTCGTTCTCGTGGTGCGGGAAGACCAAGTCCATCCCACCGCAGTGGATGTCGAATTCCGGTCCGAGGTAGGTGCGGGCCATCGCCGAGCATTCCAGGTGCCAGCCGGGGCGTCCGCGGCCCCACGGAGTGGGCCACGACGGCTCGCCCGGCTTGGCGGCCTTCCACAGGGTGAAGTCGCGCTGGTCGCGCTTGCAGGTGGCCACGCCCTCGCCCTGATGGACGTCGTCGATCCTGTGCCCGGACAACTGGCCGTACTCCGGGTAGCTGAGCACGTCGAAGTAGACATCACCGCCCGACGCGTACGCGTGGCCGGTTTCGACCAGGCGTTCCATCAATTCGACCATCTGGGTGATGTGGCCGGTGGCGCGCGGCTCCGCCGACGGTGGCATGACGTCCAGGGCGTCGTAGGCGGCGCTGAAGGCGCGCTCGTAGGTGGCCGCCCACTCCCACCACGGCCGCCCAGCGGCGGCGGCCTTGTTCAGGATCTTGTCGTCGATATCGGTGACGTTGCGGATGAACGCGACGTCGTAGCCGCGCGCGATCAGCCAGCGCCGCAGGATGTCGAAGGCCACCCCGCTGCGGACGTGCCCGATGTGGGGCTGGCCCTGAACCGTGGCACCGCAGAGGTAGATGGAGACGTGCCCGTCGCGCAGCGGAACGAAATCACGCACGGCACCGGCTGCCGTGTCGTGTAGCCGCAGGCGGGCGCGATCGGTCACGACGTGCCAGCTTACCGGGTACTTCCGATGCGCCCGGCCACGCGCGGCTTAGCCGGTCGGGAATACCAGCGCGGTGGCGATGGCGGCCAATCCCTCGCCCCGCCCGGTGAGGCCCAGCCCGTCGGTCGTCGTCGCCGACACCGAGACCGGCGCGCCCAGCAAGCCGGACAGCACCTCCTGCGCCTCGGCGCGCCGCGGACCGACCTTCGGCCGGTTGCCGATCACCTGCACGGCGGCGTTGCCGACCCGATAACCCTGCCGCGATATCAGGTCGACGACGTGCCGCAGCATGTTGGCGCCGCTGGCGCCTTCCCAGCGCGGATCGTCGACCCCGAACACCGCGCCGACGTCGCCCAACCCGGCGGCTGACAACAGCGCGTCGCAAAGCGCGTGCGCGCCCACGTCGCCCTCGGAGTGGCCGGCGCAGCCGTCTTCGCCGGGGAACAGCAGCCCCACCAGCCAGCACGGCCGTCCGGGTTCGATCGGGTGCACGTCGGTGCCCACGCCAACCCTTGGAAGGGGAAGCAGCTCGGTCACCGCCGCACGACCGCTTCGGCCAGCAACAGATCCAGCCGGGTGGTGATCTTGAATGCCAGCGGGTCGCCGCCGATCACCTGCACCTGGCCGCCGAGGTGCTCGACGAGCGACGCGTCATCGGTGAAATCGGCGGCATCCGCCTGCTCGTAGGCGCGCAGCAGCAGATCGGTGGCGAAGCCCTGCGGCGTTTGCACGGCACGCAGGCCGGCCCGCTCAGGCGTCCCCAGGACCACCCCGTCGGCATTCACGGCTTTGATGGTGTCAGACAGCGGCAGCGCGGGCACGACGGCCACGTGGCCGCACCGCAACGCCTGAACCACCCGCACGATCAGCCCGGGCGGCGTCAGCGCCCGGGCGGCATCGTGGACGAGCACGAACTCGACCGCCGAGGGCACGGCCGATAGCGCCAGGCGCACCGATTCGGTGCGGTCGGCCCCGCCGGCGACGACGGTGGCTCGGTCACCCAGGAGCTGCCCGGCATGCTCGATGCGGTCGGATGGGACAGCCACCACGACATGGTCGACAACCCCGGACTCGAGCAGGCCGGCGACGGCGCATTCGAGCAGCGTGCGCCCGTCGATCTCGCAGAACGCTTTGGGGATGCCGGCGGCCAGCCGCGCTCCCGACCCGGCGGCCGGGACAACCGCAACTACTTTGCCCGGGGTGCCGGAATCTTCGGAATAACCCCCGACCACAAGAGCCTCAGGGCCTTCAGGAAGCGGCGGCCAGAACCTCGTCGAGGATTGTCTCCGCCTTGGCGTCGTCGGTGCTCTCGGCCAGCGCCAACTCACCGACCAGAATCTGGCGGGCCTTGGCCAGCATGCGCTTCTCGCCCGCGGACAGGCCGCGTTCCTGGTCGCGCCGCCACAGATCGCGCACTACCTCTGCCACCTTGTTGACGTCACCGGAGGCGAGTTTTTCGAGATTGGCCTTGTAGCGGCGGGACCAGTTGGTGGGCTCTTCCGTGTGAGGAGCGCGCAACACCTGGAAAACCTTGTCCAGGCCTTCCTGGCCAACGACGTCGCGGACGCCCACGTACTCGGCATTGTCGGCGGGCACTCGAACGGTCAGATCTCCCTGCGCCACTTTCAAGACGAGATACTCTTTTGGTTCCCCTTTGATGGTGCGGGTTTCGATCGCCTCGACTAACGCAGCACCGTGGTGTGGATAGACAACGGTGTCGCCGACCTTGAAGATCATCAGATACGAGCCCCTTTCGTTACTTCATCCTAACACGGCGGCCCAAGCCTTGCGGAACAACGGTGCAGGTCAGGGGCACAACACGCGCAGATTAGGGGTTGACAGGCGGAGCAAGACGTGCAGGGGACACAATACGCCCGTCCCTATTCGACACCAGCAAGCACCCTCCCGGGCCCTGCCGTGCTGGTCTGGCGCCCTGCGCTACCGCTCCGGAGACGTTCCTACTACTGTGCATAGTTGCATGGTCGAACCACTGACATTGGTGGTCGTGGGGGCGCGAGCCGAGCAGGAGGCATTGAGTGAACCGCTTCGCCGTCGTCGGTCTGGTCGCTCTGGTCGCTGCCTTGCTCAGCGGTTGCGGGGCCGGTCAGATTTCCCAGATGTCCACCCAGGAGCCCGCCGTCAACGGCAATAAGGTCACGATCAACAACGTGGCGCTGCGCGACGTCCGCATGCAGGCCGTCCAGACCGGCGCCTTTCTGGAGCCGGGGCGGACGGTGAACCTGGTGGCGGTCGCCGTCAACCAGTCGCCGGACGTCGCGGACCGGCTGATCAGCATCACCAGTGAGGTCGGTGCGGTGACGATCGACGGCGACGGCCGGCTGCCCCCCGGCGGCAAGCTGTTCATCGGCGTGCCCGACGGCCAGAGCGTGGCGCCGGGGCCGCTCGAGCCCAACAACGCGGTCAAGGCGACCGTCGCCCTGGCCAAGCCCATCAGCAACGGCCTGACCTACAAATTCACCTTCAATTTCGAGAAGGCCGGGCAGGCCGACGTGCTGGTCCCGATTTCGGCCCCATTAGGGCCGCAACCGGTCTGAGCCGGTCTCACCGGCCTGTCACACCCGGCTTGTCGCACCGGGCCGATACCGTCATGACGTGGCACATGCGCGCTCCCAATACCGCTGCTCGGAATGCCAACATGTCACCGCCAAATGGGTGGGACGCTGCCTGGAGTGCGGCACCTGGGGCACCGTCGACGAGGCGCCGGTGCTCGCCGCGGTCGGTGGCGCCGGCCGTCGCGCCGCCCTGGCTTCGGCGTCGGCTTCGCCGGCCGTTCCGATCAGTTCCATCGAGCCGAACGTCAGCCATCACCGCTCGACGGGCATAGGCGAACTCGACCGGGTGCTCGGCGGCGGCGTGGTGCCCGGCTCGGTCACGCTGCTGGCCGGCGATCCCGGCGTGGGGAAGTCGACGTTGTTGCTCAAGCTCGCGCATCGCTGGGCCCTGTCGGGCCGGCGGGCGCTGTACATCTCCGGTGAGGAGTCCGCCGGCCAGATCCGGCTGCGCGCCGACCGGATCGGCTGTGGCGGGGACGAGGTGTACCTGGCCGCGGAGTCGGACCTGCACACGGTGCTCCAACACATCGCGACGGTCCGGCCCGCGCTGGTCATCGTGGACTCGGTGCAGACCATGTCCACCACCGAGGCCGACGGCGTCGCCGGTGGCGTCACGCAGGTGCGCGCGGTCACCGCTGCGCTGACCGCCGCCGCGAAGGCCAACGGCGTCGCCCTGATCCTCGTCGGCCACGTCACGAAGGACGGGGCCATCGCCGGACCGCGCTCCCTGGAACATCTCGTCGACGTGGTGCTGCACTTCGAGGGCGACCGCAACGGCACGCTGCGGATGGTCCGCGGGATCAAGAACCGGTTCGGCGCCGCCGACGAGGTCGGCTGTTTCATGCTGCATGACAACGGAATTGAGTGTGTCGCCGACCCGTCACACCTGTTCCTGGATCAGCGGCCGGCGCCGGTCGCCGGCACCGCGATCACGGTGACGCTGGACGGCAAGCGACCGCTGATCGGCGAGGTCCAGGCGCTGCTGGCGACCCCGTCGGGCGGCTCGCCGCGCCGCGCCGTGAGCGGCATCGACCACGCCCGGGCCGCGATGATCACCGCCGTCCTGGAAAAGCACGCCAAGCTGAACATCGCCGCCAACGACATCTACCTGTCGACCGTCGGCGGCATGCGGCTGACCGATCCGTCCTCGGATCTCGCCGTCGCGACGGCGCTCGCCTCGGCGTACGCGAACCTGCCGCTGCCCACCACGGCGGTGATGATCGGCGAAGTGGGGCTCGCCGGTGACCTGCGACGGGTCGCCGGCATGGAACGGCGGCTGGCCGAAGCCGCGCGGCAGGGCTTCAACATCGCGCTCATCCCGCCGGGCTGCGAGGAGCTACCGGCGGGCATGCGCGCGCTGAGCGCACCCACCATCGTCGCCGCGCTGGAGCACATGATCGACATCGCCGACCACCGCTCCGGCGCGCCCCCCGGGCCGCAACGGCTGGACGTGTAGCACGACGTGGCCGCAGAATGACACGCTGTGACCCGTCCGACACTGCGTGAGACCGTCGCCCGCCTGGCGCCGGGCACCGGGCTGCGGGATGGCCTGGAGCGCATCCTGCGCGGCCGTACCGGGGCGCTGATCGTGCTCGGCAACGACGAGAACGTCGAGGCCATCTGCGACGGCGGCTTCGCTCTCGACGTCCGGTACGCGCCGACACGGCTGCGCGAGCTGGCCAAGATGGACGGCGCCGTCGTGCTGTCCACCGACGGCAGCCGCATCGTCCGCGCCAATGTGCAGCTCGTTCCGGATCCGTCGATACCCACCGACGAATCGGGAACCCGCCACCGCTCGGCCGAGCGGGCCGCGATCCAGACCGGCTGCCCGGTGATCTCGGTCAGCCACTCGATGAACATCGTCACCGTCTACGTCGCCGGCGAGCGCCACGTGGTGGCCGATTCCGCGACCATCCTGTCGCGGGCCAACCAGGCCATCGCGACGCTGGAACGGTACAAGACCAGGCTCGACGAGGTCAGCAGGCAGCTGTCCCGAGCCGAGATCGAGGACTTCGTCATCCTGCGCGACGTGATGACGGTGGTGCAGCGGCTCGAATTGGTCCGGCGCATCGGCCTGGTGATCGACTACGACTGCGTCGAGCTCGGCACCGACGGGCGCCAGTTGCGGCTGCAGCTCGAGGAGCTGTTGGGCGGCAACGACATCGCCCGCGAACTGATCGTGCGCGACTACCACGCCAGCCCCGACCCGCTGTCCGAGGCGCAAATGACCGCGACCCTGGACGAACTGGACGCCCTGTCAGATACCGAACTGCTCGATTTCACCTCGCTGGCAAAGGTTTTCGGATACCCGACGACAACCGAGGCGCAGGATTCGGCGCTGAGCCCGCGCGGATACCGCGCGATGGCCGGCATCCCCCGGCTGCAGTTCGCCCACGCGGATCTGCTGGTCCGGACGTTCGGAACCCTGCAGGACCTGCTGGCGGCCAGCGCCAACGACCTGCAATCGGTGGACGGCATCGGCACGATGTGGGCCCGCCATGTGCGGGAGGGGTTGTCGCAGCTGGCGGAATCGACGATCGCCGACCCGCTCAGCTGAGCTCGCTCAGCCCGCGGGAGAGGGACCCGGGGCGAACCCCGGCGGTCCCTCCGGCGGCGGCGCGAGAGCCGGCTGACCCGGCTGACCCGGCACCGGTCCCGGCGCCGGTGGCGGCTGATTCAGGATGAACGGGACCGGCATGGAGCGCAGGTTGCCCAGCTGCACGACGAGGTTGTAGGTGCCGGGCCCGATCGCCGGCCGCGGCAGCGGGCAGTGCGGCGCCGACCCCATCCCCGTCCAAGTGACCGCCGTCGTCACCTGCTCGCCCGGCGTGAAGGTCTTGACCAGGGTCTCGTTGGATGGCGCGCAGTCGAGGTTTGACCACAGCCGCTTGTTGTCCAGCGAGTAGACGTAGGCGGCGAGCACCGCGGCCCCGACGTCGCGCTTGCAGGACACCAGGCCGATGTTGGTGACGACCATGGTGAACTTCGGCTGGTCGCCGATGAAGTACTGGGGCGCGTTGGTCAGACCCTTTACGGCCAGCGTCGAATCGGGGCAGTCGTCGCCCTCCTTCAGCACCGGCGGCGGCTGCACCGCGGCGGTGGGTGTCGGCGACTCCGGGTTCTGCCCCTGCGGCGCCACCGGAGTGACGCCCTCCTGCCCCGCCGGGGGAGGCGCCTGAGTCGCGGGCGCGGCCGGCTTGCTTTCAGCGGAGTTGGGCTTGCCCGCGGTGGCGGGTTTGGCGCCGGCGCTGTGGCTCATGAAGGCGATGATCGTGGCGGCCACGACCCCGATCACGACGACCGCGATGCCCAGGGCCAGGCCCCTGCGCCGCCAATAGATCTCGGTAGGTAGCGGGCCACGCGGTTCCACATCTAGCACGATCACACCGTAGGTCCAGGTCACACGGATTTGTTCGATCCGCCTCGGCGTGTCGCCCTGTTTGCTGGCCGGCCGCCGTGTAAGCGACCGCCGGGGAGTCGGCGGCTATTCGCCGCTATAAGCCGCTATTCGCCTATGTCGCCGACGTGGTCGACCAATGCCGCCCGCCCATCGGCGAGGTGATAGGTGACGCCCGCGAGGGCCAGCGTGCCCGCGGACACCCGCTCGGCGATCGCCGAGGAACGCGCCATGAGCTGGGCCACGGTTTCGCGCACATGTCGTTCCTCGAACTCGTCTACGCGGGTCAGGCCGTCGCGGCGGCCCATCAGGATCGACGGCGCGACCCTCTCCACCACGTCCCGCACGAACCCCGCCGGAATGGCGCCGTCGTCGATCGCCCCTATCGCGGCCTTGACCGCGCCGCAGCTGTCGTGGCCCAGGACAACGATGAGCGGCGCGTTGAGCACCGTCACCGCGTACTCGATGGAGCCCAGCACCGCCGAGTCGATGGCCTGACCGGCGGTGCGAACCACGAACACGTCGCCGAGGCCCTGATCGAAGATCAGCTCCGCGGCCACGCGACTGTCCGCGCAACCGAAGACGATCGCGTGCGGCTTCTGACCGGCGGCCAGGCTGGCCCGATGGTCGACGCTCTGGCTGGGATGCTCGGGCCTGCCGGCGACGAATCGCTCGTTACCCTCTTTGAGTGCTTTCCACGCGGTTACCGGGGTCGTGTTTGGCATGGTGCACATCATGCCGGACCCGCTCATGATGGTCCCCCCAAACGAGCTCATCGACTGGTACGAGCGGTCGCGGCGCGAGTTGCCCTGGCGAGAAACGGGTGTCACCTCGTGGCAGATCCTGGTCAGCGAGTTCATGCTGCAGCAGACGCCGGTGGCGCGGGTGCTGTCGATCTGGCCGGATTGGGTGCGACGGTGGCCGACCCCGTCGGCGACCGCAGCCGCCAGCGCCGGCGATGTGCTGCGGGCCTGGGGCAAGCTGGGCTACCCCAGGCGGGCCAAACGCTTGCACGAATGCGCCACCGTCATCGCGCGCGACCACGACGACGTGGTCCCCGATGACATCGAGGTCCTGGTCACCCTGCCCGGCGTCGGTAGCTACACCGCGCGGGCGATCGCGTGCTTCGCCTACCGCCGGCCGGTGCCGGTGGTGGACACCAACGTGCGCCGGGTGGTGGCCCGCGTGGTGCACGGGCTGGCCGACGCGGGGGCGCCGTCCGCGGCGCGCGACCACGCCGATGTCTCGGCATTGCTGCCGGATGACGAACGGGCGCCGACGTTTTCGGTGGCACTGATGGAGTTGGGCGCGATCGTGTGCAGCGCGCGAGCGCCGCGATGCGGGTTGTGTCCGCTTCGCGAGTGCGCTTGGCGGCGTGCCGGTTATCCGCCGGCGCAAGGGCCGGCCCGCCGGGTGCAGACCTACGCCGGAACCGACCGCCAGGTCCGGGGTCGGCTACTGGATGTGTTGCGCGCCAGTGATTGTCCGGTAACCCGGGCAGAGCTGGACGTGGCGTGGCTGACCGACACCCAGCAGCGTGACCGCGCACTGGATTCGCTGCTTGCCGACGGCCTGGTGACCCGGACCGTCGACGGCCGGTTCGCGCTGGCCGGCGAGCAATAGCGAGAGCGCCGCGGCGAGCACGGTCGGCCCAGCGCCGCAATAACGGCTCTTCGTCGCGACCGTTACCGCGAACGCCGTTCCTGCGCAACCCAACACGCCGCCAGGCGGACATTCCACGTGAGACTCTAATCCGCGTCATACCCTGCCGATGTGCCCAGCGAGGAGGCCGCACCGGGATCCCGCTCGTCGCCGGTGTCCCGGCGCGCGGTGCTCGGCGGGCTGAGCCTGCTGCCGCTGGCCGCCGCCATGCGGGGCACGCTGCCCGCCGCTTCGGCCGACACGGGCTACCGATTCCTGACGCCGCACCAGGCCGCGGTGCTCGACGCCGCCACCCGCCGCCCGATCCCGGGGCCGCAAGACTGCCCGGTCGAGCTCGGTCCCGGGGCGCACGAGGCGAACGTGGTCAACTACCTGGACCGGATGCTGTCGGTCTTCGACGTCAGGCGCCCCGGGGACACCCAGCCGCGGGGATACACGGCCGCCGAGGTGGAAGCGGCCCAATGGGATTTGGTCGTCGTCAGCGACATCATCAATCGCCTGCGCCGCGGGGGCTGGGAGCAGGTCATCTCCAAATTGGGCGGAAGGGGCGGCGTGAGTGCCGGCTAAGGCGGTCATCGTTGGCTCCGGCGCCGGCGGGTCGACGGTGGCAATGGAGCTCGCCGAAAACGGCTGGGACCTGATGCGCGCCTCGCTGCTGCGCGACCGGCTCGCCGGCGTGAATTTCATCGGCACCGACCTGCCCTATTTCGCCAACAACGTGACCCTCGACCCGACGGTCACCGACCTCAACGGCCAGCCGGTGGCCCGCCTGACCTGGGCGCCGGGCAGGCACGAGGCGGTCGCGCAAGCGTTTTTCCTGGTGCCCATCACAGCGATGATGGCGGCGGCCGGTGCGACGCTGTTCGCCGCCGTCCCGGACGGTCTGGAGAGGAAGCTGGGGGGCGGCACTCCGCCGAACACCAAGCACGTCATGGGCGGGATGCAGATGGGCATGTCCCCGGCGACGAGCGTTCTCGATCCGAACGGGCGAATGCATCAGATGGACAACGTCTTCGTCGCCGACGGCAGCGTGTTCGTCACGTCGGGCTGCCAGAATCCGACCAACACGCTCATGGCGGTGGCGCTGCGCACCGCGCGCGGGCTCACCGGCCGGCGGTGACCGCCAGGAAGGACTCCACGGCTTCGCGGTATTGCCGCGGCGCTTCGTCGTGGATCAGGTGACCGGCCTGTTGGACGTGCAAATACGTTGTCGGAGAAGAGGTTTTGGTCATCGCGTGCATCTGGCCCGGCGGGGTTACGGAGTTGCCGGCTTCGATGAGCAGCGCCGGCGCCCGCACGGCCCTCCACTGCGCCCAGTAGTCCCGGGTACCCCATTCGGCGGCGATCTCGATCCATCGTGAGGCATCCCCGTGCAGCCGCCACCCGCGTTCGGTGCGGTCGAAGGCGTCCAGGAAATACCGCCCGGCGACGGGTCCGAACTCGTCGAATACTTGCTCGGCAGAGTCGAATTCGACCGGAAGGGCATGCAGCCAGGGCTCCCACGGCCCGGTGGTGCGGCCACGGAAGTCCGGCGCCATGTCCTCGAGCACCAGCGCCGACACCAGATCCCGACGCTCCGCGGCGAGGCACCACGAGTGCAGGGCCCCCATCGAATGCCCGACCAGCCTGGCCGGCGCCCCCAGGGCGGCGACCGCGTCGACCAAATCGGCGACGAAGCGTTCGGTGCTGATCGGGTGTGGATCCTCGACGTCACGCCCCCGGTGCCACGGGGCGTCGTAGGTGTAGACGGTGCCCAACCGGGCCAGCCACGGCAGCTGGCGCGACCAGGTGGTGCCGCGGCCCATCAGGCCGTGCACCAGCACCAATGGCTCGCCCTGCCCCCCCAGGCAGGTCAACAGATCGCTGGGCATATCACCATCTTGCGTGGCCCGCCCGGGAGTCGGACGAGGGGACGGGCACGGTAGCCTAGCGGAATGCCGCAAGTGGTGAAGATCAATGCAATCGAGGTCCCCGCAGACGCCGGCCCCGAACTGGAGAAGCGGTTCGCCCACCGCGCGCACGCCGTGGATAACCAACCCGGTTTCCTTGGCTTCCAGCTGCTGCGCCCGATCAAGGGTGAAAACCGCTATTTCGTCGTGACGCAGTGGGAGTCCGAAGATGCATTCCAGGCGTGGGCGAAGGGGCCCGCGATCGAAGCCCATGCAGGCGAGCGGGCCAACCCGGTAGCGACCGGGGCATCGCTGCTGGAATTCGAGGTCGTGATGGACGTTGCCGGCAGCAAGCAGGGTAGTTAGCGACCGCTCGGCTCGGCGCCGCGTGGCGGCGCTGGGCGCCGCCGCCGCACTAGTGGTGACCCTGGCGCCGGGTTGCGCGCCCTCCCCTGCCCCGCACGCGAACGCCTCGAACCCGGGCCGGCAGATCGACACCCGAACGCCTCCCGGTGTCCGGGCGCAGCAGACCTTGGACATGCTGAACTCGGACTGGCCGATCGGCCCGGTCGGGGTCGGCACCCTCGCCGCGCCCGAGAAGGTCGAGTCGGTCGAAACCACCATGGAGGGACTCTGGTGGGATCGCCCCTTCACCCTCGACGGCGTCGACATCGGCGCCAGCGTCGCCACACTGCACCTGGTCTCGTCTTATGGCGCGCGGCAAGACATCCGGATCCACACCGACGACGACGGCCGGGTCGACCGGTTCGACGTCGACACCCAGGCGCCGAAGATCAACTCCTGGCGCGACGTCGACGCCGTGCTGAGCAAGACCGGCGCCCGCTATTCCTACCAGGCCGCCAAGGTCGACAACGGTCACTGCGACGCGGTGGCGGGCACCAACACCGGCGAATCACTGCCGCTGGCATCGATTTTCAAGTTGTACGTGCTGCACGCGCTGACCGGCGCCGTCAGAAACGGAACGGTGTCCTGGGACGATCAGCTCACCGTCACCGACAAGGGCAAGGCGGTCGGCTCGTCGGGCCTGGAACTGCCTGTGGGAGCCCATGTTTCGGTTCGCACGGCCGCCGAGAAAATGATCGCCACCAGCGACAACATGGCCACGGACCTGCTGATCGGAAGGATGGGAACGCACGCGATCGAGGAGGCGCTCGCCACGGCCGGCCATCACGATCCGGCCAGCATGACACCGTTCCCCACGATGTATGAGCTGTTCTCCGTCGGCTGGGGCAAACCGGATCTGCGTGACCAGTGGAAGCAAGGGTCCAAGCAAGTCCGCGCCCAGCTGCTGGAGCAGGCGGATTCCAATTCCTACCAACCCGACCCGACCCGTGCCCACACCCCGGCCTCGGCCTACAGCGCGGAATGGTACGGCAGCGCCGAGGACATCTGCCGAGTCCACGCGGCGCTGCAAGCCGACGCGGTCGGCCCGGCCGCACCGGCCAGGCAGATCCTTTCCGCGGTGGCCGGCATCCAGCTGGACCGCAACGTCTGGCCGTATATCGGCGCGAAAGCCGGTGGCCTGCCCGGCGATCTGACGTTCAGCTGGTATGCCGTGGACAAAAATCAGCAGCCTTGGGTGGTGAGCTTTCAACTGAACTGGCCCCGCGATCACGGTCCCACGGTGACGGGCTGGATGCTGCAGGTCGCCAAGCAGGCCTTCGCGCTGATCGGGCCCCGATAGCGGTGTGAGCGCCCGCGAATCGCTTCTGGACACCTTTCCGGGACGCCTGTTCATCAAGCACATGCTGTCCGTCCAGGGCTGGGGTATGCCCGAGAGCCTGATCGGGGCCGCGTCGTGGGCCATCAGCCGCTATCTCTACTCCGATGGTTGGCTCGGGGTGACGCATTTCGATGTGAACGAACCGCAGCTACGCGAGTCCGCCGCGGTGGGGCTCGCGGCCTTGACGGCGCTACCTACGTTTGACTCGCCGCAGATCCATCAGGGAACGATCGGCGAGTTGCGCGCGCCACACATCAGCAATCGGGAGCCGTTGAGCGCGTTGCCCGATGGCGCATTCTGGACATCCACTCCGATCACCGAGGACGAGGACTCGTGGACCGTGAGCGGCGAGAACCTGAGGCGCGAAAGGCCCCGCTGGGAAGTGCATTTCGACGTCACCCGTGTTCGCGTCGCGCGGATCGATTCGGCCCGCGATTGGACCGACTTGATCGACTCGAACACCGCCACGGGGAGCGACCCCAAGTACCCGGACTGGCCGGCGATCGCGGAGTCCTGGGATGCGGTACACGTGTCGCCCGCCGGATTGCTGCTGGCCCATCCCACGATCTCGACCACCCGGTTCAGCTCCAACGATGGATCCGGATCCGCACACAGCCAAGCAGGACCCTATGCGAGCGTCGCGGCCTGGTCCGCGGTGTCTACGGCCTGGCTGCGCGAACCGCCCAGCGTGGAGCTCAGGCCCGCGCCCGCCGCCACCAGAAACTCACAAGCGCAGCGTCCAGCGGCCGCTGCGGAAATGCAGTACGGTGCGGCTCACCGGCGCAATGTCTAAGCGCCAGAACGATTCCGGGGGTGAGCCGAGGCTGCGCAGGATGGCGGCCCGGATCACCGCCGGATGCGTCACCGCCACCGTGGGCGAGGTTTCGCCGGTCAGGGACTCGAGCCAGCCAGCCACCCGCCCCATCAGGTCGACGATCGACTCACCGCCGTGCGGCGCCCGCGCCGGAGCGGTCAGCCAGGTCTGGAGGTCCGCGGGGCCGACGGCCCGCAGCGTCTGCCCGCACCACCGTCCGCAATCGAGGTCGGCAAGCCGCGGCTCGGTTGTGGCGCGCAGGCCCAGCAGTTGCGCGGTTTGGCGGGCGCGTCGCTCGGGTCCCGCGAGTTGACGCGTGCCGCCGTTGATATCAAGGCGGCCAGCCTTCTTCGCCTGCCGAAGTCCGATGCCGTTGAGGGGCTCGTCGGCGGGAAAGCGCCCACCCGCCATGGCGTCGGTCATCGCGTGCGACACCAGGGTCAGGCGGATCACGTCGGTCACGTCGACAGGCTCGGTTCCCGTCCGCTGCCGGCCCGCTCCCCCAGCAGCCGGCCGGCAAGCGTCGCGAAGACCACGCCGATGGCCGCCCACAGCACCAACTGCGCACCCAGCGAAAGCACCCTGAATTCGTAAAGGACATCGGCGGGAAAGCCGGGATAGATGATCGCGCCCGAGGCGTCGCGCAACGGTAACGGCGTCTCGTCGATGGAAGGTAGCGGCACCGCCACCGCGGCGATCGCTACCACGTAGGCCGCCGCCGCGAGCAGCCCCCCGTTCCACGCGCCGAGCCGGGCGGCAAGCCGTCGGGCCAGCCACACGGCGGCGATCGCCAGCGCCACCGAGGCCAGCACCATCACCAGGTACCAGCCGGTGCGGGCCCCGATCGTGTCCGCCTGGCCCACCGCCGGCGGATTCGGCGGGTATTTCACGAACGGCACCAGGTACACCGCAGCGAACGCGCCCGCCGCCAGGAGCGCCGAAAGTGACCGCGGCCCAATGCGTCTCGCGCGAGCGGAGACCACACAGAACGATACGGAAAACAGCGCTCCCATCGCGATGCCGAAGTTCAGCACGCCGAAACCCAGTCCGGCGTTGGCCTGCACGCCGCGGGTGAACAACTCGGCGCCGTGCTCGTGCACGCCATGCGCGTCCAGGACGTCGCTTCGCCCCTCCTCAAAAGCGATCGCGCGGCCGATGACCGGCTCGGCGCACAGGCGGGCGAACAGGAACGCCAGCACCGCGCCGACGGCCCCCGCCAGGAGACCGCGTGCGATCAGACGCTTCTCCACGCTGCCGGGTCTTTCCCGGTTTAATGGCAGGGGAAGCCGAGCAGATGGCGCGCGTCGTGTACGAACTCGTGCACGTGGGAGTCGCTGCCGAACACCGACACCGCGCCCTGATCGACCCCGACGAAGTACAGCGCCAACAGCGCCAGGAATGCGGTCGCCGCCAACCAGAGCGCGGCACTTGCCGCCGATAGATCAACCGATCGGGTACGGGTGCTGGGTAGCTGGGGATTGGACACCTTGGACAACATCGGACTCCTTCCGGGGATAACGCGTCCCCGCTGCGGATGACGGGCTACGGGTCTGACTTTCGACAGTGGCGCGACCGTTCTGGACTCTCACCAGATTCCGTGTCCCGTCAGGAACAGCTGTTAGTGTAGACCGCGCGTCAATGCTGGGGCGGCGTGGCGCCGTAGCCCAGCTGGCTCGCCGTGTACTTGGCGCCATCGGTGACCGGGACCGCCTGGACCGCCGTGCCGTAAGCACAGATCTCCGTCCACACGTCGCCGATTTCGGTGGTGTCGAAACGCATCGCAACGATCGCGTTGCCGCCGCGGTTGCGCGCCTCGGCGATCAGCCGTCCCATCGCCTCGTTGCGGCTGTCGGCGAGATTCTTTGTCATCCCTTGCAGCTCGCCGCCGAACATGGCCTTGAAGCCCGCGCCCATCTGGGAGAACGCATTTCGGGAGCGAACGGTCAGCCCGAACACTTCGCCGCACACGCGCTGGATCTCCCAGCCCGGGAGGTCATTGGTGGTCACGATCAGCACAGGCGGGCCCTTCTTCTAGAGCGCAGCAAAAACGGGCGGCAGCCCCGTGAGAGACTAACCGCCCGTTTCCGCTGACCGCTACTGCGTCTCGGGTGCGCTGTGGGCTCCGGCTTTGGCCAGATCCGGCTCGGGCGGCGGCTTGCGGGTCCCGGTGAACGTGAACGCCGCGTCCTCGCCGGCGCCTTCCCCGTCCCAGTTGTCCACGTCGACGGTGACGACCTGTCCGGGTCCGACCTCCTCGAAGAGGATCTTCTCGGAGAGCTGGTCCTCGATCTCGCGCTGGATGGTGCGCCGCAGCGGGCGAGCACCCAGCACCGGGTCGAAGCCCCGCTTGGCCAGCAGGGACTTGGCCTTGTCGGTCAGCTCCATCGCCATGTCCTTGGTCTTGAGCTGCTTGCCGACGCGCTCGATCATCAGGTCGACCATCCGGATGATCTCGTCGCGGGTCAGCTGGTGGAAGACGATGACTTCGTCGATGCGGTTGAGGAACTCCGGCCGGAAGTGCTTCTTGAGCTCGTCGTTGACCTTCTGCTTCATCCGCTCGTAGTCGTTCTCACCGCCACCCTGCGTGAAGCCCAGGCCGACCGGCTTGGAGATGTCGGACGTGCCGAGGTTGGAGGTGAAGATCAGCACGGTGTTCTTGAAGTCCACCGTGCGGCCCTGGCCGTCGGTGAGCCGGCCGTCCTCGAGGACCTGCAACAGGCTGTTGTAGATCTCCTGGTGCGCCTTCTCGATCTCGTCGAACAGCACCACCGAGAACGGCTTGCGCCGCACCTTCTCGGTGAGCTGGCCGCCCTCCTCGTAGCCGACGTATCCCGGCGGGGCGCCGAACAGCCGCGACGCGGTGAACCGGTCGTGGAACTCGCCCATGTCGATCTGGATGAGCGCGTCGTCGTCGCCGAACAGGAAGTTGGCCAGCGCCTTGGACAGCTCGGTCTTACCGACACCGGACGGGCCGGCGAAGATGAACGAGCCCGACGGGCGCTTGGGGTCCTTCAGCCCGGCGCGGGTGCGGCGGATGGCCTTGGAAACGGCGCGCACGGCATCCTGTTGCCCGATGATCCGCTTATGCAGTTCGTCTTCCATCCGCAGCAGCCGGGTGGTCTCGGCCTCGGTGAGCTTGAACACCGGGATACCGGTCCAGTTACCCAGCACCTCGGCGATCTCGTTGTCGTCCACCTCGGCGACCACGTCGAGATCGCCTGAACGCCACTGCTTTTCGCGCTCGGCGCGCTGGGCCACCAGCTGCTTCTCCCGATCGCGCAGGCTGGCCGCCTTCTCGAAGTCCTGGGCGTCGATCGCCGATTCCTTCTCGCGGCGGGCATCGGCGATCTTCTCGTCGAACTCGCGCAGGTCTGGCGGCGCGGTCATCCGGCGGATCCGCATCCGCGCGCCCGCCTCGTCGATCAGGTCGATCGCCTTGTCCGGCAGGAACCGGTCGTTTATGTAGCGG
>NZ_JAOPWB010000007.1 GCF_025965855.1 Mycobacterium sp. | reverse complement strand
CGGCTGCTCAACATGGTGCCGTACTTTCAGGCCAACCCACGGATCACCCGCGCCGAAGCCGCCGCGGACCTCGGCGTGTCGGCGAAGCAGCTCGAGGACGACCTCAACCAGCTGTGGATGTGCGGTCTTCCCGGCTATTACCCGGGTGACCTCATCGATTTCGAGTTCTCCGGCGACACCATCGAGGTGACGTTCTCGGCGGGCATCGATCGGCCGCTCAAGCTCACGTCGCCCGAGGCCACCGGCCTGCTGGTGGCGCTGCGGGCGCTGGCCGACATCCCGGGCGTCGTCGACCCGGAGGCGGCGCGCAGCGCGATCGCCAAGATCGAGGCCGCCGCCGGCGCCGTCGGGCAGGACGCTTCGGTTCTCGGGACCCCGGGCACAGCAGTCGACGAGCCCGCGCCCGTCGAAAGTCGGGCCGCGGCCGCGGTCCGCACGGCGGTGCAGTACAAACGCGCGCTGGCCATCGACTACTACTCCGCCTCGCACGACACCCTGACCAGCCGGATCGTCGACCCCATCCGCGTCCTGCTGATCGGCGGGCAGAGCTACCTGGAGGCCTGGTCGCGCGACGCCGAAGGCGTTCGGCTGTTCCGCTTCGACCGGATCGTGGACGCCACCGAGCTGGGCGAGCCGGCGGCCCCGCCGGAACCGGCGCTGCACGCGCCGCCGGACACCTCGCTGTTCGACGGCGATCCGTCGCTGCCGTCGGCCAGGCTGTGGGTGGCGCCCGCGGCCTCGTGGATGTTCGAGTACTACCCGATGCGGGAGGTGCTCGAGCTGGCCGACGGGTCGTGTGAGGCCGTCATGACCTATGCCTCGGAGGACTGGATGACGCGCCTGCTGCTGGGCTTCGGGTCAGCCGTGCGGGTGCTTGAACCGCAGTCCCTCGCTCACCGTGTACGGGATGCGGCCGCGGCGGCCCTGGAGTCCTACCAGGTCTTGAACTAGAAGAAGCCCGGGCCGCGGCGCCGTTGGGGCTCACCACGCCGTGGCGCGGGCACACCGGCGCAACGCTGCGCTGCGGTAGCATCGGGTGGATGTCTGGAGGTAATCAAAGTGGGCAGTCTTAGTCCGTGGCACTGGGCGATCCTCGCTGTCGTAGTGATCCTGCTGTTCGGTGC
This sequence comes from Mycobacterium sp., assembly GCF_025965855.1. Taxonomy (GTDB): domain Bacteria; phylum Actinomycetota; class Actinomycetes; order Mycobacteriales; family Mycobacteriaceae; genus Mycobacterium. The sequence goes on along the minus strand of NZ_JAOPWB010000007.1, from coordinate 56,454 downwards.
CAAGAAGCTCCCCGATGCGGCGCGCTCGTTGGGCAAGTCGATGCGCATCTTCAAGTCGGAAATCCGTGAAATGCAGACCGAAGGCAAGCCCGAAACGCCTTCTCTCGAAACTCCGCAGCCCGTGCAGTCGCAGCGGGTCGACCCGCCGGCGGCCACCGAGCAGGGGCACACCGAAGCGCGCCCGGCCTAGCCGCGTCGCCGCGGTGCCCGAGCGCCACTGACCGGCCGCTACCGACCCCCGTGAAAGGCTTCAAGGTTTCAGCGCGCACCGCCGGCCTGCTGAGACGGCTCAACCCTCGCAATAGGCGCAGCCGCTCCAACCCGGACGCGACGATGTCGCTGGTCGATCACCTGACCGAGCTGCGCACCCGGCTGCTGATCTCGCTGGCCGCGATCCTGGTCACGACGATTTTCGGGTTCGTCTGGTACTCGCATTCGATCTTCGGGCTGGAAAGCCTCGGCGAGTGGTTGCGCCATCCGTATTGTTCGCTGCCGCAATCGGCGCGGGCCACCATCAGCGCCGACGGGCAGTGCCGGCTGCTGGCCACCGCGCCGTTCGACCAATTCATGTTGCGCCTCAAGGTCGGGCTTACGGCCGGGCTCGTGCTGGCCTGCCCGGTGTGGTTCTACGAGCTGTGGGCGTTCATCACGCCCGGGCTCTACCAGAAGGAGCGCCGCTTCGCGGTCGGGTTCGTGGTGCCGGCCGCGGTGTTGTTCGTCGTCGGCGCCGTGCTGGCCTACTTGGTGCTGTCGAAGGCGCTGGGGTTCTTGTTGACCGTCGGCAGCGACGTACAGGTCACCGCGCTGTCCGGGGACCGGTATTTCGGCTTCCTGATCAACCTGCTGATCGTTTTCGGGGTCAGCTTCGAGTTCCCGCTGCTGATCGTGATGCTCAACATGACGGGCGCGCTGACCTACCAGCGGCTCAAGTCGTGGCGGCGCGGGCTGATCTTCGGCATGTTCGCCTTCGCCGCGATCTTCACGCCCGGCTCCGACCCGTTTTCGATGACGGCGCTCGGGATTGCGCTGTCGGTGCTCCTCGAGTTCGCCATCCAGATCGCCCGACTGCACGACAGGCGGAAGGCCAAGCGCGAAGCCCAGGTCACGATTCCCGACGACGAGGCGTCGGTGATCGAGCCGCCGGCGCCGATATCGGAGCAGATCCCGGAGCCCTCGTTCACCGCCGGTCAGCATGACGATGTCACGTAGTTCCCCTTCGCGCGAGCGTGCGTGTCTGTGCACCGACACGCCGATGTTGACGTACATTTGCGCACCCTCGCGCGATCCGGCAGCGGCGTGACCGAACTGCCCGAGCTGGCGCGGTTCGCCGCCGAACTGAGTTTTTCGCTCGACGACTTTCAGCAGCGGGCCTGCGCGGCGCTGGAACGAGGCCACGGCGTGCTGGTGTGCGCGCCGACCGGCGCCGGCAAAACGGTGGTCGGCGAATTCGCCGTGCACCTGGCGCTGGCGTCCGGCGGCAAATGCTTTTACACGACACCGCTCAAGGCTTTGAGCAACCAGAAGCACACCGACCTGACCGCGCGCTACGGCCGCGACCGGATCGGGCTGCTGACCGGCGACATGTCGGTGAACGGCGACGCGCCCGTCGTGGTGATGACCACCGAGGTGCTGCGCAACATGCTCTACGCCGATTCGCCTGCGCTGCAAGGGCTTTCCTACGTGGTGATGGACGAGGTGCATTTCCTGGCCGACCGGATGCGAGGCCCGGTGTGGGAGGAGGTGATCCTGCACCTGCCCGACGAGGTGCGGCTGGTCAGCCTCTCGGCGACGGTGAGCAACGCCGAGGAGTTCGGGGGCTGGATCCAGACCGTCCGCGGCGACACCACCGTCGTCGTCGACGAACACCGGCCCGTCCCGCTGTGGCAACACGTGTTGGTGGGCAAGCGTCTGTTCGACCTGTTCGACTATCGGGACGCCGACGAGCCCGCCGAGAAGCACCAGTTTCGCGTCGACCCAGACCTGTTGCGCCACATCGCCCATCGCCGCGAGGCGGACCGGATGTCGGACGGGCGTGGTCCCCGCCGGCAGGCGGGAAGAGGAGGAGGTTCGCGGGCCGGTTCCGGCCGGCCGCGCTTCTACCGGCCGCCCGCGAGGCCCGACGTGATCGCGATCCTGGATTCACAGGGGCTGCTTCCGGCGATCACGTTCGTGTTCTCCCGGGCCGGTTGTGACGCCGCCGTCCAGCAGTGCCTGCGGTCGCCGCTGCGGCTGACCACCGAGGAGGAGCGCGCGCAGATCGCCGAGGTGATCGACCACCGGTGCGGGGACCTGGCCGACTCCGACCTGGCGGTGCTCGGCTACTACGAGTGGCGGGAGGGATTGCTGCGCGGATTGGCGGCCCACCACGCCGGGATGTTGCCGGTGTTCCGGCACACGGTCGAGGAGCTGTTCACCGCCGGCCTGGTCAAGGCGGTGTTCGCCACCGAAACCCTGGCGCTGGGCATCAACATGCCCGCGCGCACGGTGGTGCTCGAGCGGCTGGTCAAGTTCAACGGTGAGCAGCACGTGCCGCTGACGCCGGGGGAGTACACGCAGCTGACCGGCCGCGCCGGCAGGCGCGGCATCGACGTCGAGGGCCACGCGGTGGTGCTCTGGAATCCCAGCGACGAAACCACCGAACCCTCCGCGGTGGCCGGCCTGGCCTCCACGCGCACCTTCCCGCTGCGCAGTTCGTTCGCCCCGTCGTACAACATGACGATCAACCTGGTGCACCGGATGGGCCCGGAACAGGCGCACCAGTTGCTTGAGCAATCGTTCGCCCAGTATCAGGCCGACCGCTCGGTCGTCGGCCTGGTCCGCGGCATCGAGCGCGGCCAGCGGATGCTCGACGAGATCGCCGCCGAGCTCGGCGGACAGGACGCGCCCATCTTCGAATACGCGCGGCTGCGTGCGCGGATCTCCGAGATGGAGCGCGCGCAGTCCCGCGCGTCGCGGCTGCAGCGGCGGCAAGCCGCCAGCGATGCGCTGGCCGCGCTGCGCCGGGGCGACATCATCAACATCACGCACGGCCGGCGCGGCGGGCTCGCGGTTGTGCTGGAGTCGGCCCGCGACAGCTCCGACCCGCGCCCGCTGGTCCTCACCGAAAACCGGTGGGCGGGGCGGATTTCGTCGGCGGACTATTCGGGCGCGACGGCACCGGTCGGTTCGATGTCGTTGCCCAAGCGCGTCGAACACCGCCAGCCACGAGTGCGCCGCGACCTGGCCTCGGCGCTGCGGTCGGCCGCCGCCGGGCTGGCCATTCCGGCCACGCGTCGCGGCGGTCGCGGTGATGGGGATGGCGCGTACGGTGCGTTCCACGACCCGGAGCTGGCGTCGGTCCGGGCGGAGCTGCGCCGGCACCCCGCGCACAGCGCCCCCAACCTCGAACCCCAGCTGCGCCAGGCCGAGCGGTACCTGGGCGTCGAACGCGACAACGCGCAACTGGAGAAAAAGGTCGGCGCCGCCACCAATTCGTTGGCCCGCACGTTTGACCGGATCGTCGGGTTGCTCACCGAACGCGGCTTCATCCAGGGTCCGGCCACCGACCCCCACGTCACCGACGACGGCCGGCTGCTGGCCCGCATCTACAGCGAGAGCGACCTGTTGGTCGCCGAATGCCTGCGCACCGGCGCGTGGGCGGGTTTGCAGCCGGCCGAGTTGGCGGCTGTGATCTCGGCGGTGCTCTACGAGTCCCGCGGCGGCGACGGCGCCGGTGCCGCATTGGCCGCGGAGGTGCCCACACAGCGGCTGCGGCAGGCGCTGCAGCACACGTCGAGGCTGTCGGCCGGGCTGCGCGCCGACGAGCAGGCGCACCGGATCGCCCTGAGCCGCGAACCCGATGACGGCTTCGTCAACGTCATCTACCGGTGGGCCCGGACGGGAGATCTGGCCGCGGCGCTGGCCGCCGCCGACGCTCAGGGTGCCGGCTCGCCGTTGTCGGCCGGGGACTTCGTGCGGTGGTGCCGCCAGGTGCTCGACCTGTTGGACCAGGTTCGCAACGCCGCACCGGATGCCGAGCTTCGCGCCGCCGCCAAGCGCGCCATCAATGACGTCCGGCGCGGCGTCGTCGCAGTTGACGCCGGGTAGGCTGGGCCGAGCTACCGTTACAGGGCCAGGACACAAGGGAACTGAGGAGAGAAAGAATGAGCGGACCGCAGGGATCGGACCCGGGCCACCAGTGGCAGCCGCCCGGTCAGACCGGCGATCAGTCCTCGGAGCCCACCCAGGTCGCGCCGTCGCCCTGGCAGCCGCACCAGCAGCCGGGCCAGGAGCACACCTGGCAGGCTCCGGCCTACACGCCGCCCGCCGAGTACCCGCAATACCAACAGCAGCCGGCCGAGCAGGCATACCCGCAGCAGTACCCCCAGCAGCCCGGCTACGGCCAACCCGCGCAGTACGGTGAACAGCCCACGCAGTACGCCGCGCCCGGCCAGTACGGCCAGTACGCCCAACCGGGCCAGTACGGCCAGCCCGGACAGTACGGCCAATACGGTCAGCCGGGTCAATACGGACAGCCCGGCCAATACCCGCAGCAGTACCCCCCCTACGAGCAACAGCCCGGGAAGAAGCGCTCGATGGCGCTGATCGGCGGCGTGGCCGGCGTGATCGCCTTGCTGCTGATCGCGGTCGTGCTGGTGCTCGGCTTCTGGCAGCCCGGGTTTTTCGTCACCACCAAACTGGACGTCAGCAAGGCGCAGGCCGGTGTCCAGCAGGTCCTCAGCGACGAGACCAACGGCTACGGCGCCAAGAACGTCAAAGACGTCTCGTGCAACCACGGCCAGGACCCCGTCGTCAAGAAGGGCGGCACGTTCGACTGCGACGTCAACATCGACGGCGCCAAGAAGCACGTGACGGTGACCTTCCAGGACAGCAAGGGCACCTACGAGGTGGGCCGGCCCCAGTAGAGGCGGTCAGCCGGGCAGCGCGTCGAGCGCCTTCTGCAGGCGGGCGATCGGCGACCCGACGCCGAGTTCGGTCGCCAATTCGGCGGTGCGTTTCGGATGGACCGCGGCCAGCGGTAGGGCATCGGTGGACGTCGACAACGCGACCGGCGCATCGGTGGCCACCCGCACCACGCGGCCGGCGGCCTCGATGTAATCGGTGGCGCTCAGGAGCTTCGCGCGCAAACCCTTGGCCATCTTGGACTTTGGGTCGTGGGCGGCGGCCAGGATCCGGTCCAGCGAACCGTGCTGGGCCAGCAGCGCGGCCGCCGTCTTCTCACCGACGCCCGGCACACCGGGCAGGCCGTCGGACGGATCGCCGCGCAGCAGCGCGAGCTCGGCGTAGGCCGGCCCCGCCCGTTCCCGCGGGACGCCGTAGTGTTCGGTCACTTCGGCCGGCCCGAACAAGGTGGCCTTGGTCAGCCCGCGGCCCAGGTAGAGCACCCGAACCGGGACGGGATCGTCGGTCACCACCTGCAGCAGGTCGCGGTCTCCGCTGACCACGACGACCGGGTCGGTGCGTTCCCGCGCCGCCAGCGTGCCCAGCACGTCGTCGGCCTCGAAACCCTCCGCGCCGGCCGTCGGGATCCCGAACGCGTCCAGCAGTTCCATGATCATGTCGATCTGTGGCGTCAGGTCGTCGGGCACTTCCTCGATGTCCGGCTCGCCTTCCGGCTCCGGCTCGGCGACCCGGTGCGCCTTGTAGGACGGGATGAGGTCCACCCGGAATTGCGGCCGCCAATCCAGGTCCAGGCACACCACCAGCCGGCCGGGCCGTTGTTGGGTGATCACGACGGCCATCGCGTCGATGAACCCGCGCACGGCGTTGACGGGCCGGCCGTCGGGGGAGGTGATCGACGACGGCACCCCGAAGTACGAGCGGAACCACATGCTGGCGCCGTCGAGCAGCAACACGGGTGCGGGCATGCGGGCTATGGTCTCACGCCGCCGAACGTCGACTTGATGTTGACCACTCAGCTAAATCGGCGCAACAAGTCGACGTTCAACCGAGCGGGTTAGCCTCACTGCCATGGATTCCCACCGATTCGACGCGGGCGTGTATGCGCGCCGGCTGGCCGCGGCCGCCTCCGCGACTGCCGACGCCGGCCTCACCGGCCTGGTGATCACCCCGGGCTGCGACCTGCGTTACCTCGTCGGCTCGCGCGCCCAGACCCTCGAGCGGCTCACCGCCCTGGTGTTGCCGGCCTTGGGCGACGCGACGGTCGTGGTGCCCCGGCTTGAGCTGGCCTCCCTCAAGGGGTCGGCCGTTGCGGAACTCGGCCTGGCGGTGCGGGATTGGGTCGACGGCGAGGATCCGTACCGATTGGTGAGCGCCGCTTTGGGCGGCGGGCCCGCCGCGACCGCCGTCACCGATTCCATGCCCGCGCTGCACCTGTTGCCGCTGGCCGACGTGCTTGGCGTGCTTCCGGTCCTGGCCACCGACGTGCTGCGCGAATTGCGGATGGTCAAGGAGGAATGCGAGGTCGACGCGCTGCGCAAGGCCGGTGCGGCCATCGACAGGGTGCACGCCCGCGTGCCCGAGTTCCTGCGCCCGGGCCGCACCGAGGCCGACGTCGCCGCCGACATCGCCGAAGCGATTGTCGCCGAAGGGCATTCGGAGGTGGCGTTCATCATCGTAGGCTCCGGACCGCATGCGGCCGACCCGCATCACGGCTATTCGGATCGGGAATTGCAAGTCGGTGACGTCGTCGTCGTCGACATCGGCGGAGCCTACGAGCCCGGCTATCACTCCGACTCCACCCGCACCTACAGCATCGGTGAGCCCAGAGCCGATGTGGCGCAACAGTATTCGGTGCTACAACGAGCCCAGCGCGCGGCCCTTGACGCGGTGCGTCCCGGGGTGACCGCCGAGCAGGTCGACGCCGCCGCCCGCGACGTGCTGGCCGAGGCGGGGCTCGCGGAGTTTTTCGTGCACCGCACCGGGCACGGCATCGGGCTGTCGGTGCATGAGGAGCCGTACATCGTCGCCGGCAACGACGTGCCGTTGGCGGCGGGCATGGCCTTCTCCGTCGAGCCCGGCATCTACTTTCCCGGCCGGTGGGGCGCCCGGATCGAGGACATCGTCGTCGTCACCGAGGACGGCGCGCTGGCCCTCAACAACCGGCCGCACGAAATGATCGTGGTGCCCGCGTCCTAGCTGGGGTCATCCCTCCCGCGTAGGTTGGGCGGCGTGTCGATCCTGGACCTCACGCTGCTCCCGTTCCGCGTCGCGCGTCATATCGCCGACGCGGTGTTGCGCCCCATTGCGCCCGCCCCGGCGCCGCCCGGCGAGCTCGTCGTCGTCGACGGGATGCCCGAGGGCGTGCCCCCTGCGGCGCGCCGTCCCGAGCCGCGGCTGCCCGTGCCGTCGAATTGGCCGTTCGGCGAGGATTTTCCGCGCACCTGCGGCGCGGGCCGGCTGGCCGGCGGTGCCCTGTTCTGGACCGACTTCCTATACGACGACCACGGCGCGACGGGCATCCCGGTCGGCGATCTGAAGATCCAGGCGCCGCCACGGGGCACCTACGTCTATCCCGATGGGCCCGCGGCCCGCAACGGCGCCGACATCTTCCGCGTCGCCATCGGGTTGACCGACACCCACACGTGGTGGCGGGTCGACTGGAACACGCTGTTGGACGCCTCGGTTCCCATCGCGCTGTTCACCTTCGACACCGACCCCGCCCGGACGGCCACCGCGGACTGGCCCGCGGGGGCGGGCGTGCGCTCGGAGGGCATCGACATGGCCCTGCTGGTGTCGGGCAGCGGGGCCGCGCTGATCGACCTGACCACCCAGGTGAGGACGCCGGTCGAGCACGGCGTCGACATGGAGTCGCGGTCGTTTTTGGCGCAGGTTCCGCGGTCCTTGGTGGAACCGACCGGGAGCTGGACGGTCCGGCTGGCTGCGGGGTTGGCCAACGCGGCGGGGGAGGAGTTCGCCGACGTGCCCGCCGGGCGCGGCGCGCTGCCCGGCCAACCCAACGTCTACAACGTCGCGTTTCGCACCAACGCGCAGGAGCCGCCGCACCTGAACTTCTGGTCGGATTCGGCCCAGGCCGCGGCCCTGAGCAGCGGCGACGTGTCCGCGTTCGCGCTGACCGTGCCGTGGGCGCAGCTCGCCGCGCGCGACACCGAGCCCGAGCCGCTGATCACCGGCCCGTCGACCCGCTGGTACGTGTCCTCGGTCGAGCTCGGGCAAGGTATCGCCGCCGACGATATTTTGAGCACCAAGCCGCAGTTCCTCGGCCGCGTCCAGCCGTATTCGATTTGCCTGCCGTCGAGTTACGCGCCGGGCCGCGCGCTGCCGCTGACACTGTTGTTGCACTCGCTTGCGCTCGGGCAGAGCCAGTTCGCGGCGATCGACCCTCGGCTGTTGCGCGAGGTCTGCGAGGGCCGCGACTCGGTGGTGGTCACGCCGCTGGCCCGGGGCCCGTCGACCTGGTACTTCGACACCGGCGAACTCGACGTGTGGGAAGTGTGGGCGCGGGTGGCCGAACAGCTGGGCACCGACCCGAATCGCACTGTCATCTCCGGCTATTCGATGGGCGGGTACGCGGCCTACAAGCTCGGCTTGAGCTATCCGCAGGTCTTCTCGCAGGCGGTGGTCCTGGCCGGTCCGCCGGCGTGCGGTGTGCGGCTGATTCCCAACGTCGACATCCCGGCCGACCTTGACCTGAACTCGCCCTGCGCCCGGGAGGGTGACACCTGGAAGTTGCTGGTGAACGCCCGCTGGCTGCCGTATGTCATCGCGCACGGGCTGGTTGATGAACTGGTGCCGTTCGCGTCGGCGGCCGAGCAGGTGCTCGAACTCGACCGCCTCGGCTACCGCCACCGGTTCACCGTCTATCCGCTCGAGGACCACATCGCCTGGGTGCTTCAGGACAAGTTCGAGGACCCGATCTCGCACATGGGAACCGGTCTGCGCCAAGCCGATCCGGGCCACATCACGTTCGCGTGGTATCCGCAATTGGTGCGCGCGGATTTGGGTATCGGGCCGCACCAGGTGTGGTGGTTGTCAGAGCTGACGGCCGATCTCGTGGTGACCGCGCGGCGCGGGGCCGTGGCCGAGGTCGACGCGCGGTCGTATGCCCGCCCGGACCCGACGCACACGATTCGGCATCACCGCGGCTTTGTCCCGCACTTCGACCCGACCCCCGGGCTGTATAGCGAGCTGGACTGGCAGGTGGGACGGCCCGTCGGCGCGCTGCCGTATCTGACGCTGCGCCTCGCCGGGGTCGCTGGCCTCACTGTCGACGTTGCGCGCGCCGGGCTGGCCGGGCTGCCGTCGTCGACGATCATGGTGGCCACCGACACCGCCGCGCAGATCACGCTTGCCGGGCTACCCGACGGGACTGCGGTGCAACTCGACGACCAGCCGGCCGGGCTGACGGTGGCGGTACCGGCGGGCCGTCACCGCATCGCACTGGGTGTTGGGGAGTGAGTGTTGTGGTCATAGCGCGTCCTGGCTAGCTTGGCGCGCGACCGGGTGATTGGCGGCGCGCGGCGAGCTGGGCGAGAATTTCGCGCGTGGTGCCGTTGGTCGTCGATCCTGAGGCGCTGTTCGCCGTGGGTAGCGCGGTGATCGGCGCCGGCGATGGCCTGGCCGCGAATCTGACGGTGTTGACCGCTGGTGTTGCGGCCCACACCGGCCTGGATGCGGCCGGTGAGGTCTTCGGCCTCGCTTATCAGGATTCGGCCGAGTCGCTGTTAAAGGCCGCGGCGGCCGCCATCAACGCGTGCCGGCAGAGCGGGGCCCTGATACAGCAAGGCGCGTCGAACTATTCGAAGGCCGAAGCCGCCTCCAAGCTCGGCGGTGGCGCCGACGTTTTGCAGGCGCCTGCCGAGCCTGCCAAGATCACGGCCCCGGTTCCGCCGGGGACCTGGGGTAAAGGGCAGCCGCCACCGTTGCTTTGGGCGGTGGTGGAGTCGTTCGTCGACGATGTGTGGCCCGACGGCGACGTGGCCGGGCTGCATGCGGCCGCGGCTCGTTGGCGGGGCTTCGCCGGGTCGGCGGGCGGGATGCGGAGCGCGCTGAACGCTGCCAAGTCGCTACTGGATGCGCATCAGATTCCTGAGGGCGGGAAGATCGACGAGGCGTTGTCGCAAATCGGCACCGGCATCGGGCAAATCGGCGAGGCCTCCGGAAAGCTGGCCACCGCCCTCGACGGTTTCGCCAACGAGGTGGACCACGCCCAGAACTCGATCCGCGATCTGTTGAACCGGCTGGGGTCACTGACCGACCTGGGGCACGACCTGATGCTGATCGTCAAAGGCGACGCGCTCGACGAGATCAGGAAGATCGCCAAGGACATCAACGACGTACTGCACAACTTGGGGCGCGAGGCCCGGGCCGCCGAACAGGGCGTCAAGCAGGGTTTGGGGATCGTCGACGGCTTGGTCGTCAAACTGGAAAAGTACGTGCGCCGTGAGTTGACAGACTTTCTGGGCGATGCTGTCGGGAATCAGGTGGCGACCGCTTTCGACGTTTTTGTCAATGCGAATGAGGGTGTCTTAAAGGGCGCTGTCGGAATGGCGCTATCCATCGGGGATCTCGACCCGCGGTGGTTCCTCGTGGATCCGCACGGTGCAGCCGAGACCTGGGCGGGCTTGGGGAAAGGCTTGTGGAAAGGAAGTCTGTTCAACGCCGTCATTAACCCTCAGGAGGCCGGCGAAGCGAACTGGCAGCAGCTCAAATCGCTGCTGCACCTTGACGATTGGAGCACGGCCCGACCGGGATTGGGCTTCGGGGAGAACGTATTCGATGGCGCAATGCTTTTCATTCCCGGGGAAGGGGAAGTCGGCGGGGCGGCGGAAGCCGGTGGAGTGGCCGCACAAGGCGCCGAGGCCGCTGTGGACGCCGAGCGTGCCGCCGCGAGAGCGGCCGATGGGATAGCGGGTGTCGCGGGTCCCCGCGGTGCGTTGGCCGATATCACCGGGACGGGCAGCAGTCTGACCAAAGACCTTGAAGGCGTTACCGGGAATCTGCCCGAGATCGAGCCTTCGCTGAGCGGCCAGCCCGTGGCGTTACCTCCAAAGGCGCCCGAGGCGCCGGTCGGGCCGGCACCGCGCGCGCCGGACACCGCGCCGGGTACGCCGGAGAGCCCGGCGCCCGCGCCAGAGCCGGATTCTCCGGAGCCGCGTGGGGCGGGTGGTCAGCCGGCACCGGCGGGTGGTAGCCCGCACGATCCGGCGGGTGGCCCGCCAGCGTCGGGGCCTGTATCAGCCGGCGGTGGCGCACACGATCCGGTGTCGGCGCCGGGTGCTCCGCCAGCTCCGGCGCACGCAGCTGGCCCCCACGAACCGCTAGAGACTCCGGCTGCACCGGCACCAACCGCGGGCGGTCCGCATGGTGCACCGTCGGCACCGGTAGAGGCTCCGGCTGCGCCAGCGGGCGCGGGTATGGCTGGTCCGCACGAATCGGCGCCGGCGCCGCCGACTGCGACGCACGAACCCACGCTCGCACCTGCGGCGGGTCCACACGATCCGGTATCGGCGCCGGTGGAGGGTTCGCATGAACCGACGCTCGCGCCTGTGGGCGGTCCGCATGATGCAGGGCCGCCGGCGGTAGATACCCCACATGAACCGGCGTCACCTCCGGTAGGTGCTCTTCACGAATCGGTGCCGGCTTCGGTAGAACGTCCGCATCAGCCGGCATCGGCGGAAGGCCCGCATGAACCTGCCTCGGTACCGCCGGAAGGTCCGCATGAACCTGTCACCGCGCCGGCGGAGGGCGCGCATGAATCGCCGTCAGTCCCCGCCGCCGTTTCATCACTTGCACCTGTGCCCGCCGCGGCGGGCGAGCGAGTGCCCTCGACGATTCCGCAGCTGACTGACCATTCGCCTGCCCGTGCGCCAGCGGCGGCGACTGGATCTGAACCCGAACCCGTCGCTGCGCACCCATCCGTTGCCGCGCCGCCGGCCAAATCAGTGCCGCATGCGCCGGCCGCGGGGGGTCGCCCCACCGGAATGCCGATACCGGGCGGCAGCCCGCGCGGGGCCGGCGATGGTGGGCCGCCGGGCGAACCGAAGCCACCGCACAGCAATCGTCCTCCAGGGCCCGGCGACCGCCGCGATCCGCTGGGTGGTCGCGAAGCCAAACTGCCACCCCAGCACGCCAAGCCTCACGAACCCGGTGATAAGGGCGGCGAGCACGACGGGCCTGCCGACGGCGGTGATCATCCGAGCCTGAGCGACCCATTGCGCCCGCATGATCTATCCGCCCTTGCCAACTACACTGGGTTCGGCTTTCGAGACTTAAACGACGCGTTGAGGAGCAATGCGGTGGATGCGTCTCATCATGCTCGTATCGAAGCCATAAAGAACGCGTTGCAAAAGCTTCCCACGTATCGCGGGCCGGTAGTTCGGGGCACTGACCTTTCGCCCGACGTGCTTGCGCAATATCGACCGGGTGAAGTTATCACAGAAAAGGCTTTCGTAAGTACTACAACGAATCCTGCTGTTGCACGGTCCACGGCTTTCTCGGGGAATGTGGAGTTTAGGATAGTTTCCTTTACGGGGCGCGACGTCTCGTCCGTCTCAATGTTTCCCGGCGAGCGCGAGATATTATTTCCTCCGGGTACACATTTCTTTGTTGCAGGCAAGACGATAGACCCTTTGACAGGCAAGACGATTATCGAGATGATTGAACGGTGAAATCACAGTTGACCTCGCAGCCCAGAAGAGCCCAGAAGAGATAGGAGCATTCATAGTGAGTAGAGAAATCGCCGGAAAGATTTTCTCAACGCCGGAAGAGGCAGGGGTAACTCCGCCGACAGAAGAGGAACTAGCGGCTGCTCGAAAAATGTTCGATGAGTTCCAGGCAAAGGTCGACGCCGTGGCTCCCGAAGATCGAGTCACAGAAGTGTCACCTAAGTTCTGGGACGATACTTCCGGTACAGAGTATGACCCTCGGCGGAAATAGTTAAACATCCGAATATGACGTTTGACAGCCACCCGCTTAGGTAGATGATCAGCGTTAATCCAACTGAGGATTGCATCAAACTGGCCGATTCATGGTGTGTGCCGCCCGTTGTTGTCCGCGGGTTAGCCATCTGGCCAAGACCGATTAAATCAAACTACTCGCCCCGGTCCAACAGATCCGACGACCCGAGGACTCGCTCCACCTGCACCTCGATTACCACCCGTCGCGGGTTCGGCCGCGGAGTGCGGTACCGCTGGGCGTAGCGCAGCTCGGCGTCACGCACGGCATCGCCATCGTTGTTCACCTTCGACCGGCCCTCCAGCGACAGCCACCGCGCGCCGTCCACCTGGCTGAGCACGGCCATCCCGGCGCGGTCGGCATTGACGGCCTTCTGCGAGCCACCGCTGGTGATCACCCGCGCGATGTGGGTCTTGGGATCGAACGTGAAACCGACGGCGACCACATGCGGGGAATTGTCGGCCCGCAGCGTGGTCAGCATGGCCAGATGACGTTCCGACAGGAAGGCCAACGCATCGTCGGTGAGCCGCGTAGTGGTATTCGCCATCACCGCTCACGCTAGCGCAGGTCATAATCGCAGCCGTGGACGACACGGGCGCGGGTCCGGTACTAATCCTGGGCGGCCGCAGCGAAATCGGCATCGAGCTCGCGCGTCGCCTGGCCCCGGGGGCGACGGTGGTGCTGGCCGCACGCAGAGCCGATCAGCTCGACGACCAGCTCGCTACCCTCAAAGCCGCCGGAGCCGCGGCGGTGCACACCCGGGAATTCGACGCCGACGACCTGGCCTCGCACGGCCCGTTGGTCGCATCGATCGTCGCTGAACACGGACCCATCGGCACCGCCGTACTGGCCTTCGGCATCCTCGGCGACCAGGCCCGCGCCGAGACCGACGCCGAGCACGCGGTCGCCATCGTGCACACCGACTATGTCGCCGAAGTCAGCATGCTCACGCACCTCGCCGCCGCCATGCGCACCGCCGGCCGCGGCTCGCTGGTTGTCTTCTCCTCGGTCGCCGGAGTTCGGGTGCGCCGCGCCAACTATGTCTACGGCTCGGCGAAGGCGGGCCTGGACGGCTTCGCCAGCGGCCTGGCCGACGCGCTGCACGGAACCGGCGTGCACTTACTCCTTGCACGCCCGGGATTCGTCATCGGACGCATGACCGAGGGCATGAGGCCCGCGCCGCTGTCGAGCACCCCCGAGCAAGTGGCCGCGGAGACCGCGCGTGCGCTGGCCAAGGGTCGACGCACCGTGTGGATCCCGTGGTCATTGCGGCCGATGTTCTTCGTGATGCGGCTGCTGCCGCAGTTCGTCTGGCGCAGGATGCCCCGATGATCGTCATTGTCGGTATCGGCGCCGACGGCATGGCCGGGCTCGCCGAAACCTCGCGCGCCGAATTGCAGAGAGCCACAGTCATATACGGGTCCAGGCGCCAGCTCGACCTGCTGGACGACACGGTGGTCGCGCGCCGCCGGGAGTGGCCGTCCCCGATGCTGCCCGCACTGCACACCTTGCCCGTCGAAGCCGCAACGGACATCCACGTGGTGGCCAGCGGCGACCCGCTGCTGCACGGCATCGGCGGCACGCTGATCCGGTTGTACGGCCCCGAAAAAGTCAGGGTGTTGCCGCACGTGTCGTCGGTGACGTTGGCGTGCGCGCGGATGGGCTGGAACGCCCACGACACCGAGGTGATCAGCCTGGTCACCGCGCAACCGCACACCGCCGTGCGCCGCGGCGGGCGGGCAATCGTACTGTCGAAAAACGGATCCACGCCCAAGGAACTGGCGACACTGCTCAACGCGTACGGCCGCGGCGACTCCGAGTTCAGCGTGCTCGAAAACCTCGGCGGCCCAACCGAAGGCCGCCGCGACGCCACCGCGCGCCAATGGGCCGACGACCCGCCACAAGACGTCGACGACCTCAACATCATCGCCGTCCGCTACCTGCCCGACGAACGCATGTCGCCGTATCCCGATGACGCGTTCGCCCATGACGGCCAGATCACCAAACACGGGGTCCGGGCGGTGACGCTGGCCGCGCTGGCGCCGCGACCCGGGGAACGGCTGTGGGACGTCGGCGCGGGCTCGGGCAGCGTCAGCGTCGAGTGGTGCCTGAGCTGGCGGGGTTGCAGCGCGGCGGCCTTCGAGCGCGACGAGCGGCGCCGCCCCAACATCGAATCCAACGCCGCGGCCTTCGGCGTCAGCATCGACGTCCACGGCGAGGCGCCGGAGGCGTTCGACGGCGTCGAAGCGCCATCGGCGATCTTCATCGGCGGCGGCCTGACCCAACCCGGCCTACTCGAGGCGTGCCTCGACAACCTGCCCAGAGGAGGGCGCCTGGTCGCCAACGCGGTCACCGTCGAATCGGAAGCCTTTCTCGCACATTCCTATTCACGATTCGGTGGCCAGCTTCGGAGCCTCCAGCACTATCATGGCGAGCCGCTCGGCGACTTCACCGGATGGCGCCCGCAGCTGCCGGTCACCCAATGGGCGGTGACCAGGTGACGGTGTACTTCATCGGCGCGGGCCCGGGCGCCGCCGACCTCATCACGGTCCGCGGCCAGCGGCTCCTCGAAAGATGCGCGACGTGCCTCTACGCGGGCTCCATCATGCCCGACGACCTGCTGGCGCTATGCCCGCACGACGCGAAAGTCATTGATACCGGCCCTCTTACGCTGGAACAGATTGTCACCGAGATCGCCGACGCCGACGCCGCGGGCCATGACGTCGCACGGCTGCACTCCGGTGATCCTTCGCTGTACAGTGCGCTGGCCGAACAGTGCCGCCGACTCGACGCGCTGGGAATCGACTACGAAATCGTTCCGGGCGTACCGGCTTTCGCCGCTGCTGCGGCCGCGTTGAAGCGCGAACTCACCGTCCCCGGGGTGGCTCAGACGGTGACGCTGACCCGGGTCGCCACCCTGTCGACACCCATGCCGCCCGGCGAAGAGCTGAGCGAGCTCGCCCGATCCGGTGCCACCTTGGTCCTGCACCTGGCCGCCGCCCAGATCGACACCATCGTCCCACAACTATTACAAGGCTACCGACCCGAAACGCCCGCCGCGGTAGTGGCTTTCGCCAGCTGGCCGCAGCAGACTGTGCTGCGCGGCACGCTGGCCGGCATCGCCGCTCAGATTCACGACGCCAACATCACCAAGACCGCCGTGATCATCGTCGGCGACGTGCTGGCCGCCGAGGGATTCACCGACAGCTACCTGTATTCCGCCGGGCGGATCCGGGGGAGCCGGCACTGATGCGGGTCCTGCTGCTAGGCGGCACCGCCGAGGCCCGCGCGCTGGCGAAAACCCTTCACCCGCGCGTCGACATCATCAGCTCGCTGGCCGGCCGCGTCCCCGATCCCGCCCTGCCGGTCGGCCCGGTGCGCATCGGGGGCTTCGGCGGCGTCGACGGACTGCGACGCTGGCTGCGAGACGAACACATCGGCGCCGTCGTCGACGCCACCCACCCGTTCGCGGCGACCATGACGGCGCACGCCGCCGAAGCGTGTGCCGCGCTGCGGCTACCGCATTTGGTGCTCGCCCGTGCGGCCTGGGCGCCCGGCAACGCCATAGTCGTCGAATCCGACACCGAAGCGGCGAAAGCCGCTGCAAAGCAACAATATTCGCGGGTTTTTCTCACCACCGGCCGCTCAAGCGTCCAAGCCTTCGCGGACAGCGACGCGTGGTTTTTGATCCGCGCGGTGACCGCGCCGGATGCCGCCTCGCTGCCGCGTCATCACCAGCTGCTGCTGTCGCGCGGCCCGTATCGCTACGACGGCGAACTCTCGCTGCTGGCCGAGCACCGGATCGAGGCGCTGGTCACCAAGAACAGCGGCGGCGACATGACCCGGGCCAAGCTGGACGCCGCTGCCGCGCTGCACATTCCGGTGGTGATGGTCGCGAGGCCGCGGCTTCCGGCCGGGGTCACAGCGGTGGGCACGGTGGAAGATGCCGCGGAATGGGTTGCGGGGCTGGACTAGCCGGTCAGGTGCTCGCGCTCCACGTCGGCCAGCAGCGCGTCGCGGGCGCGGGCGACGCGGGATCGGATGGTGCCCACCGGGCACCCGCAGACCACCGCGGCGTCGGCGTAGGGCAGCCCGAGCAGCTGGGTGAGCAACAGGGCTTCCCGCTGCTCTGTGGTGAGGTTCGCGATCATCGTGGTCACCTCGACCAGGTCCTCGAATCCGCGGGCATGGCGGTCACGGCTGAGGAAGTGGTCGGGATCGGCGCCGGACGCGGTGCGCGGCCGCGATTGGGCGTGCCGGACGTGATCGGCGACGACACGGCGCGCGATGGCCAGCAGCCAGGTTCGGGCACTGGATCGTCCGGAGAACCGCTCGATCGCGCCGATCGCCCGCAGGAAGGTTTCTTGCGTCAAGTCGTCGGCGGTGCTCGCGTCGGAGAGATAGGTGACGAAACGCCAAACGTCTTGCTGGGTCGCTTTGATGAACGCCTCGAGCGCCCGCGCGTTCCCGCGTGCGGCAGCCAACGCGAGGTCGGTAACGGCCTCGTCGTCGCTTGACGCGGTCATAGCCAACCACCTTAGTTGTGCGGGCGTGGTCAGTCTACGACGGGTCGTCGTAGAGAGAGCCGAGCGGTTGATCGGCCAGAGATGCCGGTGCCGCCGACCGCCGGGTGCCTCTGACGCACGGGCAGGGTAGTCGGCATCAATATCGGAGTTGCGCGGCATCCCGGCCCCCACCCGCTCGCGCGCCACCAGCAACGCGAAGACCAGACCCAACAGCAGGGGCATGTGACTGGCGATGCGCGTCGCGGTCACCTCGCCAGCGAAGGCGTCGACGACGACGTAGCCCAACAGCGCGACGGAATACACACCGGTGATCGCCGCCACGCCAACCGCGGTGACGGGCCATACGCCCGCGGCGATCATCGCCATACCCAGCGCCAGCAACCACGCGGTGGACTCATGCATCAGGTGCTCTCCAGACATCGCGCCGTGCATGTGGCTCGACACCATGCCGAAATCGATCCCGCTGATCTGGGCGGCGGCGATCGCCACCTGGAACACACCGACACCGATCAGGCCCCAGCGGCGGTAGTGCGACCGCAACCAGCGCAGCGAGCGGTGATACGCCGGGGACTGCTGATCGAGGCTCGCCATGATTTTTGCGACCAGGTCCGGTCCCTCGCCGGGTTCGATCGAGGCGAGCCGCCGAGTCTGCACCGCCGCGCCGATCAACCAGGTGCGGCAAGCGCGGCACGATTCCAGGTGGGCATCGACCTGTTGCGCGAGGACCTGCGGACGCTCGCCGTCCAATCGGGCAGAAAGCGCCTCACGCGCAACGTCACACCGCATCCCTGCATCGTTGCGCATGCCCGGTCGCCGCGCAAAGGCCTGGGGAAAGAGGCGGTGGGAACCAAACCGTCCGGCAAACCGACCACTGGAGGCAAGCCTCACCGCCACGACATCCACCGAAGAGGTATTCGTGTTCCTGCCCGAAGGCCCCCGACGGTGACCGCCCCGATCTGGATCGCCTTGCCGCCCGAGGTGCACTCCACATTGCTGAGCAGCGCGGGCCGATCGGGTTTGCCGGAACCGCAACCAAATCCGGCGTGTCCCGGCCCGCCGGGTTGATGACGCTAACTGGCCAAAGGTCGAGCGACGGCCCGACGTTACCGATGCTGCCCAATGGCTGGGGCGACCACTCGCCGAACATGGCCGACTAACGGCGTCTGGCGATGGCTCGAGGGGTAACGGAGAGGGCGCCGATTCAGCCGGGGTAGCGCCGAGGCGTGAACACCCGGTCACCGAAATCGTCTGAATGCCATTGGGTTTGCGAGGACCCGACGATCAGCAGGCAGCGCATGTCGACCTCGGCGGGGTCGAGATCGGCCAGGCGCACCACGCGCACGTCTTCGTCGGGCCCGGCCACCGGCCCGGAAACACTGCGCCCGATCACCACCGGAGTGCCGGGTTCGCGATGGACCATCAGCACGTCGCGCATCGCCGCGACCTGCCAGGTCCGGGCCTTGGACGCCGGGTTGTAGATGGCCAGCACCAGATCGGCGGCGGCCGCGGCGGTCAGGCGCGCGGAAATCACGTCCCAAGGTTTGAGTCGGTCGGACAACGAGATCACCGCGTAGTCGTGACCCAACGGAGCGCCGACCCGGCTGGCGACGGCCTGCGCTGCCGTCATCGCCGGAATGACCCGGATCCGCACTCCCGGCCACTGTTTGGCTTCTTCCAGCACGGCGGTCGCCATCGCGAAAACGCCCGGATCGCCCGACGACACCACCGCGACGGTGTGCCCTTGCTCGGCCAGCGCGCAGGCAAGCCGCGCACGCGTGGGTTCGTCGGTGTTGTCGCTGGGATGGCGCCGCTGGCCGTCATGGACCGGGACGCGGTCCAGGTAGCCGCCATAGCCGATCAGATCCGTCGCGGCGGCCAGCTCGCGTCGGCTCTGCGGCGTCATCCAATCGAGGTCACCGGGTCCCAGGCCCACCACCGCGACGGTTCCCGCCCGCGACGACTGCTCGCGCGGCCGCCGGCCGCCCGGCAGCATGGCCAGCGAAAAGTACGGCACGCTGGCCTCGTCCACTTCCGCGGCGGGCAGGATGCGTTGTCCGGGCGTGCTGGCCCGCTCCACGTAGAATGCGTCGTCAAGCTGTCCTGATGCTGAAAGTGCTTCCCGCACAGCGTGATACGAGCGGCCCAGTTTGAGCACCACCGCGGCGTCGGCGTCGGCGAGCCGCCGGGTCAGCTCGCCGACGGGCAGGGTGCCCGGCAGCACCGACAGCACCTCGTCGCCGGCCACCAGCGGTGTCGCGATCGCCGCCGAGGCGGCGCTCACCGACGTGACACCGGGCACGATGACGGCGTTGAACCGCCGCGTCAGCCGAGTGTGCAAATGCATGTACGAGCTGTAGAACAGCGGATCGCCCTCGGCGAGCAGCGCCACGTCGCGACCGGCATCGAGATGGTCGGCGATGCGCCGGGTGGCATCGGCGTAGAAGTCTTCGAGCGCGCCGGCGTAGCCGCCGGGATGGTCGGTCCCCTCCGTAGTCACCGGATAGATCAGGTGTTCCTCGATCTGACCGGACCGCAGATACGGTTCGGCGATTCCGCGGGCGATGCTGCGACCGTGCCGGGCGCTGTGGTAGGCCACCACATCGGCCTCGCCGATCACCCGGGCGGCCTTGACCGTCACCAATTCCGGGTCCCCGGGCCCCAATCCGACTCCCCACAGCGTGCCGCGCACGGTCATTCGGTGTCGCTCGCGATCGCGTTGACTGCGGCGGCGGCCATGGCGCTGCCGCCGCGGCGGCCTCGCACCACCAGATAGGACATGCCGCGCGGACGCTCGACGAGTTCCTGCTTGGACTGCGCCGACCCGACGAATCCGACCGGCCCACCGAGTACCGCCCCCGGCGGGGAGGCTCCCTCGTCGATCAGCTCCAGCAGCCGAAACAGGGCGGTGGGCGCGTTACCGATGGCCAGCACCGCGCCGGCCAGCCGGTCGGCCCACAGCTCCACGCCGGCCGCCGAGCGTGTGGTGTGCCGGCGTGCGGCCAGTTCGGCGGCGCGCGGATCGGCCACCAGCGACACCACCTCGTTGCCGGCGGGCAGCCGCGCGGCGGTGATCCCGGCGGCCACAATCGACGAATCACAGAGCACCGGGGCACCACCACGCAGGGCGGCGCTGGCACGTGTCACCACGTCGTCGGTGTAGGCAACGTGGTCGGCGACGTCGACCTGTCCGCAGGTGTGGATCAACCGCACCACGACCCGTGCGACGTCGTCGGGGAAGCGCGTCAGGTCGGCTTCGGCGCGGATGGCCGCGAACGACTGGCGGTAGATCTCCGCCGCGTCGCGGATGTAGTCGAGCACCCGCTCACCCTAAGGGCTCTGTGTGCGTAGCAGTCGATATCCCTGTCCGCTCGCGACCAGAACCTGACCGACGGGCGGGCTGCCGCACGCGCGCTCGCAGCCGACGAAATGACGGTGTACGGCGGAATCCGCGTCCAACGACGCCGCCGCGTCGGCCCGCACGTCGGCGGCCGAGTGCTCGCAGCCGGGGCTGCCGGTGCAGGCGCTGACGCTCAGCCAGGGGGACTGCTCGTCGAAAACCAGGCCCAACGGCGCCAGCACGCGCAGCGCGGTGTCTGCGACTCGCTCGTCGAGATCGCACACCAGCACCGATCGCCACGGCGTGATCACGAGCGGGGCCTCGATGGCGGCCAGATATTCCGCGACCCGCGCTGGCAGCACGCCCAGCGGCACCGCGGCGCCTAGCGCCACCCGGCCGCCATCTTGGCCGATCCAGCCCACTGGTGGTCTGGTGACGGGTGGAAAAGCCGCACCGAGTTCGGCGCCGGGCAACAACTCCGCAAGGTCGGCCAATTCGTTTACGCGCCAAGCCTTCCCGCGTACCTCGATGAACCGCACCGCGAGCGCGACCAGTGACTGCGCGACGTTGGCGACGGCCTGCCGGACGCCGGTGTCCCGCCCTGCCAACAGCAGCGCGACGACGCCGTCGTCCAGCGCGTGCGCGCCGACGTCGGCGCCCAGGCCGGACACGTCGGCGCGGCCGTCGTCGAGGCTGAACCAGAACCGGCCCCCCAGCTCCGTCAGCCTGGGTTCGGCGCAAATCGCCGCGTCCAGCTCGCTCACCCACCCGCGCACATCGGCGCGCCCGCGCGTCCGGCCCGAGAGCGGCGACGCGACGATGTTGCGGACCCGCTCATGTGTTGGCGACGGCAACAGCCCGGCTTGTGTGAGCAGCTCCGCAACCGCCGTCACATCGGTGATCCCGCGCAGTTGCACGTTGCCCCGGGCTGTCAGCTCAAGCGTTCCCGAGCCAAGCTCTCCCGAGACGTGGGCCAGCGCGGCCAGCTGGGCGGCGGCGATCCGGCCACCGGCCAGCCGGACCCGCACCAGCGCGCCGTCGGCGGCCTGATGCACCTGCAGCGCGCCCGGGCAGGCGTCGGTGTCGCGGGCTCTGACCACCCGCCCACGGTACGACTTCGCGCTCCCGTTTCGCGCCGAACGTGTATTCGTTGCGAGCTTCCGGCGAATTTTTCGCGCTGAGTGCACGTTCGGATCCGGCTTGCTTTGGGCACCCTCTTGCCCGTGAGGACGCTGGAGTACGCCCCGGGACGTTGGGCCGATGTCTTCGGCGATTCGACGCGGCCCGCGATCCTGCTGTGGCACGGCATGCAGACCGACGCCCGCGCCGCCGTCCGGCCCCTGGCCGGCATGCTCGCCGGCCACGGTGCGGTGGTTGTCGCGCCGGATTGGAACTCGCACGCCGACGACGGCGGGCGTGCGGACCTGTTGCGTTCACTTGACTTCACCCGCAACCTCGCCGACGCCTTGGTGCTTGTCGGGTGGTCTTTGGGCGGTTGTGCGGCGGCGGCCCTGACGCTTGATGCGGCGCGCTTCGACCTCGCCCTCGCGCATACGGTTTGCCTGGCCGGCGCCTTCATGGTTCCCGATCCGATCTCCGGTCGCCCGCCTACCGACATGCTGTCCGCCGACCGCATCGGTTCGCCGTTCACCTTGCTGCACGGCCTCGCCGACGACGCCGTACCGGTGACCGCCAGCAGGGCGTTCGCGGCGGACCTCCAACAGATCGGCTGGCCGGTGGAGCTGGTGGAGCTGGCCGCCGATCACGGGTCGATCGCCGGCGCGGACTACGACCCGGTCGCGGATCGCTACGAGCCCGCGCGGAGCGGACGGGCGCTCGAGGTGGCCGGTGAGGTCGCCGCGCGCATCGCGGCGACGCTGCGGTACGAATGACAAGTGGCTGAGCCGACGATCCTGCTGCTGTCGACGTCCGACACGGACCTGATCAGCGCCCGTTCCAGCGGCAAAAACTACCGGTGGGCAAACCCGTCGCGCCTTTCCGATGAGGAGCTGCCGGACCTGCTCACCGACGCGTCGATCGTTGTCGTGCGGATCCTCGGGGGTTATCGCGCCTGGCAGAGCGGCATCGACGCGGTGATCGGCAGCGGCCTCCCGACGGTTCTGGTCAGCGGCGAACAGGCCGCCGACGCCGAATTGACCGGCCTGTCCACCCTGGCGGCCGGCATCGCGGTGCAGGCGCACATCTACCTCGCCCACGGCGGCGTGGAGAACCTGCGCCAGCTGCACGCCTTCCTCTCGGACACGGTGCTGATGACCGGCTTCGGATTCACCGCGCCGGTGGTGACGCCGACCTGGGGAGAGCTGCAGCGGCCCAAGGCCACCAATGCCGATGGCCCCACCATCGCCGTGCTCTACTACCGCGCCCAGCAGCTCGCCGGCAACACCGCCTACATCGAGTCGCTGTGCCGGGCCATCGACGACGCCGGCGGGCGCGCGCTACCCCTCTACTGCGCCTCGCTGCGCACCGCCGAACCGGAACTGCTGCACCGGCTCGGCGACGCCGACGCCATGGTGGTCACCGTGCTGGCCGCCGGGGGACTGAGGCCCGCGGAGGCGGCGGCTGGTGGTTCCGATGACAGCTGGAACGTCGGACATCTTGCGGCCCTGGACATCCCGATCCTGCAGGGCCTGTGCCTCACCAGCCCGCGCGAGCAATGGCGCGACAACGCCGACGGCCTGAGCCCGCTCGACGTGGCCAGCCAGGTCGCGGTGCCCGAGTTCGACGGGCGCATCATCACGGTTCCGTTCTCGTTCAAGGAGATTGACGACGACGGGCTTATCTCCTATGTCGCCGATCCGGAACGCTGCGCGCGGGTCGCGGGGCTGGCGATCCGGCATGCGCGGTTGCGCCATGTCCCGGCGGCCGATAAGCGGGTGGCCCTGGTGTTTTCGGCCTATCCGACCAAGCACGCCCGCATCGGCAACGCGGTCGGGCTCGACACTCCGGCGAGCGCGGTCGCGCTGCTGCGCGCGATGCGCGAACGCGGGTATCAGGTGGGCGATCTGCCCGGCGTCGAGGCCGACGACGGGGATGCCCTTATTCACGCGTTGATCGAACGCGGCGGACAAGATCCCGATTGGCTCACCGAAGGGCAGCTGGCCGGAAATCCGATTCGGGTGTCCGCCAAGGATTATCGCGATTGGTTCGCGATGCTGCCCGCCGAGCTCGCCGATGCTGTTGAAAAGCACTGGGGCCCGGCGCCCGGCAACCTCTTCGTCGACCGCAGCAACGACCCCGACGGCGAGATCGTCTTCGCCGCAATGCGAGCGGGCAACCTGGTCCTGATGGTCCAGCCACCCCGCGGCTTCGGGGAAAACCCGGTCGCCATCTACCACGACCCGGACCTGCCGCCCAGTCACCACTACCTGGCCGCCTACCACTGGCTTGACGCCGGGTTTCACGCCGACGCCGTCGTCCACCTCGGCAAGCACGGCAACCTCGAATGGCTACCCGGCAAGACGCTGGGCATGTCGGCGGCCTGCGGACCCGACGCCGCGCTGGGCAACCTGCCCCTGATCTACCCTTTCCTGGTCAACGACCCCGGCGAGGGAACCCAGGCCAAGCGGCGCGCGCACGCCGTGCTCGTCGACCATCTCATCCCGCCGATGGCGCGCGCCGAAACCTACGGCGACATAGCGCGTTTGGAGCAGCTGCTCGACGAGCACGCCAGCGTCGCGGCGCTGGACCCCGGCAAGCTGCCCGCCATCCGCCAGCAGATCTGGACGCTGATCCGGGCCGCCAAGATGGACCACGACCTGGGGCTGACGGAACGGCCCGCCGAGGACGCCTTCGATAACATGATCCTGCACGTCGACGGGTGGCTTTGCGAGATCAAGGACGTCCAGATCCGCGACGGGCTGCACGTTCTGGGTCAGAAGCCAACGGGGGACACCGAACTCGATCTGGTGCTGGCCATCCTGCGGGCCCGCCAGCTGTTCGGCGGCGAGCAGGCCATCCCCGGACTGCGGCAGGCACTCGGCCTGGCCGAGGACGGCACCGACGAACGGTCGTCGGTCGACCGGGCCGAGGCCACCGCCCGCGGATTGGTCGCGGCTCTGCAGGCGGCTGACTGGGATCCCGACGCCGCCGAAAAGCTCACCGACAATGCCGAAGCCGCGGCGGTGCTGCGGTTCGCGGCCACCGAAGTGGTGCCCCGGCTCGCCGGCACTGCGAACGAAATCGATCAGGTCTTAAGAGCGCTGGACGGCCATTTCATCCCGGCCGGCCCTTCGGGGTCACCGCTGCGCGGCCTGGTCAACGTGCTGCCGACCGGGCGCAACTTCTACTCCGTGGACCCCAAGGCGGTGCCGTCCCGGCTGGCGTGGGAAGCCGGTGTGGCGCTGGCTGATTCGCTGCTGGCCCGGTACCGGACCGACCGCGGGCAATGGCCGCAGTCGGTCGGGCTGTCGGTGTGGGGCACCTCGGCGATGCGCACCGCCGGCGACGACATCGCCGAAGTCCTCGCGCTGCTGGGCGTTCGACCGGTCTGGGACGACGCGTCGCGGCGCGTCGTGGGCATGGCGCCGATTCCGCTGGAAGAGCTGGGCCGCCCGCGCATCGACGTCACCGTGCGGATTTCGGGGTTCTTCCGGGACGCCTTCCCGCACGTCGTCACCATGCTCGACGACGCGGTCCAATTGGTCGCCGAGCTCGACGAACCCGCCGAGGACAACTATGTGCGCGCGCACGCCCAGGCCGACCTGGCCCAGCACGGTGACCAACGCCGTTCCACCACGAGGATTTTCGGATCCAAGCCCGGAACTTACGGTGCCGGACTGCTGCAGCTGATCGACAGCCGCAACTGGCGCGACGACGCCGACCTCGCGCAGGTGTACACCGCGTGGGGCGGGTTTGCCTACGGGCGCGGTTTGGATGGTCGGCCTGCCACCGAAGATATGAACCGCCAGTACCGGCGCATCGCCGTGGCCGCCAAGAACACCGACACCCGTGAGCACGACATCGCCGACTCCGACGACTACTTCCAGTACCACGGCGGCATGGTCGCCACGGTGCGCGCGCTGACCGGGCAGGCGCCCGCCGCCTACATCGGCGACAACACCAGGCCCGACGCGATCCGCACCCGGACCTTGTCGGAGGAGACCACCCGGGTGTTTCGCGCCCGCGTGGTCAATCCGCGGTGGATGGCGGCGATGCGCAGGCACGGCTACAAGGGTGCGTTCGAGATGGCGGCGACCGTGGACTACCTGTTCGGCTACGACGCCACCGCGGGCGTGATGGCCGACTGGATGTACGAACAACTGACCGAGCGGTACGTGCTGGATTCCGAGAACCGCAAGTTCATGGCCGAATCCAACCCGTGGGCGCTGCACGGCATGGCCGAACGGCTGCTGGAGGCCGCCGGCCGCGGCATGTGGGTGGAGCCGCAACCGGAAACCCTCGACGGGCTGCGCCGGGCGCTGCTCGAAACCGAGGGTGACCTGGAAGGCTGAGCGCGCCGAGCAGACGCAGTATCGCACTGCGCCGGGCGTCCTAGTGCGATCCTCCGTCTGCTCGCGGGACACACTCAGATGAAGTCCGATCCGCCGTCCACGTTGACCGTGGCCCCCGTGACGTAACCGTTTCGCCGCGACGCCAGGTAGGCGGTAATGGAAGCGACCTCTTCGGGAAGTCCAGCGCGACCCAGGTCGCAGGGCTGGTGAAAGTTGTTGTCGATCCAGGTCATGACATCGACCGGATTGGTGGCGTCGAGGCCATCCGCGGCGAGGACGTCTTTGAGTACCTCGGTGAAGCTGGCAGTCACAATGGTCCCGGGGCACACGCAATTAACCAGAATGCCCTCTTTGGCAAGGCTTTTCGATAAGTTCTTGGTGAGGCTGGTCAATGCCGCCTTCGCTGCCGTGTAGGCGACGATGCGCGGGTTCTGCCGCTGAATCGAGTGTGCAGAGAGCGTCACGATGCGGGCCCAATCCGCGGAGCGCAGCAACGGCAACGAGGCGCGGATCGATCGCACGGCCGACATCGTGCCGAGCGCGAACGCTTCGTCCCATTGTGCGTCGTCCATCTGCTCGAAATAGCCGTCACCCGGTCCTATCGTGTGGACCAGGCTGTTGAGTCGCCCCCAACGCTCGGAGAGTGCGGCGAAGCCATCGGCGATGGACTCGGGATCAGCCATATCCACGCTGATCCCCACGGCATCCGGAGCGCCCGCCGCACGCAGCGACAACACGGCGGCGTCGAGCGCTCCTTGGCTTCTCGCCATCACCGCGACGCTGACTCCCTCGGCCGCAAGGGCTTCGGCGATAGCCAGCCCCATGCCCTTGCTGCCGCCCGTGACCACGGCCGTCGATCCCGCGAAGCCCAGGTCCATCGGTGTCTCCCTCCGGTTTGTGTGTGGTTGGCTAAACCTGGGCGATCGCTTTTGCCGTCACACCCAGCCCGCCCAAGCAGAAACGAAGCGTGCGTTGGCGGACGCTGTCGCGGTCACAATCGCCGGTCGCCCATTGCCGCTCGATGGCCGCCCACACCACGGCGTGGATGGCCTGCGCGTCGGTCACCGGATCGATGTGACGGAACACTTCGCGCTGCAGGCCGCGTTGAAGCACTCCGCTCAGCGGCTTGAGCAACTGCTCGTACGCCGGCTGGACAAGGTCGGGGGAGGCGAACATCTGGGATTGGGCCTCCAGCGACACGCGGCGTAAGTCGGATTTGATGTTGTCGTCGAACGCCAAGTCGAGTCGTCCGTCGATCCACGCCGCCACCGCGCCGATCTCCGTGGTAGCAGAAGCCATTCGCCGCCGTAGTCGCCGTTCCTCCACCCGCGCCATTTCAAGGAAGAGCGCGGCCACCATTTCGTCCTTGGAGTCGAAATGCCGATAGAACGCCCGGGTGCCCAATGACGCGCGTTCTAGAACCGTAGCGATGCTGACGCCTCGAACTCCCTGCTCCCGCAGAGTCGTTGACGCGGCAGCCAGAATCTCGCGGCGCACCGTTGGGTCTGGAGCCAGTTTGTCGCGTCGACGCGTGCGAGGAGTGCCCACGGGGTCAGCCCGTCGCATCGTAGGCGGCGAGGTAGTCCGCAAACCGCTCACGAACACCTCCGGGGGTCAGGCCGTAGTCGGCCAGCTCGTAGTCATGGGTACCGCGCGAGCCCGGTCGATGTTCCCGCGCCCATCGCGTGACCGCACGCAAAGTGGCATCGGTAAAGGTCAAACCCAAAGTCTCGTAACTGGTTTGCAGGGTGCGTACCGGATCAGTTTGCAAGTCGGCGAAGGAGACGTCGGCGAATCGCTCGTCGCCGTGCCGGGCGCGGAACTCCATTGCCCGCCGCACGCCTTCGACCCAGCTGCCGAGCTGCTCGGCGCCAAGCTCCCTGGCGTCATTGCGGTCGCTACTCCAGCTGCGCACGTACTGGATAAGGCTGCACACCGAGGCCATCACCTTGGCCGGATCACGGTGGCTCCACAGGAACTTGGCGTTTGGATATGCCTCGACGAGCGCGTCGAGGGCGAACATGTGCACGGGGGTCTTGAGATGCCACAGGACCGGTGGGCAGTGCCATTGCAGGAGCTTGAGCACTCGCCGGTGAAAGGTGTACGTCTCGCGCATGTCGCAATCCATCAGCCACGCCAGATACCCGGGTGCGCGGACGACGCCGTCGAAGTGGAAGGTACGAAAGCTCATTCCCATCAGGTCCTGGCATTCGGTGGGGGCCGTGGGCTCCGAGTTGTACAGGGTCTTCATCAGAGGGAACATGTCGTGGAGCATGTTCAGGCCGGCCTCGGCCTGCGCGATCCGCGGGTCACTGTGCTGGGTCGCGGCCTCCGGCGGAGGCGTGGGCGCCTGGGATTCCCACATGCGTAGCGAGCGGAACTGAGGATCGGCAGCCACCAGTTGGCTCAGCGCGGTGGTCCCGGTGCGGGGTAAACCGATGACGAAGACGGGTCCGCCGACTACCTGGTCGTCGATCTCGGGGTGGTGAGCGTACGCGTCCTCGATCTTGAGGCGTTGGATCAGGGCGTTGCTGATGGTGGCGTGCTGGATGACGCGGCCCATGTCGTTGAGGTCGGCCCCGGTGTTCAGCGCTTCGACGATGCGTTCGAGGCCCTCGCGATAGTAGGGCGAACCGAAATCATCGAGTCCGGTTGCGGCGCAAGCGCCTTGCTCCAACTCATCAGCGTCGAAGGTCATCGTCCGAACCTTTCGCGCACAGCGTGGCGGCGTGCCACCAGGATGGATCTCCGCTCTTCGGGGGTGACGATTGCGGTGTCCGAAGGCAATTCCGCCCGAATATCGCCGACGGGCACGATTCGCGTCGTCGGTGTCGGCGCCGTTTTGGTGCGCACGCAACGCAGAATGATCGGTCCGTTGCTGTGGCCCTCGGTGTCGAGCCAATTCGCAACCCCGGGATCCTCAGCGCACAGCACCACCCGCACGAGGCCGTCGGAATCCACCGCGGCCTGATGGGCGTTCAGGCTGGATTGATGGCGCCCGTAATGAATGGTTTCCCACCACGGGTTGCCGATGGAAAAGCTCCAGTAAATCCCCTCGGGCGGTTCTACTTCGACGATTAGCGCCTCCCCGGTGCGCAGCTCCCACCGGCCGATCACCGGCCTGTTCTCCGCGGCGGCCCCGATATCGGTGCGGTCGATCGGTGGCAAGAACCCGTTCGCTGGAGCCGCCGCGCCGAATTGCAAGAAGAACGCCAGGTTGTCCCGGACGAAGTCGCCCAGGGCGACCAGCTGCCTCGTCACCGCCACGTCCGGATCGACCGGACGGCTGGTGGCCTCTACCGCGCGGCCGAGGCGCTCGATGCGCAGCGACGATGCCACCTCGGTGTCCCAGTCGTAGAAGAAGTGCCGCACCGTCAACGTGGGATGCTCGCCGTCGATACGCATCCAATTGCCCGTGCGCCCCGTCTCTTCGGAGGCTGACAGCACCACCTCGAAGTTTCCGTCGGCATCCACCTCGAGTTCGTCGACCAGTTCGTTCGCCGTTGCCGCGATGCCGCTCATCGTCTGCAATCCGACGTAGCGGGCGGTGCCGCGATTGCCGAACAGTCGGTAACTCTGCCCGCCGCGCAGCACGGCACGGGCGTAAATGCAGTCCGGACACTCCATCCCCCAGGTCACGACGTCATCGGTAGTGGTGCGTTGGACGAACGGGACCGGATCCGGATCGAACCGCAACACCTCATCGATGCCCGCGGCAAGCAGCACGAGGAGATGTCGCACACCCGCGGCGAGATCGGCTCGGTTTCGGCTCGCCGGGTCGGATTCGACGACCTGGGCGGCCTCGCGAAGCCGGTCCAGCAGATACGACCAAGCCTGTGCCAGGTCGACGTTGACGGGGTCCCCGGACACCGCCGCCTCGGCAATCGAGAACGGCAACCACGCCGGCGGCTCGTTCGGGTCGCCCACGTTTCCCCACTCCGGTCGGTGCTACAAGGCCCTTAAATGAAAACTCGATTTACGTTTAACGCTTGATGACTATTGCAGCCGATGGATGCGAATGTCAACGATGCATTCGCTCGGCGGTAAGTTGACACCGTGAGGCCCACCTTCGCCGATCTCGCCAAGGCGCAATACATCCTGTTGACCACCTTCACCAAGGACGGCAAGCCCAAGCCGGTTCCGATCTGGGCCGCGGCCGACGGCGACCGCCTGCTCGTCATCACCGAGGCAAAATCGTGGAAGGTCAAGCGGATCCCCAACACGCCCCGCGTGACGCTGGCCACCTGCACCATGCGCGGCCGCCCGACCAGCGAGGCCGTCGAGGGCACCGCGGCGATCCTCGACAAGTCGCAAACCGGCGCCGTCTACGACGCGATCGGCAGTCGGTACGGCATCGTCGGCAAGGTCTTCAACCTCTTCAGCAAGCTGCGCGGTGGCATTGAGAACAACGTCGGCCTCGAGCTCAAAGTGTCGCCGGGCTAAGACGACTCGGCGGGCAACGATGGGCACCGTCCTGATCCCGATCCCGGACCGCGACTTCGACCCGACCGAGGTCGCCGTCAGCTGGAGGGTGCTGGCCCGGGACGGCCACCGGGTGGTCTTCGCCACCGAAAGCGGCGCCCCCGGGGTCGCCGACGACATCATGGTGACCGGCCGCGGGTTGGACTTATGGTCCGCGCTGCCGGTGTTGGGCAGCGTCCCGGTCGTCGGGCTGATGCTGCGGGCCAACAGCGACGGTCGCAGCGCGTATCGGGACATGCTGCGCTCGGCCGAGTACCAGCATCCGGTCAGCTGGTCACAAGCCAGCCTGGACGGCATCGACGCGCTGCTGTTGCCGGGCGGGCATCGTGCCCGGGGAATGCGCAGTTACACCGACAGCGACGTCCTACAGCGGCTCGTCGTGGACGCCTTTGCCCGTGGGTTGATCGTGGCAGCGATTTGTCACGGCGCGCTGCTCGCGGCGCGCAGCGTCGATCCCACCACCGGTCGCTCGGTGCTGTACGGGCGCAAGACCACGGCGCTGACGTGGGCAATGGAGCGCCTGGCCTGGCGGCTCACGCGGATCACCCGATTCTGGGATCGCGATTACTACCGGACCTATACCGAGGACCCCGGTCAGCCCGCCGGGTACATGTCCGTTCAGTCGGAAGTCACTCGCGCCCTTGAGGATCCGACGGACTTCCGCGATGTCGGCAGCGCCACGCCGCACCGGTGGCTCAAGTCATCGGGGATGGTGCGTGACACGGCCAGCGACTCGCGGCCGGCATTCGTCGTTGACGACGGCAGCTACGTGTCGGCGCGCTGGCCCGGCGACACGCACACCTTCGCGGCCGTCGTGTCGCAGAAGTTGAAGTGACACAACACATTTCAGTGCCGCATCATACCTCTATAGATCCGCCGCCACGCTACGCCGTTGTGCCCGCCGTCAGATGCTCGCCGAAGAAGGCGAAGACTCGGCGCCACGCGTCATCGGTGGCGGCCTGGTCGTAGCCGAAACCCGCGATGCGAAGCAGCGGCTGGGCGGGGAGGGTGTTCGCGAAGCTGTGCCCGACGCCGGGGTAGACCTTGATGTCGGTGGTTATCTGCTTTGCCGCGGTCGCCTCGCGGAACTTGTCAGGGGCGCCCCTACCCAGCGGGTCACGGCCGCCGAAACTCGCGACGATCGGGCACGCCCCGTCCAGAGTGTCGCTGAGGTTGCGGGGCAGGGGAGTGGGGTAGAACGGCGCGGAGGAGCCAAAACCCTTGGGCGACATGACGAGCGCAAACTGGCCGCCCATGCAGAAGCCCGCGATGCCCACGGGCCCGGAACACTCCGACATCGCCTTGAGGTGGTCGCGGGCCGCCACGATGTCGTCGAGGGCGCGGCCCCGCTGTGTCAGTAGCTCCCGCATGACCCTGGTGATGCAGCGGACGAGGCCGCCCCGCGAGTACAGGTTCGGCGTGAGCGCCACATAGCCGGCCTGGGCGATGCGTGCGTTGGTGGCCTCCTTGTCCGGCCGGTAGCCGAACGCGTCGTGGATCACCACCACGCCCGGCCAGGGGCCTTGTCCCTGGGGAAGGTTCAACAGCGCATCAATCGATCCGTCCGGGGTGTCGATCTGAATCGTTGTCATAACGTCATCTAACTGCAGCCGCGCGGGGCGCCACCAGGGGAACTCCACAGCGGCCCGCGGACGTTGGCGTCACATGATGTCGCGGCTGTTGCTGATCTATGCCGTCGTCGAGCTCGCGGCGGTCGTCGCGCTGGTCTCGGCCGTCGGGTGGGGCTGGACGCTGCTGGCGCTGCTGGCCACGCTCGTGCTCGGGTGGGGCCTCCTGGCCCCGATGGCGGGGTCGCAGCTCATCCGCCAGATCGGGCAATTGCGGTCCGGGCTGATCGAGCCGCGCAGCGCGGCGAGCGATGGGGCGCTGGTCACGCTGGCCATCGCCCTGGTCCTCGTTCCGGGGGTGGTCACCACGGCTTTGGGGCTGCTGTTGCTGATCCCGCCGATACGGAAGGTCGCCGGCCCCGGATTGACCGCGATGGGGATGCGTGGCTTGCGGCGGCGGGCGCCGCTGATCACCGACGCGACGTTTTCTGGAGCCGACACCCATGATGGCTATGCCGGCGACGGCCGCAACTACATCGACGGCGAGGTCATCGACGTCAGGGACTTCACGCCGCCGCGACCCCTGCCGAGCGATATCCGCGGTGGACACCCGGGAAATCCGGCTTGGGATTGATTGCCCGGCTCCACGGCCACCGCCGCGCGGCGCGCATCGTCGCCGGGCGGGACTGACCTGCGGCACCGTCGCACGTAGTTTTGGCCTGTGACCGAGGCATCCACCACACTGCTGGTCAACGGGCGGGTGCACAGCCCGACCCATCCCGACGCCACCGCCATGGCGGTCCGCGGCGACGTCATCGCCTGGCTGGGCAGCGACGACGTCGGGCGCAGCCAGTTCCCCGGCGCCGACGTCGAGGACCTGGACGGCGGCTTCGTGGCGCCGGGGTTCGTGGACAGCCATATCCACCTCACCGCGACCGGCCTGATGCTCAGCGGCCTGAACCTGCGACCCGCCGCGTCGCGCGCCCAGTGCCTCCAGCTGGTCGCCGACTACGCGGCCGCCCACCCGGGACAGCCAGTGTGGGGGCATGGCTGGGACGAATCATCGTGGCCCGAGAACACCCCGCCGACCACCGCCGAACTGGATGCCGTCCTCGGTGACCGGCCCGCCTACCTGACTCGCGTCGACGTCCACTCCGCGCTGGCCTCGACGGCGCTGCGTCGGCTGGTCGCGGATTTGCCCGCGGCGGCCGGTTTCGCCCCCGAGCGGCCGCTGGTCGGTGACGCCCACCACCTGGTCCGGGCCGTCGCCCGGGACCAGCTGACCCCCCAACAGCTGGCCGACGCCCGGACGGCCGCGCTGCGGGCCGCCGCCGCGGCCGGCATCGTCGCGGTGCACGAATGCGCCGGCCCCGAAATCGGCGGGCTCGACGACTGGCTGCGGCTGCGTGATCTCGTGGGCGGCGTCGAGGTGATCGGCTACTGGGGCCAGGCGGTGACCACGGCCGCGGAGGCGCGGGCGCTAAGAGACGAGACGGGGGCCCGCGGGCTGGCCGGCGATCTCTTCGTCGACGGGGCGCTCGGGTCGCGCACCGCCTGGCTGCACGAGCCGTATGCCGACGCCCCGGACCGCGTCGGCACCTGCCACCTGGACCCCCACACCGTCGAAGCCCATGTGCGGGCGTGCACCGAGGCGGAGGTGACCGCGGGTTTCCATGTCATCGGCGACGCGGCGGTCTCTGCGGCGGTCGCGGCGTTGGAACGGGTCGTCGCGGACCTCGGGGTGGCCGCCGTCGCCCGCTGCGGGCACCGCCTCGAGCACCTGGAGATGGTCACCGCCGACCAGGCCGCCAAACTGGGCGCGTGGGGCGTCATCGCCAGTGTGCAGCCCAATTTTGATGCGCTGTGGGGCGGCACCGACGGCATGTACGCCCGGCGGCTCGGCGCCGAACGAGGCAGTCAACTCAACCCGCTTGCGCTGTTAGCATCCCAAGGCGTGCCCCTCGCGCTAGGTTCCGACTCCCCGGTAACGGGCATTGACCCGTGGGTGAGCGTGCGCGCGGCGGTCAATCACCACACTCCGGGCAGCGCTGTGTCGGCGCGGGCCGCGTTCGCGGCCGCCACCCGCGGCGGCTGGCGGGCGAGCGGCGTGCGCGACGGCCAGGCGGGAACCCTGGTGCCCGGCGCGCCGGCCTCCTATGCGGTGTGGGACGCAGGGGCCCTGGACGTCCACGCGCCTCGCGACGCCGTCCAGCGCTGGTCCACCGATCCGCGCTCCCGGGTACCCGCCTTGCCGCGCTTGGGCCCCACCGACGCCCTGCCGCGTTGCCGTCGAACCGTGCATCGAGGCGCTGTCATCCATGGCTAAGGAGTGGTTCGGCCGCGACGAGCGATCTGACCAGGACCCCGCGCCCGGCGGCGCCCGCAGGCGCACCGACCCGATAAGCGAAGAGGCCGAATCCGAGCACGAGGAAGAGCCCGTCGAAGTCCACATAGAACCGGCGGCGCCCGACGATCAGCCCTCGGATCTCCCTGCCGCACCCGACGCGCCGAGCCCGGCCGAACGGTTGGGCGCCGCGGCGCGCCGGGCCCTCGCGGGGCTTGACGCAGCGGTGATCGCACGACTGCCCGGCGTTTGGGCCGCGCTGCGGCCACGCCTGCCACGACTGCTGCTCGCCATCGGGGGTGGTCTTCTGCTTTGCGCCAGCTTCCCCGCCTTGAACTGGTGGTGGGCCGCCGTTGTCGCCGCCGCGCTGCTGGCGTGGGTGCTCCAGCATCCGGCCACGACACCGGCGGGTGGTTTGGGCTACGGATTCCTGTTCGGGCTGGCCTTCTACGTGCCACTGCTGCCGTGGATCAGCACCCTGGTGGGCGCCGTGCCCTGGCTGGTGTTGGCGGCCACGTGCGCGCTGTTTCCCGGCATTTTCGGCCTGTGCGCCGTCATAGTGCGGCGGCTGCCCGGCTGGCCGATCTGGTTCGCGCTGGTGTGGTCGGCCCAGGAGTGGCTGAAGTCGATCTTCCCGTTCGGCGGCTTCCCCTGGGGCGCGGTCGCGTTCGGTCAAACCCAGGGTCCGTTGCTGCCGTTGGTTCAGCTCGGTGGGGTTGCGCTGCTGTCCACGGCGACCGTGCTGGTGGGATTCAGCGCGACCGCGATCGCGCTGGAGATCGCGAAGTGGTGGAAAACCGGTCACCCGGCCGGCGCGACAGACACGGCAGCCACGAAAGACCCGGCGCCGCCGCCGGCCGTGGTGCTGCCGGGCGTCTGCATCTGCCTGGTGTTGTTCGCCGCCGTCATCATCTGGCCGCAGGTGCGGCACGCCGGCGCGGGAGCGGGTGGCGAACCGTCGGTCACCGTCGCGGCGGTGCAAGGCAATGTGCCGCGGCTGGGTCTGGACTTCAACGCGCAACGCCGAGCGGTGCTGGACAACCACGTCCGGGAGACCCAGCGGCTCGCGGAGGACGTGCGTGCGGGGCTGGCCCCACAACCGCAATTCGTGATCTGGCCGGAGGACTCGTCGGACATCGACCCACTCGTCAACGCCGACGCCGCCGAGCAGGTCGCGCGCGCCGTCGCGGCGATCGGGGCGCCGATACTGGTCGGCACCGTGCTCGATGTGCCCGGGCGTACGCCGGAAAGCTCGCAGTACACCAACACGGTGATCGTGTGGAATCCGGTCACCGGGCCGGCCGACCGCCACGACAAGGAAATCGTGCAGCCCTTCGGCGAGTACCTGCCGATGCCGTGGCTGTTCAAGCACCTGTCCGGCTATGCCGACCGGGCCGGTCACATGGTGCCCGGCCAAAGCAGCGGCGTGGTGCACATCGCCGGGGTGCCGGTCGGGGTGTCCACCTGCTGGGAGGTGATCTTTGACCGGGCCCCGCGAAAGGCGGTCCTGGGCGGCGCCCAGCTGCTGGCCGTGCCGAGCAACAACGCGACCTTCAACCAGACGATGAGCGAACAACAGCTGGCGTTCGCCAAGGTCCGGGCGGTGGAGCACGACCGCTACGTCGTGGTCGCCGGAACCACCGGGATCAGCGCGGTGATCGCCCCGGACGGCGCTGAGCTGGTCCGCACCGACTTCTTCGAGCCCGCCTACCTGGACATGCAGGTGCGCCTCAAGACGAAGCTGACGCCGGCAACCCGCTGGGGTCCGATCCTGCAGTGGGTTTTGGTCGCGGCGGCCGGCGCGGTCATTCTGGTCGCTATGCGGCACAATGGATGGTTCGCGCGTCCGATTCGTCTGAGGTCCAGGCCTCGCGGTGAATCGGAAGACGCCGGTAAGCCCCCGGGCGAACCCCCGCCCGATGAGGGCGACGCGGAGACCGCGCAAGGCAATGCGCCGGACGAGGGCGGCGATGACGACACTCCGCCCGAGGAGGGCGGCCTACCCGATTTCGGGCGAGACAGAGGAGCTACATGACCACCGGCCAGCCGGCGCCCCGGGTCCCGGGCAACCGTCCCAGCGAGCGCGTCCTGGTGATCATCCCGACGTTCAACGAGCTGGAGAACCTGCCGGTGATTCACCGGCGCCTGATAGCTGCGTGCCCCAATGCACACCTGCTCATCGTCGACGACAACAGCCCCGATGGCACCGGCCAGCTCGCCGACGAGCTGGCCGCGGCCGACCCCGATCGCGTCCACGTGATGCACCGGACGGAGAAGGACGGCCTGGGCGCGGCATACCTGGCGGGTTTCGCCTGGGGCTTGAGTCGGGAGTACTCGGTGCTCGTCGAGATGGACGCCGACGGCAGCCACGCGCCCGAACAGTTGCACCTGCTGCTCGATGCGGTCGACGCCGGCGCCGATCTGGCCATCGGGTCACGCTATGTCGACGGGGGGGCGGTACGAAATTGGCCGTGGCGGCGCTGGGCGCTGTCGTGGACGGCCAACACCTACGCGCGGGTCGCTCTCGGCATTGGCGTCCATGACATCACCGCCGGCTACCGGGCCTATCGCCGCGAAGTCCTCGAGACGATCGGCCTCGACGGCGTGGATTCCAAGGGCTATTGCTTCCAGATCGACTTGACCTGGCGCACCGTTTGCAACGGGTTCGTCGTCGCCGAGGTACCGATCACCTTCACCGAGCGGGAACTCGGCGTCTCCAAGATGAGCGGATCCAACATCCGCGAGGCGCTGGTCAAAGTCACTCGATGGGGCATCGAGGGGCGAAGCACGCGTCCCCGCGCAATCCGGGCCAACAACCGCACGTGATCAATCGCGCCGCGGCGCGGCGCTGGGTCAGCCGCGGCGGCGCGACCGGATCAGATCGAGGCGCTCCTTGAGCAACTCGTCGAGCTCTTCGACCGAGCGGCGCTCCAGCAACATGTCCCAGTGCGTGCGCGGTGGCTTGACCTTCTTCGGCTCGGGCAGGTCGCCCTCGATGAGGGTGCCCTCCATGCCGTTGCGGCACAGCCAGCTGCCGGGGATGTCAGCGTCATCGGCGAAGGGGACCTCGAACTCCTCGCCGTTCTCGGTGCGGTATCGCGCGATCTGGCGCGGCGCGAGGTCGTGGTTGCGGTCAGTCTCGTAGCTCACGGCTCCAAGGCGACTGCCTCTCAGAACGCGATCGGCCATGCGTGCTACTCCTTTAGATCCTCTGGGCTGTGGTGCAATTCTTGTCCCGTTTAGCAAACGTTATGACGGTCTGCGTAGTTCCCAGGCCGACACGCGGCATACGCGACGCGACCTCCCATGATACGGGATTGTGAAAAGCGGCCGACTAAAGTCGGCAGGCGTGCCCCGCCGTGCCCACCCCCACCCGTGCCGCTGGTGCGGTCGAGACGTGACCGACGCCGGGATGGGCCGTCGCCGCCAGTACTGCCGGCAGTCCTGCCGGCAACGCGCCTACGAGCAACGCGCCTCTTTGAATCGGGGTGAGGCCGGGGCCCTGCCTCCTGACGCGGTGGTGCTGTCGGCCGAGGATGCTGCGGACCTCTCGGATCGCGTTTACCAGGTGCGATGCGCGGCGGAGGATGTCGCCACGGCGCTCGACGAGGGGGCCGCGACAGCCGAACTACGCGACCTGTGCGACGTGCTGATCCGGGCCGCCCGCGCCGCCGACGGTTGGCGCCGGGCAGGCGTCTAACCCGCGTTGACCACCACCGATGGGTAGCCGAGTAAAGTCGCGCCATGGGCGGTGGGCCAGGCGTACTCGGGTGTACAGGTCAAAGCCGGTCCACCTGTGGGAGCCGGGAGTATCGGACGTTTTGAAATCCCGCCGGAGTTGGCCATACTCACGAGCGACATTCTTGGGTCGGAGAGCAGCACGACGCTGGTCGAAAAATCCACGAGACCGATTCGTGCAGCAACTTCCGTGACTCGGCAAGGGCGCTCGGCGATGCCGCATCCGGCGGATACAAGACGGCCACATGCCAGGTGAAGGTTAGGCGAGGTTAGTGATGGTGGACCAACTCCAGCATGCGACCGAAGCGCTGCGCAAAGCGCTGGTCCAGGTGGAACGCCTGAAGCGCACCAACCGTGCGCTGCTGGAGCGGTCGAGCGAGCCGATCGCCATCGTCGGCATGTCGTGCCGCTTCCCCGGCGGGGTCGAAACTCCGGAAGACCTGTGGCAGATGGTGGCCCACGGCCGCGACGTGATCACGGAATTCCCCACCGATCGAGGCTGGGACGTGGCGGGGCTGTTCGACCCCGATCCCGACGCGCGCCACAAGACCTACGCCCGCACCGGGGGTTTCGTGGACCGTGTCGCGGACTTCGACCCGGCGTTTTTCGGGATCGCGCCCAGCGAGGCGCTGGCGATGGACCCGCAGCACCGGATGCTGCTGGAGCTGTCGTGGGAGGCATTGGAGCGGGCCGGGATAGATCCCACCGGACTGCGCGGCAGCGCCACCGGCGTCTTCGCCGGACTCATCGTTCAGGGCTACGGCATGTTGGCCGAGGAGATCGAGGGCTACCGGCTCACCGGCATGACCTCCAGCGTCGCCTCCGGGCGGGTGTCGTACGTGCTCGGCCTCGAGGGCCCGGCGGTGTCGGTGGATACGGCGTGCTCGTCGTCGTTGGTGGCCTTGCACATGGCCGTGCAGTCCCTGCGTACGGGCGAGTGCGACCTGGCCCTGGCCGGCGGCGCGACCGTCAACGCGACCCCCACGGTCTTCGTGGAGTTCAGCCGGCACCGCGGGCTGTCGCCGGACGGCCGCTGCAAGGCGTACGCGGGCGCGGCCGACGGGGTCGGCTGGTCCGAAGGCGGGGCCATGCTGGTCGTCGAGCGGTTGTCGGATGCGCGACGGCTCGGGCATCCGGTGTTCGCGGTGGTGCGCGGTTCGGCGGTCAATCAGGATGGCGCGTCGAACGGGCTGACCGCACCCAACGGTCCGTCGCAGCAGCGGGTGGTGCGCGCCGCGCTGGCCAATGCCGGGCTCTCGCCCGCCGACGTGGATGTGGTCGAGGGCCACGGCACCGGGACCACGCTGGGCGATCCGATCGAGGCCCAGGCGTTGTTGGCTACGTATGGGCAGGATCGCGACGAGCCCCTGTGGTTGGGATCGATCAAGTCGAACATGGGCCACACGCAGGCCGGCGCCGGCGTCGCCGGGGTGATCAAGATGGTGCAGGCGATGCGCCACGAGACCTTGCCGGCGACGCTGCATGTCGACGCGCCCAGCCCGCACGTGGATTGGTCGGCGGGCTTGGTGTCACTGCTGACGGAAGCCCGGCCTTGGAAGGCTGACCCGGGTGATGGCCGGGCGCGTCGTGCCGGGGTGTCGTCGTTCGGGATCAGCGGCACCAACGCGCATGTGATCGTCGAGGCCGTGCCGGTTTCGGGGCCCGAGGCCCCGCAACGGGAGCCCGGCCCCAAGCCCGCGGCGCTGCCGTGGGTGGTCT
The DNA here is from genome assembly GCF_025965855.1 of Mycobacterium sp. GTDB lineage: Bacteria > Actinomycetota > Actinomycetes > Mycobacteriales > Mycobacteriaceae > Mycobacterium. The sequence continues at coordinate 16,393 of NZ_JAOPWB010000007.1, read as the reverse complement.
CGGCAAAGTCGGCCTCGGCGTTGCGGTCTCAGGCCGCCCGGCTGGCGGCGCATGTGCGTGCCCATGGTGATCTCGACGCCGCCGATGTGGCGTGGTCGCTGGCGGGCCGGTCAGCCTTCGAGCATCGGGCCGTCATTGTCGGCGGTGATCCCGACCGGTTGCTGGCGGGCCTGGACGAGCTCGCCACCACTGACGTCGAGGCACCCGTATGGGTCGTTCGGGGAGCCGCCGCACCGGCGGGCAAGACCGTCTTCGTCTTCCCCGGCCAAGGCTCCCAATGGCTGGGCATGGGTATCGAATTGCTGGACACCGCACCCGTATTCGCGCGGCAGATCGAGGCGTGCGAGGAGGCCTTCTCCGAGTTCGTCGACTGGTCGCTGACCGGCGTCCTGCGTGGTGCCCCCGGAGCTCCGGGCATGGACCGGGTGGACGTCGTGCAGCCGGTGCTGTTTGCGGTGATGGTGTCGCTGGCCGAACTATGGAAGTCGATCGGGGTCAGTCCCGATGCGGTGATCGGGCACTCGCAGGGCGAAATCGCGGCGGCCTATGTCGCCGGCGCGCTGTCGTTGCGAGACGCCGCGCGGGTGGTCACATTGCGTAGCAAGCTGCTGAGGTCGCTGGCCGGGCCCGGTGGCATGCTGTCTATTGCGTGCAGCACCGAGCGGGCCCGGGAGTTGTTGGCGCCCTATGGAAATCGAGTCAGCATTGCCGCCGTCAACGGCCGGTCCGCCGTCGTGGTGTCCGGCGATGTGGCCGCGCTGGACGAACTCGTCGGCTTCTGCGCCGACCTGGAGCTGCGTACCCGGCGGATCGACGTGGACTATGCCTCGCATTCGGTCGAGGTCGAGGCGATCCGAGGGGAGCTCGCCGAAGTCCTGACCGATATCGAGCCGCGATCCTCGCGCACCGCCTTCTTTTCAACGGTGACCGGAAACCGTTTGGACACGGCGGGATTGGACGCGGACTACTGGTACCGCAACATCCGGCAGACCGTGCAGTTCGACCAGGCGGTGCGCAGTGCGTGCGAGCACGGATTCCGAACCTTCATCGAATCCAGCCCGCACCCCGCGTTGATCGCCGGGATCGAAGACACTGCCAACGATTGCGCCGCCGGCGACACTCCGGCAACCACAGAGGCCATCGTTGTCCCCACCCTGGGTCGCGACGACGGCGGGCTCGCGAGGTTCCTGACTTCGGCCGCCACCGCGTTTGTCGCGGGAGTGACTGTGGCTTGGCGCGGAGTGCTGGATGGGGCCGGCTTCGTGGAGCTGCCGACGTATGCCTTTGACCGCCGCCGGTTTTGGCTGTCCGGGGAAGGTGTTGCGGCCGACGCCACCGGCCTGGGGCTGGCAACCAGCGAGCACCCGCTGCTGAGCGCGGTCGTGGAACTGCCGGCGTCCGGCGGGGTGTTGCTGACGGGCCGGTTGTCGCCCAGTTCGCAGGGTTGGCTGGCCGATCACGCCGTATCCGGTGTGGCCGTGTTCCCTGGCGCCGGGTTTGTGGAGTTGGCGATCCGTGCCGGTGACGAAGTCGGTTGCTCGACGGTCGACGAACTGACGCTGCAGGCGCCATTGATGTTGCCCGGTAACGATTCCGGGTCCGGCTCGGTAGCCGTGCAAGTGGTGGTGGGAGCCGAGGAAGAGACCGGCCGGCGCAGCGTGTCGATTTTTTCGCGCCACGATGCCGGCTCCGGCTGGGTGTGCCACGCCGAGGGCACGCTCAGCACCGGCTCGGTCGAGGCGAGCGCGGATCTGTCGGTGTGGCCGCCGGCGGGCGCGGTCGCGGTCGACCCGGCCGGCGGCTACGAACAGCTGGCGGCGCGTGGGTACGGCTACGGCCCGGCGTTCAGGGGACTGACCGCGACGTGGGTCCGCGGCGACGAGGTGTTCGCCGAGGTGCGGCTACCCGACGCCGCAGGGGGCGTCAAGGGGTTCGGTGTGCACCCCGCTTTGCTTGACGCAGCGATGCACGCGTTGGTGATGGGCCACCAAATCGCCGGCCAGACCGACGAAGTGGTGTTGCCGTTCGCGTGGGAGGGCGTGTCGCTGCATGCCGCGGGCGCGTCGGCGGTGCGCGCGCGCATCGCGCCGGCGGGAACGTCGGCGGCCTCTAGGGCGGTCTGCATCGAGCTCGCCGACGGGCTGGGGTTGCCGGTGCTGTCGGTGCGGGCGATGGCGGCCCGTCCGGTGAGCGAGCAGCAGCTGCGTAAGGCGGTGTCCGGGGCGGGCCCGGACCGGCTGTTTGAGGTGAACTGGTCGCCCGCAACGACAACCGCAGCGGCCGGCGACAACCCCACTCCGTCCCATCAGCTCTTCGAATCCGTTGCCGCTGAGCAAGATCCGCTGACGCAGACCTACGAACGCACGCACCAGGCGCTGGCCACCGTGCAGTCGTGGTTGACCGAGCATGACTCCGGCGTGCTGGTGGTGGCCACCCGGGGCGCGGTCGGCTTGGCGGGCGAGGACGTCACCGATCTGGCGGGCGCTGCGGTGTGGGGCCTGGCACGGTCGGCGCAGACCGAGCACCCCGGCCGGATCGTGCTCGTGGATACCGATGCGCCCCTGGATGATCGGTCGCTCGCCACCGTTCTAGCGCTCGGCGAGCCTCAGCTGTTGCTGCGCGGCGGCAAGGCTTACCACGCGCGAGTGCAGGGCAGCCGCGCCGTCGATGGTCTCTTGGAGCCTCCGGGCGACGGACCGTGGCGGCTGGGTATCAGCAGCGCGGGCACGTTCGAAAACCTGCGCCTGGAGCCGGTGCCCAACGCTGATGCGCCACTCGAGCCGGGCCAGGTTCGGGTGGCTCTTCGCGCCATCGCCACGAACTTCCGCGACGTCATGATCACCCTGGGCATGTTCACCCACGACGCGCTGCTCGGCGGTGAAGGCGCCGGTGTGGTGGTCGAAGTCGGGCCGGGGGTCACCGAGTTCGCGGTCGGCGATTCGGTGTACGGATTCTTCCCCGACGGCAGCGGCACGCAGGTCGCCGGCGACGTCCGCCTGCTGGTGCACAAGCCCGCCGATTGGTCCTACGCCGAAGCCGCCGCGATCTCGGCCGTTTTCACCACCGCGTACATGGCGTTCATCCACCTGGCCGACGTCAAACCGGGACAGCGGGTGTTGGTGCACGCCGCCGCCGGTGGCGTCGGAATGGCGGCCGTTCAGATGGCCCGGCATTTGGGCCTGGAGGTTTTCGGGACCGCGAGCCGCGGCAAGTGGGACACCCTGCGGGCCATGGGCTTTGACGACGACCACATCGCGGACTCACGCAGCCTGGAATTCGAGGACAAGTTCCGGGCGGTCACCGGTGGCCGCGGCATGGACGTGGTGCTGGACTCGCTGGCCGGCGAATTCGTCGATGCCTCGCTGCGGCTGGTCGCACCCGGCGGCGTCTTCCTGGAGATGGGCAAGACCGACATCCGCGACCCCGGCGCGGTCGCCCAGGAATATCCCGGCGTGCGCTATCGCGCCTTCGACCTCTTCGAGCCCGGCCGTCCCCGGATGCATCAGTGGATGCTGGAGCTGGCGGAGCTGTTCGATGCCGGGGTGTTAAAGCCGTTGCCGGTGACGACGTTTGACGTGCGACGCGCGCACACCGCGTTACGGTACCTGAGTCAGGCCCGCCACATCGGCAAGGTCGTCATGAAATTGCCGTCCGGGCTGGCTGCCGGCACCGTGCTGATCACCGGCGGGACCGGCATGGCCGGTTCGACCGTGGCCCGTCACTTGGTGGCGCATCACGGCGTTCGGGACTTGGCGCTGCTGAGCCGCCGCGGTCCGGATGCGCCGGGCTCCGCCGAATTGGTGGCCGAGTTGGAGGCGGCGGGGGCCCGGGCCCGGGTGGTCGCCTGCGATGCGGCCGACCGTGTGGCGCTGGCGACGGTAATCGACGATATTTCGGCGCAGCGGCCGCTCTCGGGCGTCGTTCATGCGGCAGGCGTGCTTGACGACGCGATGGTCACCTCACTGACGCCCGAGCGCGTCGATGCGGTGTTGCGGGCCAAGATCGATGCGGCTTGGAACCTGCACGAATTGACACGCGGTCTGGATCTGTCGGCCTTCGTGATGTTCTCCTCGATGGCCGGGCTGGTGGGCTCGTCGGGCCAGGGCAACTACGCGGCGGCCAACTCGTTCCTGGACGGATTGGCGTCGCATCGGCGGGCGCACGGGTTGCCGGCGATCTCGCTGGCGTGGGGGCTGTGGGATCAAGCCAGCGCCATGACGGGTGGGCTGGACGCCGCCGATCTCGCCCGGCTGGGCCGCGACGGGATCCTGGCGTTGTCCTCGGCGGAGGCGATGGAACTGTTCGACACCGCACTGATCGTCGACGAACCGTTCATGGCGCCCGCCCGCATCGATCTCGGCGCGCTGCGCGCCCATGCCGTCGCGGTGCCACCGATGTTCAGCGACCTGGTCAACGCGCCGACCCGGCGCCGGGTCGACGACTCGCTGGCGGCCGCGAAATCGAAATCGGCGCTCGCGCATCGCCTGCACGGGCTGCCCGAAGCCGAGCAACACGCGGTGCTGCTGGACCTGGTGCGCTCGCACATCGCCACTGTGCTGGGGAACACGTCCGCCGAGGCGATCGATGCGGACAAGGCGTTCCAGGAGTTGGGCTTTGACTCGCTGACCGCGGTCGAACTGCGTAACCGGCTCAAAACCGCTACCGGACTGTCCCTTTCGCCCACACTGATCTTCGACTACCCGACGCCGAACGCCCTGGCGAGCTACATCCGCACCGAACTCGCCGGAGTGCCGCAAGAGGTCAAGCACGCCCCGGTCGTTCGCGCCACCGACGATGACCCGATCGTGATCGTCGGCATGTCCTGCCGCTATCCGGGCGGGGTGAACTCCCCCGACGACCTTTGGGAGATGCTGACCGAGGGCCGGGACGTGCTCTCCGAATTCCCTAGCGATCGGGGTTGGAACCTGGCCGGGCTGTATAACCCGGACCCCGACGTTCCAGGCACGTGTAATACCCGCACCGGGGGTTTCGTGGATGGCGTCGCCGACTTCGACCCCGCCTTCTTCGGCATCGCGCCGAGCGAGGCGCTGGCCATGGATCCGCAGCAACGGCTGTTTCTCGAGTTGTCCTGGGAAGCCTTGGAGCGCTCGGGGATTGAACCCGGCACGTTGCGCGGCAGCGCCACCGGCGTGTTCGCCGGGGTGACGACGCAGGGATACGGCGTATCGACCGCCCACTCGGCGGAGGGGTTCCGGCTGACCGGCATGACCCCCAGCGTCGCGTCGGGCCGGGTGTCGTATGTGCTGGGGTTGGAGGGCCCGGCGGTATCGGTGGACACGGCGTGTTCGTCGTCGTTGGTGGCGTTGCACATGGCGGTGCAGTCGCTGCGCTCCGGTGACTGCGATCTCGCCCTGGCCGGCGGCGTCACGGTCAACGCCACGCCCGACATCTTCGTGGAGTTCAGCCGCATGCGCGGGTTGTCCCCGGATGGGCGGTGCAAGGCCTACGCCGGCGCGGCGGACGGCACCGGATTCTCCGAGGGCGGCGGCATGCTCGTGGTGGAGCGGCTGTCGGACGCGCAGCGGCTCGGGCACCCCGTGCTGGCGGTGGTGCGGGGTTCGGCGATCAATCAGGACGGCGCGTCCAACGGCTTGACCGCGCCCAATGGCCCGTCGCAGCAGCGGGTGGTGCGCGCGGCGTTGGCCAACGCCGGGTTGTCCGCGGCCGAAGTCGGCGCGGTCGAGGGCCACGGCACCGGCACCACGTTGGGCGATCCGATTGAGGCCCAGGCGCTGTTGGCGACCTACGGGCAAGGCCGCGGATCGGGTGAGCCGCTGTGGTTAGGGTCGATCAAGTCGAACATCGGTCACACGCAGTCCGCGGCCGGCGTCGCCGGTGTGATCAAGATGGTGCTGGCGATGCGCCACGAGATGTTGCCGGCGACATTGCATGTCGACGAGCCGAGCCCGCATGTGGATTGGTCGACGGGATCGGTGTCGTTGCTGACCGAGCCGCGGCCCTGGCCGGCGCAGGGCAAGACGCTCCGGGCCGGGGTGTCCTCGTTCGGGATCAGCGGCACCAACGCACACGTGATCCTCGAGGCGGTGCCCGCCGAGTCGCACCGCGTCGTGGAGAGCCCCACGGTGCCGGTGGTGCCGTGGGTGGTGTCGGCGAAATCGGCATCGGCGTTGAGATCTCAGGCCGGGCGGTTGGTCGCGCATGTTCGGGCCCACGGTGAGCTCGCGGATGCCGATGTGGGGTGGTCGTTGGCGGGCCGCTCAACCTTCGAGCATCGGGCCGTCGTCGTCGGGGCTGACCGCGAAAGCTTGTTAACCGGGCTGGATGAGCTGGCGGGGGTCGACTCGGCCGGCTCGATCATGCCCGGGCCAGTTCAGGGCACTGCGCGCCCCGGTGGCAAGACCGTCTTCGTCTTCCCCGGCCAAGGCTCGCAAACACTCGGCATGGGAATGGGATTGCACGCCGCATACCCGGTGTTCGCCGAGGCGTTCAACAGCGTGGTGGCCGAACTGGACCGGCACCTGCTGCGGCCACTGCGCGAAGTCATGTGGGGCCACGACGAAAACCTCCTCAACACCACCGAATTCGCGCAGCCGGCCTTGTTCGCGGTAGAAGTTGCCTTGTTCCGGCTGATCGAATCCTGGGGCGTGCGGCCCGATTTCGTGATGGGTCACTCGATCGGTGAGGTCTCCGCCGCACACGTCGCCGGCTTCCTGTCGCTGGAGAACGCGGCGGTACTGGTGGCCGCCCGGGGCCGGTTCATGCAGGCGCTGCCGGCGGGCGGGGCGATGATCGCCCTGCAGGCCACCGAAGAGGAGGTGCGGCCGCTGCTGGTGCCCAGCGCCGGCATCGCGGCGATCAACGGGCCGGCCTCGGTGGTGATTTCGGGCGCAAAGCAGGCAGTGGCCGCGGTGGCCGATCAGCTCCGCGCCGACGGCCGCCGCGTCCACCAACTCGCGGTTTCCCACGCGTTCCACTCCCCGTTGATGGATCCGATGATCGACGAATTCGGCACCGTCGCCAGCGGACTAGCCGTCGGCAAGCCCACCATCCCGATCGTCTCGAACGTGACCGGGCAGCTGGCGGGCGACGACTTTGCGTCGGCGGCGTACTGGAAGCGGCACGTACGCGAAGCGGTGCGATTCGCCGACAGCGTCCGCTTCGCGCACTCGGCCGGCGGCAACCGCTTCCTCGAAGTCGGGCCGAGCGGGGGCCTGGCGGCGTCGATCGAAGAGTCGCTACCGGATGCCGCCGTGACCACCATGTCGGCGCTGCGCAAGGACCGCGCGGAGCCGGTGGCCCTGACAAACGCCGTCGCGCAAGGGTTCGTCGCCGGGATGGACGTGGACTGGCGCGCTGCGCTCGGCGGAGCTGATTCCAAAGCCAATTTCGTCGAATTGCCCACGTATGCCTTTGAACGGCGCCGCTTTTGGCTCGCGGGCGACGGTCCCCGGGCCGATGCCGCCGGGCTGGGGCTGGCCGCCGGCGAGCACGCCTTGCTGGGCGCGGTGGTGGAGCTGCCGGCCTCGGGCGGCGTGGTGCTGACCGGCCGGTTGTCGCCGAGCGCGCAAGGCTGGCTGGCCGATCACGCCGTCGGCGGTGTCGTGCTGTTCCCGGGTGCGGGATTTGTCGAGTTGGCGATCCGGGCCGGCGACGAGGTGGGCTGCGGGGTTGTCGACGAGCTGAATTTGGCGGCGCCGCTGGTGTTGCCGGCCGGTGGGTCGGTCGCGGTCCAGGTAGTTGTTGGTGGTGCGGACGATTCGGGCGCCCGCGCGGTGTCGGTTTTCTCGCGCGCCGAGGCGGGGTCCGGCTGGTCGCTGCACGCCGAAGGCGTACTTCGCCCGGGGTCGGTCCAGCCGACCGCGGACCTGTCGGCGTGGCCGCCGGTGGGTGCGGTCCCGGTGGATATCGGCGACGGATACGAGCAGCTGGCCGAGCGGGGATACGCGTATGGGCCCGCATTCCGCGGCTTGACGTCGATGTGGCGCCGCGGCGATGAGGTGTTTGCCGAAGTCGCGCTGCCCGAGGACGCCGGAGTTTCGGTGGCCGGGTTCGGGATCCACCCCGCGATGCTCGACGCGGCATTGCACGCGGTGATCTTGGCGTCGGATAGCGGCGAGCTCGCCGAAGGTTCGATGCTGGTGCCGTTCTCCTGGCAGCAGGTGTCCTTGCACGCCGCGGGCGCGGCGGCGGTGCGTGCGCGGATCGTGCCCGTGGGCGATTCGGCCGTATCGATCGAGTTGGCCGACGGGTTGGGGCTGCCGGTGCTCTCGGTGGCGTCGATGGTGGCCCGGCCGGTGACCGATCAGCAGCTGCTGGCCGCGGTGTCCAATTCGGGGCCGGACCGGCTCTTCGAGGTTGTCTGGTCCGCTCTGTCGTCCCCCGCGGTGCAGCCGGTGTCGGTGTGCGCCTGGGGCGCCGGGGAGTTGGAGGAATCAGACAATTCCGAAGGTTCGGCCGTGCTGTTCGAATCGGCACCGGTGGCCGGGGACATCCTGACGGAGGTGTACGCGGCCACGCGCGCGGTGCTGCCGGTGCTGCAGTCGTGGTTGGCCCGTGAAGGGGCAGGAACGTTGGTGGTGTCGACCCGTGGCGCGATGGCGTTGCCGGGGGAGGACGTCACCGATTTGGCGGGTGCGGCGGTGTGGGGGCTGGTGCGGTCGGCGCAGACGGAGCATCCCGGCCGGATCGTGCTCGTCGACACCGATTCGCCGCTGGATCCTGACGTAATGGCGGCGGTTTTGGCGGCGGCCGAGCCGCAGGTGTTGCGGCGGAATGGGACGGTCTACACCGCGCGGGTGCGCGGCAGCCGTGCCGTCGGCGGTCTTTTGGTGCCACCCGACGATGGCCCGTGGCGGCTGGGCATGAGCAGCTACGGCACGATCGAGAATCTGCGATTGGAGCCGATCCCCGATGCCGATGCGCCGCTGGGCCCCGGCCAGGTGCGGGTCGCCCTGTCGGCCATCGCCGCCAACTTCCGCGATGTGATGATCGCGTTGGGTCTCTATCCTGACCCAGACGCCGTCATGGGTATCGAGGCCTCCGGCGTCGTCTTGGAAACTAGGCCCGAAACCGCCTCGGACAATGGCCGTTTCGCGATCGGCGACCGCGTCATGGGCCTGTTCCCGGACGGGACCGGGACGATCGCCACCACCGACCAGCGGTTGCTGGTCAAGGTTCCGGCCGGATGGTCACACACCGCGGCCGCGACAACTTCGGTGGTGTTCGCCACCGCGTGCTACGCGTTGGTCGACCTGGCGGGCGTCAAGCCCGGTCAGCGGGTACTCGTGCACGCCGCCGCCGGTGGCGTCGGCATGGCCGCGGTCCAATTGGCCCGGCACTTCGGACTGGAAGTGTTCGCGACGGCCAGCCGTGGCAAATGGGACACGCTGCGGGCCATGGGCTTTGACGACGACCACATCTCCGACTCGCGCAGTTTGGAGTTCGAGGACAAGTTCCGGACCGTCACCGGTGGGCGAGGCGTGGATGTGGTGCTCGACTCGCTGTCCGGCGATTTCGTGGATGCTTCCCTGCGACTGGTTGCCCCCGGCGGGGTGTTCCTGGAGATGGGCAAGACCGACATCCGCGACCCCGAGACCGTCTCCCGGGACCACGCCGGTGTGCGCTACCGCGCCTTCGACCTCTTCGAGGCCGGACCGGAGCGCATTGCGCAGATGCTCGACGAGTTGGCCACCCTGTTCGGTGACGACGTACTACAACCGTTGCCGGTCACCAGGTTTGACGTACGGCGCGCGCCGGCCGCGTTGCGGTACTTGAGCCAGGCCCGCCATGTCGGCAAGGTCGTGATGAGCATGCCCGACGCCTGGGCGGCGGGCACCGTGCTGATCACCGGTGCGACCGGGATGGCGGGTTCGGCGTTGGCACGCCACGTCGTGGCCCGGCACGGTGCGCGCAACCTGGTGCTGATGAGTCGGCGCGGACTGGATGCGCCGGGAGCCGCGGAGCTGATGGCCGAGCTGTCCGCGGCCGGTGCCCAGGTACAGGTCGTCGCTTGCGACGCGGCAGACCGAGAGGCCGTCGCCAAGGTGCTCGCCGATATCCCGGTGCAGCGACCGCTATCCGGAGTGATTCACGGGGCAGGGGTGCTCGACGACGCGGTGATCTCGTCGCTGACGCCGGAACGCATTGATGCGGTGTTGCGCGCCAAGGTCGATGCGGCGTGGAACCTGCACGAGCTGACCCGTGAGCTCGATGTGTCGGCTTTCGTCCTGTTCTCGTCGATGGCCGGGTTGGCGGGAGCGTCGGGACAGGCCAACTACGCGGCGGCCAACTCGTTCCTCGACGGGTTGGCCGTGCACCGACGGAATCAAGGGTTGCCGGCGATATCACTGGCGTGGGGCCTGTGGGACCAGTCCAGCGCCATGACCGGTGCGCTGGGCGCCGCCGACCGTGCCCGGTTCGGTCGAGACGGGATCGTCGCGATGTCCTCCGACGAGGCGCTGGAATTGATGGACACCGCCCTGATTGTCGACGAGCCATTCATGTTGCCCGCTCATATCGACCTCGCGGCGCTGCGCGTCAAGTTCGACAATGGCACGTTGCCGCCCATGTTCGTCGATTTGATCAACGCGCCGACCCGGCGTCAGGTTGACGATTCGCTGGCCGCGGCGAAATCGAAATCGGCTCTGCTGCAGCGCCTCGAGGGGCTGCCCGAGGACGAGCAGCATGCCGTGCTGCTGGACTTGGTGCGCTCCAACATCGCCACCGTGCTGGGCAACTCGAGCCCCGAGTCCATCGACCCGGACCGTGCGTTCCAGGAGTTGGGCTTCGACTCGCTGACCGCCGTCGAGATGCGCAACCGGCTCAAGTCCGCGAGTGGACTGGCGCTTTCGCCGACGCTGATTTTCGACTACCCGAATTCGGTCGCGCTGGCGGGTTACATGCACCGCGAACTCGTCGGCACATCCGAGCAGAACACCCCGGCAGCCGCGCCGGGCGAGGCCGAAATCCAGCGCGTTGTGGGGTCCATTCCGGTCAAGCGCCTGCGCCAGGCGGGAGTGCTGGAACTGCTGCTCGCGTTGGCGAACGAGTCCGAGGGTGCCGCGCAGCCGGCGACACCGGCGCTGACTTCCGAAAAGGACATCGCGGACATGGACCTCGACGCTCTGGTCAACGCGGCGTTGCGCGACGATGACGAGTAGGCATTAGGTGAGAATCGCGGTCACCGGCGCCAGCGGCGTGCTCGGCCGTGGTCTGGCCAGCCGACTGCTCAGCCAGGGCCACGCTGTGGCGGGTATCGCCCGGCACCGGCCCGAAAGCTGGCCCAGTGCCGCCGATTTCGTTGCCGCAGACATCCGGGACGGGGACGCCGTGCAACGCGCCCTTGCCGGCGCGGACGTCGTCGCGCACTGCGCGTGGGCGAACAGCCCCGGACACGACGGCCGGATCAGCCACCAGGTCAATATCGAAGGCACCCGCAACGTGCTGGCGGCGATGGCTGAAACCGATGCCAGGAGGATCGTTTTCGCGTCGTCGGCACATGTCTACGGCGGGGGAGACACGCCGAAGACCGAGCACGACTCCATCACTCCGGTCAGTGCCGACGGCCAGCTCAAAGCTCGGGTCGAACGCATGCTCGCGGACTCGGGGGCGGAATGGCTCGCGATCCGCTCCGCGCTGATCCTCGGCCGAAGCGTCGACAACTGGGTGCGCCGGCTGTTGGCGTTACCGGCGTTCCCCGGCGTGTCGGACGATGCCCGCATGCAGGTCGTCCACCTCGATGACGCACTCCGGCTGTTCAACCACGCGATCGTTGACACCGGGATCGACAGCGGCCCAGTCAATCTCGCTGCACCGGGCGAGTTGACATTCGGGCAGATCGCCGCCGCGCTCGGCCGCCGCGTCGTGCGGCTGGGCGTTGGGCCGGCGCAGCTGCAACTGGTGCGCAGCGCTCCGCTCATGGATACCTCGAAGATGCGCGAGCAGTGGGGATTCCGCCCCGCGTGGGAGTCCGACGAATGTATCGAAGATTTCGCACTCGCGGTGCGGGGTCGGGTCACCCTGGGCAAGCGGGTGGTTTCGTTACCATGGCGGCTGGCCAATATCCAGGAGCTGCCGTCGGTCGACGCGCCGACCGACGACGGGGTGAAGCCCACTTGGGCTGGCCCAGCAGGAGATAACGGAGAATTCGACACACCGATCGACCCGCGCTTTCCCACGTTTTTGGCCACCAATTTGTCGGAGGCACTACCCGGCCCGTTCTCGCCGTCATCGGCGTCGGCAACGGTTCGCGGGCTGCGGGCCAGCGCCGTGTGCGTAGCCGAGCGGTTGCGGCCAGGGGGGACGATCGAGCGCGAAATCGCGATGCGCATGGTCGCGGTGTTCGCCCACCGGCTGTACGGCGCCATCACGACCGCGCATTTCATGGCCGAAACTGTGCCTTTCGTGAAGCCGGCGACGGTCGTCAGCAACAGTGGATTCTTTGGTCCGAGTATGGCGTCGTTGCCGATCTTCGGCGAGGAGCGTCTACGCTCCGAAACCGGCCGCCTGCGAAAGCAATTGCGGACCGTTCGCAACATCGGGGTGTTCGGTATCAACCTGATCGGCCTTAGCGCCGGCTCGCCCCTGGACACCCGCGAATTCGTGGCTGATGTCGATCGGCTGGAACGCCTTGCCGACGACGACCTCTCTCGGCTCGACGATCGCCGGCTGCTCAGCCTGATCTCGTTGGCGCGCGACGATGTCGTGCACGGCTGGGTGCTGGCGGCGGGCTCATTCCTGCTGTGCGCGGCGTTCAACGTGTTGCTGCGCGGTTTGTGTGGGCGAGACACCGCCCCAGCTGCCGGGCCGGAATTGGTCAGCGCGCGATCGGTGGAGGCGATGCAGCGGTTGGTGCTCGCCGCACAGTGCGATCCGAAAGTTACGGCGCTGCTGGCCGAACCGGGAAACCGGCTGGGCAAGTTGGCGGTCGAGGCACCGGAGTTCCACGCCGCGCTGCTGGCCGAGCTGGCGCTGATCGGGCACCGCGGACCGGCCGAGCTCGAGATGCTGTCCACCAGCTACTCCGACGATCCCGAGCTGCTGGTCCGGATGGTGGCGAAATCGATCAGCGCGGCCGGGGCACCGCAGCCGCAACGGCCACGGATTCCGCTGCGGGCCAAGCCTATTGCTGCCCTGGCAGCGCAACAGCTGCGCGACCGAGAGGTCCGTCGCGACAAGGTGGTGCGGGCCAACTGGGTGCTACGCAACCTGTTGCGCGAGTATGGGCGCAGGCTGGTCGGGGCCGGAACCTTCGACGCCGCCGACGATGTGTTCTATCTGCTCGTCGACGAGCTCGACGCACTCCCAGCAGATGTCGGGGGATTGGTGGCCCGGCGCCGCGCCGAACACCGCCGGCTGGTCGCCGTCGTTCCACCGACGGTGTTCAGCGGGAGTTGGCAGCCAACCACGACGACGTCGCCCACTCTGAGCAGCGGTGACACCACCCGCGGTGTCGGCGTGTGCGGGGGGAAGGTGCGCGGCCGAGTGCGCATCGTTCGGCCCGAAACCATCGACGACTTGCAACCCGGCGAAATCCTTGTCGCGGAGGTCACCGACGTCGGGTACACCGCCGCGTTCTGCTACGCCGCTGCCGTGGTGACCGAGCTCGGCGGCCCGATGTCGCACGCCGCGGTGGTGGCGCGTGAATTCGGGTTTCCCTGTGTGGTGGACGTTCAGGGAGCTACCAGGTCGTTGCCGCCGGGTGCCCTCATCGAGGTCGACGGGACGACCGGCGAAATTCAAGTGCTTGAGCTGGCCCCCGAAGACAACCCGTCATCTCCGGCGAGCGGCCGCATCGGTTAAGACTCGGTTGGGGCCGCGTCGAACTCGAAGCGGCGCCCTAAATCGTCGATGTCGGCTCAGGTGCAGGCTGAGGTCCGCGGGGGTCAGCGGAAGCGGACGTTCAACGTCGCCAGGCCGAAGATTTTCCGGCCACCGGATTTCGCGGCGAGAATGACGACACCGCTGCGGGTGGCCGGGTCCAGCGACTTGATCCGGCCGCTGAACTCGATGTCTGCGCCGTCGGCGGCAGAGACGATCGCGGGCTGGGACAGACGCACCGCGTAGCGGGTAACCGCACCGGGGTCGCCCGACCATGCCGACGCGAATCCGGCACCCACACCCATGGTGAGCATTCCGTGCGCGATCACATCGGGCAGCCCGGCCAGCTTGGCGATATCCTCGTCCCAGTGGATCGGGTTGGCGTCGCCCGCCACTCCGGAATAGTTCACCAGGTCGCCGCGGGACAGTCGGACGTGGTGCGCCGGTAGCACGTCGCCGACCTTCAGGTCATCGAAGTATGGCGTCCCAGGCGTGCGGCTCGCGCCTCCCTCGGCGATTCGAACCTCACCCTCGGGGCGCACCGTCTTCTCGTAGACCGCATCGGATTCGCCGATTCCGAGGATGTTCACGTCGTGCATGATCACGTTCTGCACGGCCATCGTGATCGCCGGATCGACATCCTCGGCGGTGACGCCGACGACGGTGGTGTGCAAGGTGTGTACCCGCTCGCCGGCAGTGTCGGTGAAGGTGTTGGTCACGGTGATCAGGTCTCTGCCGGCGAACCTGCGCACCGACGACAGCTCGACGTCGACGTGCAGCTCGTCGTGGGTCACGATCGGGCGGTGCTGCTCGAAGACTTCTTCGGTCTGCACGTAGGTGTCATAACCGACGACCACCGATTCGAACAGGTGCCGGTTGGCCGCCATGGCCGGGATCGACGTGAACGTCAGCGGCGCCACCAGGCCCGAGTAGCCCAGCTCCGCGGCGGCGGCCGCATCCCAATGTGCGGGGTGATAGTCCTGCACTGCGCGGGCGTACTCGCGGATCTTCTCGCGGCCGACCCGGTAGGTGTCGTCCACCCGATAGTAGTGGCCGACCCGCGCTTCAATTTCTGACGTTTCTGCTGCTGCGGTCATAAATTTGCTCCACTTTTCTATCGGCGGGTTCGCTGGGGCCGACCAAAGCACACTAACGTGCGGACACCGTAGTAATAGACACCGCTACGCTTCGCCGGTTCGCGTCCGCGTGATCGTCGATACGAGGCGCTCGGGTAGTTTCGGCAGGGGTTTGGGCGCCCACCAATTTCACCTGCCGAGCAGGTGCATGAACGCCGCCGTCAACCCTGCCGCCCGCGCCAGTCTGTTCCTAATCGGTTGGCTCGTCGGCGGTCACGGAATATTGGTCGCCAGAAACGTGAGTGGCAGGCCCAAAACTGACAAGTCGATTTCGTCGAGATAGGAGCCCTCGCCCTCGGAGTTCTGCCGGAAACGCGTTGTCGCGCCGTAGCGCTCGGCAACGACTTCAGCCGCCGAGGCTGCCGGAACCCGGATCACCACGCTGTACACGCCGTCGCCGTGACTTTCGAGGAACTCATTCACCGAAGTGGCCACCGGCCCGGGCGATCCTGGGATCGGGCTGATCAGCTCGATACCGCGATTCCAGTCGAGGCGAATGTCCAAGCCGAGTTCGGTCAGCTGGAAATTCTCGAAGGCGAATCCCAGGTCGGTGAATAGTTGCCCGACAGCGGCATGCCGCTCGGGTGCCACGGCGAACACCACGTGATGAAGCAGAGGCGATGAGTCTATTGGGGTCGTTTGCTCAGGCATGGACGTCTTCCTGTCGAAGGCTGTGGATTGGCGCAAAGTACCCCACGAGGAAGTAGTAGCGGCGGGTATCGCGGTGATCGCCGGCATAGCGGTGATGGTGAGACCCAGCATGATGTAGTCGTCCAACGTCTAGCCCCGAAAGTCCGGCGGCGGAAGAAAGCTCAGCATGGTCGTGATTGTCGGTTGACCTTGAACCCATCGATGGGAAAACCGTACCGGAATCTTGCCGACGTTACCCGTCGTTCACTGAACGACCCGATAGGTCAACGGGTCAGTCCTGTCACTAGTGCGCCGCGGCGTGCTGTTGGGCCGCTTGGCGAGTGAGCCTTTCGTTGTGGATCCTGACGAGTTCGCGGAACCCAAGCCTGTGGTACTTCGGTATCGGCTGGATGCCCCACACGTCCTGTGCGGTGGCCTTACCCTCGGCACCCTCTGGCGGCCCCAATGGCGGGTAGGGGTACTTGCACTCCAAGGTGTCATTGGAGTACCGAATCTTCAGCAGCTCACTGCAGATTTCGGTCAGGCTAAGCGTGGGGTAGCCGTAATAGACCGCCATGAACGGCAACGTGAACGCACCCTCGATCACCAGCGCCACCAGGCACACCAAGACGGCCCGCTTGATCCATTTATGCATTCGTGCGTAGTACGGCGTCGTCCCCGGCTCGAGATCCTGCGTCGGGTCCTTTTCCTCGGCTGGCGACGGTTCGATCATCGCAATGCTCCTAATCCCGTTTAGTCGGTGAATATTTCTGGGTTGTCGGTGTGGTGATTCGGGAGAGCGAGGAAGGGGGTGAGGTAGAAGATGT
>NZ_JAOPWB010000337.1 GCF_025965855.1 Mycobacterium sp. | reverse complement strand
TGACCTGCACCAACGCGAAGCTCGAGGTGGTCGACCAGCCGACCCCGGAGCCGGGCAAGGGCCAATTGCTCATCGAAGTTCTGCGGTGTGGCATCTGCGGATCCGACCTCCAGGCCCGACACCACTGCGACGAACTCGCCGACGTGACGGGTGTTTCGAAGGGCAGAAACCGGCCCGCCCTGTCCAGCACGGCACCCGCCACGCGCAGGGCGGTGTCGGGGATCCGAACCGCGACAATCGTGGTCCCGGCGACTTGGCCGATCATGGTCGCGAGCTCGGACGCGGGAATCCGATGCCCGCCCGCGGTGTAGCGCCGCGGCCCGCGTCCCGGCTCCAAGAGTGCCGCGTGCAGCGCGGCCAGATCGCGGACGTCGACGACCAACCACGCCGCGCTGCGCCCCGGGATCGCATGCATCTGCACCGCGGCCTTGACGCCCTCGCCGGCCTCACCGAATTGGTCGCCGACCGGCGGACCGAGAACCATGCCGGGATAGGTGATGTTCACCGGCGTGCCGGCGTCCTGCAGTCCGCGCGCGTAGATCTCGACCTGCGCCTTGGACGTTCCGTACCCGTCCGCTCCGCCGACGACCGGCAGGTCCGCCGTGAGCGTCTGTAGGCCCGGATGAAACAGCGCCGTGAAGCTCGACACGTGAACGATGGGATCCAGGCCCAGCTCGACGGACTGGCCGAGGACGTTCTGCGCGCCCTGCATGTTCGTCGTCAGCATCTCTTTGGTCTGGCGCGGGTCGGTCGCCACCAGGGCGGCGCTGTGCACGACGGCGTCGCAGCCGCGCAACGCGTCCCGCACCGAAACGCGATCGGTGATGTCCCCGACGGCGAAGTCCGACACGTCGACGCCCAGCTTGGCGACGGACGTCTGCAGCCGATCGGGATTTCGCACCAGGAACCGGATGGAGTGCCCGGCGTCCGCGATTGCCTTGGCGGTCCATCCCCCGACGAATCCCGTGCCGCCCGTGACCAGAACATGCATGGTGCGATTCTGCACCTGGCTACAGGTGATCCGCGGCGTAGGTCGCGGCTTGGGCCGTCATGCCGTTCAGCCCGTAAGAAATATGCGCTGCGGGATCGTCGCCGTTACCGCAGATCCCGTCGCCCGGCGCGCACAACTCGAGGGTCTTGGCCTGATACGGCGGGCCGATGATGAGCGAGGGCGCGCCGTATTTCTGCAGAAATTGACCCGACGGCGCTCCGAACAGCGTGACCGCGGCGACGTGGTTCGCTATCTCCGGTGGCATCGGCCGGGGGACCGCGCTGGCCGGCACGCCCGCCGGAACCGCGGCCGAGGTGGCGTAACCCGCTACCGCGGCACCCTGGGAATACCCGCCGAGGATCTCTCGGGTCTTGGGGCAGTTCGCCGCCATCGACTCGATATGCGAACCGGCGTCGCGGATGCCGTCGATGACGGTCAGCGGGAAATCGCTGTTGGCAAAGTCGGTGCTGGCGGGGTAGTTGACCGGATAGACCCCGAGCGACCGGGCGCCGATCTGCCCGCGCAACGCGTCGATAAATGACCCGCCGACGCCGCCGACACCGGGCGGTTCACCGGAACCGCGGGCGAACACCACCTCGACGTCGGGGCACGGATCGGCCGACGCGGGGGCCGGAGCGCCCAACAGTGCACCGGCAGCCAACACGGCCGCAACTCCCATGGATGTCGTGAATCGGCGCATGTTCGTAGACCTTCGCATCATCGGTGTCCTTTACCTGATATTCGACGCCAATTGCGCTGTGGATTGCGGACCGACGCATTTCTCAACAACGTGTGCCGATCGCAACATGAAAGGACCAGCGGGCCGCCTGCCGTACTGGCAAGCCCGCTGGTCAAACGGTCAATTACCGCTTGAAGGCGTCTTTGACCTTCTCGCCGGCATCCTTCAGGCTGGACTTCGCCCGATCGGCCCGGCCTTCGTTCCGGGTGTCTTCGTCTCCGGTGACCCTGCCGATAGCTTCCTTGGCCCGGCCGCCCAGATCCTCGATCTTGTTCTTCACCTTGTCTGCACCACTCATGCGTTGTGGCTACCCAGCGGCGTGCGATATTGAAACCGCAGGGCGTCCGGCCTGTCATCATGGACATTGTGAGCACCGCAATAGTGGTGGCGATCGTGGCGACGCTGATGTTGCTGGGCATCGGCATGGTGGTCAATCAGCTTCTTCGGCTGAGGAAGTGGTTGAACGACTCGCCGCCGCATAAGACGCCCGGCGAAGAGGCCCAACACCCGCCGGAGTGACTTGTATTCAGCGCTCTTCCCGGCTGATAGCTTCGTTCCTGTGATGGCGCCGCGTCGGGGATCAACCCTGCTGGTGACCGACGATGGCTTGCCGCGCGGTGTGTCCGGTGCCGCCGACCCCCATTTCGCCAATGTCGTCGGGGTGTTCTCGCGGCTGTTCCCCGGCCGCCGGTTCGGCGGCGGAGCCCTCAGCGTCTACATCGAGGGCGCGCCCGTCGTCGACGTCTGGACGGGCTGGTCGGACCGCGCCGGCAGCGAGCGCTGGACCGCCGACACCGGCGCCATGGTGTTCTCGGCGACCAAGGGTGTCGCGTCGACCGTGATTCACCGGCTGGCCGACCGGGGCCTGCTGTCCTATGACGATCCGGTCGCCGAATACTGGCCCGAATTCGCGGCCAACGGGAAGGCCGACATCACGGTCCGCGATGTCTTGCGGCATCGATCGGGGTTGTCGCACCTGAGGGGCGTCACCAAGGCGGAGCTGATGGACCACGTCCTCATGGAGGAGCGCCTGGCCGCCGCGCCCGTCGATCGTCTGCGAGGTGTGCAGGCGTATCACGCGCTGACCTACGGATGGCTGCTGTCCGGTCTGGCCAGGGCGGTGACGGGCAAGGGCATGCGAGAGCTGATCCGCCAGGAAATCGCGCGTCCGCTCAACACCGACGGCCTGCACCTCGGCCGCCCGCCCGAAGGCTCGCCGACCAAGGCGGCTCAGATCCTGATACCGCAGGGAAAGCTACGAGCACCGGTATTCAACTTCATCGCACCGAAACTGGCGGGCCTGCCGTTCTCGGGCGCCCTCGGGGCGATGTACTTCCCCGGCGTCATATCCCTCATCAAGGGGGACACCGCGTTCCTCGACGGCGAGGTGCCGGCGGCCAACGGCGTGGTGACCGGCCGCGGCCTGGCCAAGATGTACGCCGTGCTGGCCAACGACGGCCGGATCGACGGCAAAAAGTATCTGTCCGCGGAATTGGCGCGCGGCCTGACGGGCCAGCCGCAACGCAAGTGGCCCGACGCAAACGTGGTGGTGCCCATGCCATTTCACCTGGGCTACCACGAGTCGCCGGTGCCCGGCCTGCTCAAGGGTTTCGGTCACGTGGGCCTGGGCGGGACCCTCGGATGGGCGGACCCCGAATCCGGCAGCGCCTTCGGGTTCGTCCACAACCGGCTGTTGACGCCGTTGCTGTTCGACATGGGATCGTTCGCGGGCCTGGCCAGTCCGCTGCGGAACGCCATCGAGGCCGCCCGCCACCAGGGCCCGCTCGAGGTGCCGCAGCTTGGCGCGACGTACGCCAAGCCCGCTCGGCGTCGGGCGGCCGTCCCCGAAACGGCGGTGTCCGGCGACGGTTAGCCGGTCGTAAGCCGAAGAAGCCCGACGGCGCCCAAACTCAAATGTTGCGCCGGCTTTTCGCAGTTACACCTTTGCGTAGCCGCGGGGAAGGGTGAGCGGTAGATCGGTGTAGGTGACGATGCCCGGCGGGGCGGCCACGACCGCCGGAATCGCGTTGATGGTGGGCATCGCCGTCATGATGTGCCCGAGCGCCATGAACTCGGCGATCGTCTCGGCCTGGAAGTACGGGGGAGGCAGGAAGCCGACTTTGGTTGTCACCGTTGGTTGCCCGTCGATCTGGATGACCCACCCGTCCTGGTCGATCTTCCAATCGGGATCGAGCGTCCGTCCCTTGCGCCACCGGACGTTGAGGTCGATCGACGTCTTGCCGCCGACGATGCCCTGCCAGCTGATGTAAACGCCCGCGACGCATCCCGCCGGAATGGTCCAGGACGCCATTTCGAGATCGGCC
Source organism: Mycobacterium sp. (assembly GCF_025965855.1). Lineage (GTDB taxonomy): Bacteria > Actinomycetota > Actinomycetes > Mycobacteriales > Mycobacteriaceae > Mycobacterium. The sequence continues at coordinate 14,529 of NZ_JAOPWB010000337.1, read as the reverse complement.
GTGGTCTGGGCGAATTCGGCCACGCAACGCACCTCGTCGAGCTCGACGCCGAGCGCGTCGGCCACCAGCCGCACGGCCTCGCCGAAAATCGCCGTCCCTTTTCGGGCCATCTCCTGCAGCTCCGGGTGGTCGATCGGCTGGCCGAAGCCCACCGGCTTCTCGGTGTCGGGCGAGTCGTAGAACGTGGTGTCCGCCGCCTCGATGACGGAGACCTTGTCGATCCGGTTGCACACCATCGCCGAGACGATGGCCAACAGTTCGGCGAAGCCCGGGCTGACGCCGGAGCCGAACATCGTCGACCCACCCTTCTGGCAGGCTTCGACGATACGGTCGCGGCCCTCGCCCAGGTTGGCTCCGGTGATGAAGGACGCCGTCGTCACGACGTTGACGCCCGCGGACAGGATGCGGACCAGCTCGTCGACATCGATCCACATGGGGTTGTAGACGACGCAGTCCGGTTTCAGGCCGAGCAGCTCGTCGACGTCGTTGGTGGCGCTCACGCCCAGCGGCGCGATGCCGACGAGTTCCCCGGCGTCGCGGCCGACCTTGTCTTTTGACCAGGCATAGCACCCCACCAGTTCGAGGAGGGGATTGTCCGCGATCGACTGGAGCGAGCTCTTGCCGACGTTTCCGGTGTTCCACTGAACGACCCGATAGTTGTTTGGCACTCGCTCAGCATAGGGAATGACGCCCAGTCGGGCGACAGTGAATTTGACGACGGGACACGCCGACGTTGCGTCGCCGAATTCACAGTCGGCGGGGTTTGTGGGCTCAGTAGTCGGATTCGGCCGCCAGAGTTTCCGCCAGGAACGCATCGTGCGGCGGCCGGTCCAGCCGTGCCCTGGCCCACCGGCGAACCCGCTCCCGGGTTTCGCGGGCCTCCGGCACCTGCGCGCCGACGATCACCGACGTCGCCGACCAATCGTGGTCCCAGGCCGCGGATTCCGCCAGCGGTCGCTGCTGGCCGTCGACCAGCGGGAGGATCGATGCGCCCTCGGCGTCCATGGCGCCGCTGCCGCTGACGGCGCCGGACCGCAGTCGGACCGCGGTGCCCGCGGCCGCGTCCGGTCCTATGACGGCCGCCCGCACGACGCCTATCACCGCCGTCCCGACCATCTCGACGGCCCACTCGACGGTGTTCTCGCCCGCGTCGAAGATGCGGGGCGGAACGGCGCCCCAGCCGATGGACGTGACACCCCGGGCGATCGGGGCCGCAGCGCGCGTACCCACGCCCGCGCCGGCGGCCAGCGCGTAGTCGTCGCGGCGTCCGCCCGGCGTCGCGATGACGTCGCTCGAATCATCCAGAGCCGCATACAGTTCCGGCCAGCCGTGGTCGTCCACACCGACCTCCTCGGCCAGCCCGGCGCCGGCCAGCACCATGTCACGTATCCGCGGATCGTCGTCCCGCAGGTGTGTGATCAGGGCGGGGGCGTGCGGTGCCAGCAGCCCCCCCACATCGGAATCCAGGGTTTCGTCGGTGAAGAAGCCCTGCGCGCCGGAGGTCAGCAGAGCGACCTCGACGTCGAGCAGCGCGCGGTCGAGACCGGCGATGCCGTCGAGGCGGCTGGCGGGCCACCATCGCCGCAGCCAATGGCCCAACGCCAGCCGCCGGAGCGGATCGACGGATCCCGGCACGATGTCGACCCCGGCGAGCTCGATGCTGTGTGGCTGCTCGGCCGGGCTGTCCGCGGCGCCCAAGGCGGAAGCCAACGCGACGTGCCCGGCGTCGCCCACGACGCGCCAAAGCCAGTCGGCGCCTGACAAATCGGTGAAGGTGATCCGGGCTGACACATCGCCCGGTGGCTCGTCGATCGTCCAGGAGAGCACTCCGCCGCTGACCTCCAGCACCGCGGCCAGCGGCGAATCCGCGGTGGCGGGACCCGTGCTCCACAGACCGGAATCGGCAACCAATCTCATCCGGCCACCTGTAATTCCAGCATCGCCTTGATCCGTTGCCGATGGTCGAGGCTCACCGACCGCGCGACCCCCTCCAGCAGGGACCGCACCTCATCGACGTCGTCGCACGGCTCCTGCCAGACGTCGCGTCCGTGCAGCCGCGCCCACAGCCGGCTCAGGTAGGGCTGCGCGTACGCGGCGAGGTCGTCGACCACTTGCCGTTGGCGCGGGTGGACCGGGCCGCCCTCGGCGAGATAGCGCCGGGCGTGCAGCACGTAGGCCTCCTTGCGCAGCCGGGCCTGGATCTGCGCCGCCAGCGCGTAGCGGCTGGAAACGGAGGGGTCCAGCGGTGCCAGCTCGACGGCGATCTCGATGCCGGCCACCAACGTGGCCTGTTTGTCCTCGGACAGCAGCCCCCAGGGCGCCGAGGCCCGGTCGACCTCTTCCTCGCACAGCAGCGGGATGTCGGGCAGCGCGTCGCGGTCCAGGGCGCGCCGCAGCGTCGCGCGTACCCGATCCACCACGGTGCGATCCAGCGGCCGATCGCGGTCGGAGCCGTTCGCTATCCGCGGTTGCCGTTGTGGCTCAACCGAACTCAAGCCCAGCCCGACGATCGACCACGGCAGCTCGGCCGCCACGACCCGGGCCAGCGCCCCCAGGTTGTACGGTGTGGAGTCGGCGATCACCGCCGACCAGACCCGTTGCCGGGCCGCCGCGGCGCGGTGGCCGTTGGCGGGCCCGAGCACCGTGCCAAGCTCGGCGAGGAACGGGCCGGTGGCGGTCTGGCCGGCCCGCACGTCACCCCAACTGCGGTCGAGCTGCGTGGCTAGCCTGGCCACGACATCGGGGCTTGCCACGTATCGGTGCAGCACCTCGATCGCGGTGCGGTCGCGGCCCTGGTGAATGTCGGTGAGCACGGCCGCCGCCGTTTCGCTATCTTGTGGCGCCGGTGGGCCTTTCGTCACCGCGAGCTCGAAGCAAACCGGAAAGTACAGTTCCTGGGCGTTGCCGGTGCGAATCCGCTGCCTGCGGCGCTCGAGCTTGAGCGTGTCAAACCACGCTGCGGCGGCACGCAGTTCGCGTGCGCTGCCGACGATGAGCTCGTGCATCGTCGCCGCGGTTTCCGGTGTGACGACCGGGGCCGAGTACTGGGGGTTGGATCGTAGCCGGAGCACCAGGGGGTCGATGATGCGTTTGACGGTCCGGCTCAACGGGCCGCCGTCGTCGCTGCTGAGCACCTCGACGCCTGGGCCGATCGCGCGCCACGCCGCCTCGATCACCGACCGGCGTGGGTGGCCCACCGCGACGACGGTCGCGATCTGCGAATCCGCGCTCATTTGCACAGGATAGGGGCATTCGGAAGATATCGGCAGCCGAAAAGTTGGGTTCGGTAGCCGTCCGGCCGTTAGAGCCTGGTGGCATGAAGAAGCTGATCATGCTGCTGCTGGGGGCCGGCCGGTTCCCGTTCGCTCGGCGCCGGAACGCGGCGGGGCCCACCGTCGGAGTCGGCACCGTGCGCACGGTCGGCGATGAGCGCCAGGTTTTCATCGAGGTGGTGGCCGTGTCCGGCGAGACGTTCATCGGGAAATTGGCGCGCTGTGACGGCGATCCGGACGTGTCGATGCTCCGCCCCGGCCTCGTCGTCCTGGTGGCGTTCGATCCCGCTGCGCGCGAAGAGCTTTCGCTGCCCAAAGACGCGGAGGCTGTGATCGCCGTCAACGCGTCCTTGCTGGCCTCGATCTGAGCGCTATCGAGCACCGTCCACCGCGAAACTGACCAGCGCGCCCCAATACAGCGGGCTGGCGGTAACGGCACCGTCACGCCAGCGCCGCATCTGCGCGCGCTGCCAACGATTCACGGCGCACCCCGCGTCGGCGCCTTCGTGTGCGTCGTCCACGGCGACCACGACATCGGCCATCGGGTCGGCCGGTTCGTGGGCCGCAAACCGTCGATAGGCCGCGGAAGTGGGCAGCGACCACAAGGTGGCGCTCACCAACTGCGCACCGCCCAGGACCATCGCCGCCACCAGGCCGGTCGCCTCGTCGAATTGATAGTCCCCGCCCGATCCGCAGGCCAGCAGGGCAACCCGCGGGGGAATGGGCAATTGCATGGACATCAGGTCCGCCGCGGTCAGCGGGCGGTGGTCGCCAATGGCCTCGGCGCCTCCGGGAATCTCCGCCGTGCAGGCCAGGTGCAGCGCCGCGCGGTCGGCCTGGCCGTGCGCCGAACTGGCGTGGCCGACATACATGAGCCGACTCGGGGTCTGTGCCAGCTGCTTCGCCAGCCAGACGCGGTCGGCGTCCTGACGGCGGAACACCTCGACCACGTCGTCGGCCTCCGGCAGCACCCGGCGGCGTTCCATCAGCCCGGCGAAGTGTTGCGCCAATTGCGTTTCCGCCGAAGGCCTGCCGAGCACCGAGCCGAGCGCGGAGTCCGGGCGCTGCCCGGGTACTCGTGGGTCGAGGACCAGCACCGGCGGCCCGCCGCGCCTGGCGTCCCAGCCGGCCGGCGCCCGCGGCGAGTGCACGATGTTGGGCGGTACCGCCATCAGCACGTCGACCAATTCCATCAGTCGATGGCCGTCGGTGTAGGCGCCGATATCGGCGAGCTGCCACGGGATCTGGGCGGCCACCCTGCCGCTGGCGGTGATGGCATCCTGGCGAGCGCGCACGAGTTCTTCTTTGCTCGGCCCCGACTTCGGCACCGCCAGAAGGCCCCACGGCACCCGAGCGAGCCGGGAGCTGGGCGAGACGAACAACACCGCGCGCGGCGTTGCCACGCATTCCGTCAAAAGTTGCCAGCCCGGCGCGCCGATGAGCAGCACCCCCAGGATGTAGGCGATCGTCAGTTCGGTGTCCGGTGCCGCAAAGGGACCCGTGGTCAGTGCCCGCTCGATGGCGTCACGGCGGCTCTCCGAGCCATGCGGCTCCGGCAATGCGCCAACCAGCTCCTGTAGGGCCGCGAGCAGGATCGGCTCCTCCACCACCCAGTTGACGGTTCTGGACGGCTGCCCGACTATCCGCAAGCTCGCGTACGTGACGATCCCGACGTCGGCGAATCGCAGGACCAGAATCAGCCGGTCCGCGTCACTCATGGCCAAGTGGACCAGGCAGGTTCGCCGGCGGTGACCTCGCGCCCGTACCGCTGCAACGCCAGTGCGCGATAGCGACTCATGATCGGCGCAGTGTCCGGCTGCATCTGCAGCGGCGGCAAGGGGCCCAGCCGCGTCAGCGAACGGCCACCCCGCGCCGGCGGGCCGGCCGCGGCCAGCGCTTCGCCATCGTCGATGAGCACCGGTGGGGTGGCCGTGGATGCCCATTCGCCGATCTTGGCGCGCTCTGGTTCGACGTCGAAAGTCCCTCGAGCGCTGTGGTATTCGACCATCTCACTGATCAGCTCGGTGTTCTCCCATTCCCATGCGACGGCGAACGCGCCGGCCAGGATGGGCGCCGAAACGCTGGTAGCCCAGCGGGATCTCGCGTCAGCATCGGCGATCGAGTACCGCACCGAGTCGACCGCGAGCGCGGCCGGCACCTTGAGCTCCGCGGCCTGTTCGAGCTTGCTCATCCCGCGCCAGTATTCTTCAGTACCGACCTCGCCCTTGAGGATGCCGAGTCCCTCGGCCTGCCGCGCCTCGGTTTCCTCCAGCGTCTCGTCGGGATCGCCCGAACTGTCGAAACCGAGGTCCGCCAATGCATCCGCGCGCCACACGGTACCAAGATGATTGTCCAGCTGGGCGTATTGCAGCCAACTGCTGCGTGGCGACGAGTCGAGCAGTTCCCGGGCTTGGGCGATCAGTTCGACCGCGTCGGCAAAGCGACTCCAAAAGATCGCTATCCAGCTGCGTTGCAACAGAATACGTTGTAGGTGCAGCGGCTTTCCCAGTTCGCGCCAGTGCCGCTCGGCATGCTCCCAGCACTCGTCGGCCGCCTGTAGGGCACCGGATCCCAGGCGAGTGAATCCCATGTACAGCCAGCAACGGGCGACGTCGTGCGCTCGGGCGTAGCGCGCAATGACGGGGTAGGCCTCCGAGATCAGTTTCTCGGTGCCGGCGTGGTCGGCCGCCGACCAGCATGCCGCCGCCCGCTCCAATTGTGTTCTGGCCGTTGCCAGTTCCCAGCCGTTCGCTTGTGCCCGGGCCCCCGCGCGGCGCAGCCAGGGTTCGGCCTCGGTCAATCGCCCGGTCTCGACACAGAACCGGCCGTAGCCGGTGGCCGCGGCCACCCTGAGATAGTCACCGAGCGGGCTCCCACTGCCCAGGCGATCTGCATCTTCCAAGGCGGCCAGCACCTGGTCCCATAACGGAACTGACTGCACATGCAGGTCGTCGTCGCAGAGCGCGCCCGCGCATAGCATTTGCGCATAGGTAACGAGGTGGCCGTGCTCGTCGGCGAGGTCGGCGAAATCGCCTTCGGGGCCCTTGTCGCTCAACGCCGCCAGCGCCGAGGCGGCGCCCTCGTGATCGCCGAGGGCCGCGGCCAGTCCCGTTTCCAGAAACTGTGCCCGCCGCGAGTATCGACAGATCATGTGCGCCACCTCGGCGTCGGACATGCCCACCCGTTCGGCGGCCTCCGGCATGGTGCCGGCGACGATTTCCGAATAGACGGCCAAGCAGTCGCGGATGCGCCCGATGGACTCGCGCACTCCGTCATTCGCTCCGCGCGAGAGATAGATCTCACCAAGCTGGGCAAGGGCTTCCAGCATCAGGTCGTCCCGGTCCTCGCGCTCGATCCGAGGCACCAGCGCCAGCAGCAGATCCCGGGCCCGGATTTCGTCGGCGGCAAACGCCAACCGGCGGGCGTTCTCCAATTCGCCGGGGATCGACACGGCTGCATCATAAGTCCGCCGTCGTCGGCATGGCGAGGAACCGGAGCGGCGGACGTGTGAGTGAAGGCACGCCCGCCGTCCCGGAGTGCGATCGATCAACCGCAAGTCACCTTGATGTTGAAGTCCTTGGTGATCATTCCGGCCATCGGGTTCTTCAGGTCGGCGCCCTGAGCCTGACCGGCGATGGTGTAGGTCTTGCCGTCCACCGCCACATTGGCCGAACCGACCTTCGCGCCCATGCCGTTACTGACCGACAGCGCGTTGCCGTCGACGACAAGCGCCAGCGACTCGACCGTCGGGGGGTTCGCGTCGGTCATCACCACGGCCAGCGCCTGCTGGGCGCCACCGGTGGACCCGCTGCCGATGTCGATCTTGCCGCCGGTCCTGACACAGGTCACCGACGTCGGGTTCAGGCCCGCCAGGTCGGTACCGCCCACCTTGACCTGCGCGCCGGTGCCGGTGGAGGCACTGGGCGCCGTGCTCGGCGCCGGGCTGGCTGAGTGGCCGCCGCTCGAGCACCCCACCAGCGCCGATGCGACGCCGAGGGTTCCAATCGTTCCCACGAGAAGACGTTTCACTGCATTTCCTTCCTTCATGCGCCGCCTCGTTGGCGTCGTCATTGGCGCAAGTACAGACGCCCGGGCCTGCTACCGATCCCAATTTCGATGGCCACCCGGTAGGCTGCGGCGACACGGCCGATGAAAGGGAGACACCCGATGGCGAGCGTGAAATGGCTGGAAAAGCCTGAGGCGCATGACTTCCCGGCGGCAGCCGACTACCTCGCCCTGCTCGCGGAGCCGGGTACCGCCAATCAGTTGGCGGAAAAGCTGAAGGCAGGAATCGTCAGCCACAAAAAGGCGAAGGACATCCTCCGGGCGGCGCAGCTGAGGCTGCTACCCGAGGACAACCCCCACGTCGCCGCGGATCTGTCGAAGATCAAGAAGGGGCAAGCGTTGTCACCGATTCTGCTGGTCCGCGGCGACTTCACGACGGGTGTCCCGCTCCAGATCGCCGACGGTTACCACCGGGTGTGCGCGAGCTATCACACCGACGAGAACACCGACATCCCGGTCGTAATCGTCTCAGCGTGATTGAGATCGAAGCCGCCGGCGCGGTCCAGGTGCTGACCCTTTCCTCCGGGCGCGTCAACGCCCTCGATGTCGAGCTGCTGGAGGAGCTGACGGACGCCCTTGGCGAGCTGCAGCACTCCGGCGGCGGCGCACTCGTCGTCACCGGCGCCGGCCGCGCATTCAGCGCCGGGGTAGACCTCAACCGCGTGGTGGAAGGCGGCGCGGGCTACACCGACCGGCTGATCCCGGCGCTCTCCGAGGCGTTCGAGGCGATGTTCTGCTACCCGGGCCCGACGGTGGCCGCGATCAACGGTGCCGCCATCGCGGGCGGGTGTGTGCTGGCCTGCGCCTGCGACCGGCGGCTGATCGGCCCGGAAGCGCAGATCGGGGCCTCCGAGGTCCGGGTCGGAGTGCCCTTTCCGGTCGCCGCGCTCGAGGTGATGCGCTACGCGTGCGGGGACCGCGCCGAGGGCGTGTTGCTTGGCGGCCGCGTCTACCGGGGCGACGAGACCGTCGCCAACGGGCTCGCCCACCGCGTCGTCGCCGACGATCTCGTCGGGGCCGCGGTGGCGGAGGCGGCCGACCTGGGCGGGATCCCGGTCGAGGCCTATCGCCATACGAAAGCGCAGCTGCGCGCCCCCACCCTGGCGCGGATGCGCGAGGGAGCCCTTGTCGACAGCGAGGTCCGCCAGCTGTGGGGTGCGGACGAGACCCAGCAGCGCATCGCCGCCTACGTCGAGAGCCTTCGGCGCCGCTGAACTTACTCGTCGAGCGCGACGCCGCCGCGGGTGCGCCTGCGCCGCATCCGGTGCGAGCCCTTGCCGGTCGGCCGGCGGTTTTGCAAGCCGCCCCGGGGCTCGTCGGCGTCCTCGGTGTCTTGCGCCGGCGCGTCGTGGGTGTCCTCGGTGGCCGATTCGGTCTCGGCGGCGGGTTCGACGGGCTCTTCTGCCCTTTCCGGGGCTCCGGCTGCTTCGGCTGCTTCGGCTGCTTCGGTTTCTTCGGCCTCGTCGGAGATCTCTTCGGTCTCGGCCGCCTCCTTGCGGCGCAGCCCTCGCCCTTTGGGCTGCTTGGCCTTCTTCGGCTTGATCGGTTTCGGCGGCGGTGGCGGCAGCTCGGCGATAAACGAGAGGTAGAACGCGAAGAAGCCAACGACGCCGATCGCGGCGGCGGCCCCGTAAATGGCGAACAACCACCGCCCGGCGTTGTCCAGGCTGAGCCAGATCTCGCTGATCGCGGTGCCGATGATCAGCACACCGGAAAGCACATGGGCCACGATCGACCAGACCCTGATCGACAGGGCCAGCTGCGGCGTCCCCAGCTCAGGCTTGCGGGTCCGCAACAGGGTGAAGACCACCGGCAGCGCGGCCAGGGCCACCAGTGCACCCGTCACGATCCGAAGCGTCGTCCCCACCGAATGCGTGGTGTCGCCCATCAGCTCAGGCCAGCGGGGCAACACGAAATAGAAGTAGAGGACGCCGGCAGCGACCGAAAACGACGCGTGCCACGGTATGGCGACCTTGCGCCCCATATGCCTCCTCATGCTGGTGATGAGCCCACGCCAGCCTAAATGCCGTGCAAACCGATTCCAAACAGGCCCGCTGCATGGTCGCGCCTCAACCGAGGACGACCGATGGCGGAGGATGCGGGATTTGAACCCGCGAGGGCTGTTAACCCAACCCGCGTTCCAGGCGAGCGCCATAGGCCACTAGGCGAATCCTCCGTGGCCATGGTAACCGAGCGCCGTGCGGTCGCCGCCGGTTGCTTCGGGACAAGGTATTACACTCGCCATGGACCCCGCGCGGCGTCTATCCTGTGAACTCCCCCAGGGCCGGAAGGCAGCAAGGGTCAATGGGCTCTGTCGGGTGCGCGGGGTCCCCCAGGCTTGATGAGCGGCGACCGGCCGCGCCCGGTCCCCCGCAAGCGGGGGCGCCCCCACCGCGCGCTTGCGATCGCCGCTAGGCTCGATGAGCGGCGACCCGCCGCGCCCGGTTCCCCCGCGCTTGCGATCGCCGCTAGGCTTGATGAGCGGCGACCCGCCGCGCCCGGTCCCCCGCGCTTGCGATCGCCGCTAGGTCGGGGCTGGGCAAAACCCCCGCACCCTCCAAGCGTTCGACAGCGAAAGGGCCCCTGGTGTCGTTCGATTCCCTCAGCCCTGAAGAGCTGGTCGCGGTGCACGCCCGCAACCAGCAGGATTACGGCGAGCTGCAGGCCAAGAAGCTGGCTTTGGATCTGACCCGAGGCAAACCGTCCGCGGAGCAGCTCGACCTGTCCAACCAGCTGCTGAGCATGCCCGGCGACACTTACCGCGACGCCGAGGGCACCGACACCCGCAACTACGGGGGCCTGCACGGCCTGCCGGAACTGCGGGCCATCTTCGGGGAGCTGCTCGGGATCCCGGTGCAAAACCTAATCGCCGGCAACAACTCCAGCCTGGAGCTGATGCACGATCTCGTAGCCTTCTCGATGCTGTACGGCGGGGTGGACTCGCCGCGGCCCTGGAAGGACGAGCCCGTCGTCAAGTTCCTGTGCCCCGTCCCCGGCTACGACCGCCACTTCGCCATCACCGAGACGATGGGCATCGACATGATTCCCGTCCCGATGCTGCACGACGGGCCGGACGTCGACCTCATCGAGGAGCTGGTCGCCGTCGACCCCGCGATCAAGGGGATGTGGGCGATACCCGTGTTCGGCAACCCCACCGGCGTCACCTACTCCTGGGAGACGGTTCGCCGGCTCGTGCAGATGCGGACGGCGGCGCCCGACTTCCGGCTGTTCTGGGACAACGCGTACGCGGTGCACACCCTGACGCACGACTTCATCCGTCAGGTCGACGTGCTCGGTCTGGCGGCCACGGCGGGCAACCCCAACCGGCCCTACGTCTTCGCGTCCACCTCCAAGATCACCTTCGCCGGTGCCGGGGTCAGCTTCCTGGGCGGGTCGCTGGGCAACATCGCGTGGTATCTGCAATACGCGGGCAAGAAGTCGATCGGCCCGGACAAGGTCAACCAGCTGCGGCACCTGCGCTTCTTCGGCGACTCCGACGGCGTGCGCCTGCAGATGCTGCGCCACCAGCAGATCCTGGCGCCGAAGTTCGCGCTGACGGCCGAGATCCTGGACCGGCGGCTGAGCGACTCGAAGATCGCCTCGTGGACCGATCCCAAGGGCGGCTATTTCATCAGCCTCGACGTGTTGCCCGGCACGGCGCGGCGGACCGTCGCCCTGGCCAAGGACGCGGGCATCGCCGTGACCGAGGCGGGCGCATCGTTCCCGTACCGCAAGGATCCGGACGACAAGAACATCCGAATCGCGCCCACTTTCCCTTCGTTGCCGGACCTGCGTGACGCGGTCGACGGGCTGGCGACGTGCGCGCTGCTCGCGGCGTCTGAGTCCCTGCTGGTCTCCTCCACGTCGAGTGTGAGCTGACGGCGCCGAGTGTGCGCTGACGGCTTTCGCTGTGCGCTGAGGGCGGGAAATCCGACGAATCCCCACCTTGCACGCACACTCAAAGCCGTGGCCGCACACGCGATGCCGTGAATGCACACGCGATGCCGGCCGGGCTTTAGTCAGCGCGCGCCGGTAGCCTGCTGACCGTGGCCCTCTACCGCAAGTACCGACCGGCAACCTTCGCCGAGGTGGTGGGGCAGGAACACGTCACCGAACCGCTGTCCATTGCCCTGGAGGCCGGCCGGATCAACCACGCCTACTTGTTTTCTGGGCCCCGCGGCTGCGGAAAGACCTCGTCGGCGCGCATCCTGGCCCGGTCGTTGAACTGTGTGCAGGGCCCGACGGCCACCCCGTGCGGAGTTTGCGACTCCTGCGTCGCGCTGGCGCCCAACGCGCCCGGCAGCATCGACGTGGTGGAGCTCGACGCCGCCAGCCACGGTGGCGTGGACGACACGCGCGAGCTGCGCGACCGCGCGTTCTACGCTCCGGCGCAGTCGCGCTACCGGGTGTTCATCATCGACGAAGCGCACATGGTGACCACCGCCGGGTTCAACGCGCTGCTCAAGATCGTCGAGGAACCGCCCGAGCACCTGATCTTCATCTTCGCCACCACCGAACCGGAGAAGGTGCTGCCGACGATTCGGTCGCGCACCCACCACTACCCGTTTCGGCTGCTGCCGCCGCGCACCATGCGGGCGCTGGTAGGGCGGATCTGCGAGCAGGAGGGCGTCGTCGTCGACGACGCGGTGTATCCGCTGGTGATCCGCGCCGGCGGTGGTTCGCCGCGCGACACGCTCTCGGTGCTGGATCAGTTGCTGGCCGGAGCCGAGGGCGATCACGTGACTTATCAGCGGGCGCTCGGCCTGCTGGGTGCCACCGACGTCGCGCTGATCGACGACGCCGTCGACGCCCTCGCCGCCGCGGATGCCGCCGCGTTGTTCTGCGCGGTCGAATCGGTGATCGACGCCGGGCATGACCCACGGCGCTTCGCCACCGATCTGCTGGAGCGGTTCCGCGATCTCATTGTGCTGCAAGCGGTTCCGGATGCCGTGAGCCGCGGCGTGGTGGATGCACCCGAGGACGTACTGGACCGGATGCGCGAGCAGGCGGTGCGAATCGGCCCGGCGACCCTGACCCGCTACGCCGAGGTTGTGCAGGCCGGACTGGGTGAGATGCGCGGTGCGACGGCGCCGCGTCTGTTGCTGGAAGTGATCTGCGCGCGACTGCTGTTGCCCTCGGCTAGCGATGCCGAGGCGGCGCTGCTGCAGCGCGTCGAGCGGATCGAGACCCGGCTGGGCGTCTCCATCCCCGCGTCAGAGGCTGCCGCCGAGCCGAGTCCGCCGCCAAGGCGGGCGGCGGTTGCCAAGCCCCCGCCGAAACCCGAACCCGAGCCCGCCCCCGAGCCGGCTCCGGCGCCCCCATCCGAACCCGAATCCGCTTCTGCCCCAGGCGAACTCAACGCGTCGGCGGTGCGAACCATGTGGCCGACGGTGCGCGACAAGGTGCGCCAGCGCAGCCGCACCACCGAGGTGATGCTGGCGGGTGCCACGGTGCGGGCGGTCGAGGGCGACACGTTGGTGCTGACCCACGCGTCCGCGCCGCTGGCCAAGCGGCTATGCGAACAGCGCAACGCCGACGTCATCGCTGAAGCGCTCAAGGACGCGCTGGGGGTGAGCTGGCGGGTGCGGTGCGAGGTCGGCGCCGCGGCGCCGGACGCAAGCGCCCCGCCACCCGCCCCGCAGCAGGCGCCCGCCGACGAGCCCGCCGACGCGGGTTCGGCTCAGCGGGACGAAGAGGAACACATGCTCGCCGAGGCCGGTCGAACCGAGCCGTCGGCGTCGCGGCGCGACCCTGAAGAGGTCGCACTCGAGCTGCTGCAGAACGAACTGGGCGCGCGCCGTATAGACGGCGGCTAGTTCTGCCACCACGGCCGCAGCGGCAACTCGTCGTCGCCGCAGTCGTCGACATTGGCGGCCAGCACGTGATGCAGCTGAAGATTGTTCTGCTCGAAGGCCACCCGGGAGGCCGCCATGTACAGGCCCCACACCTTGGCCGTCGCCAGGCCGACCTCGGCGACTCCATCGTCCCAGTGATCGACGAGGTTGCGGCACCAGTCGCGCAGCGTCATCGCGTAGTGATGGCGGAAGTTCTCCTCGTGCAACACCTCGAAACCGGCGTCCTGGATGTCGGTGACGATGCGGCCCGAGCCGGTCAACTCGCCGTCCGGGAAGACGTAGCGGTCGGTGAACCCGCCCCCAACCGAAGGCGACTTGTTGTCGTGGCGGGTGATGCAGTGATTGAGCAGCAGGCCGCCGGTGCGCAGCTTCGATTTCAGGAAGCCGAAGTAGGCGGGATAATTCTTGACGCCGATGTGCTCGGTCAACCCGATCGAGGAAACGGCGTCGAATCCCGCCTCGGCCAGGTCACGGTAGTCGGAGTGGCGCACCTCGGCGAGGTCCGCCAGCCCCTCGTCGTCGATCGCTTGTTGCGCCCACTTCGCCTGCTCGGCCGACAGGGTGGCGCCGATCGTCCGGACACCGCGCCGGGCCGCGTAGCGCACCATGCCGCCCCAGCCGCAGCCGACATCGAGCAGCCGGTCGCCCGGCTGCAGCCGCAGCTTCTCGAAGATCAACCGGTATTTGTTTTCCTGCGCCTCTTCCAGAGTCGCGTCGGCGTGGGGGTAGACGGCGCAGGTGTAGGTCATCGACGGGCCGAGCACCCACTCGTAGAAGGTGTTGGAGACGTCGTAGTGGTGATGGATGGCCTCGGCGTCGCGGGTCTTGCTGTGCATGACGCCGGCGGCGACCCGCCGCCACCGCGGGGGGGCCTCCTCCGGGGGTGGGGCGACGGGCAACAAGCACTCGACACCGATTGAACGGACGATGGCCGCCAGCAGCCGCGCGGACGGCCGCCTGAATTGGACGCGGTCGGTGAGCGTCTTGAGCAGCTCGTAGGGATCGCCGGGGTGTACGCCGTATGCCTGCAGGTCGCCCGATACGTACGCCCGGGCCAGGCCGAGCTCGCCGGGGGCCGTCGCCAGGTAGGTGGCACCGCGGGGTGTCCGGAGGTGCAGGCCCAGCACGGCGTCCTCGTCGCCCGCGGTGCTGCCGTCGTACGCGGTGAACTTCAGCGAATGGCGCCCGGTCGCGGCGAAGAGCTCGAGAATCTCCGCCATGCTGAGCTTTCCGGTCGTGGTGTGGTGGGGCTCTTTGGTCTCGCTAGTTGCTGTCATCGCCGTTGCACCGCCTTTGCGTACAGGTCCAAAAGACGCGAATCGGGATCGTAGGTCTTC
>NZ_JAOPWB010000313.1 GCF_025965855.1 Mycobacterium sp. | reverse complement strand
AGGTCGGTGGCGATCTCGTCGAATCTGCATCCGAGCGGCTTCGACGAGCTGATGCCCAAAACATTGGCCACCGCGACCGTCGTCCGTCTCCTGCACCACGCGCTCCTGTGCCAGACCAGCGGAGACTCCGTGCGCCTGGCCCAAGCCCTACACGGAAAAGGAGTCAAACCCCTGACCTGACAGCACTACCGGTGGCGGACTCACCCATCATGGACAGATTCGTGTCCGCCACTGGGCAGTTCTTATTGGCCACCTACGAGCAGTTCTCATGTCCGCCCATGGGCAGTTTCAGCTGTCCATTGACAACCCTGTGCGACGGTCCGATATCCAGCGACGGCAGTTGGAGCCGAGAATGCACCATCTGGGCTCCCGCCCACTATGTGCCGGGCAGCTGCCTCGGCGGCTCGTCCTCCTCGTCCCCAGCGCATCGAGCGGGTTGGTACGCAGCATGCCTGTTGAGCAGCTCACCGGCCTCTCAGGCACCGCAGGAAATCCGACCCCAACTCAGTGTGGCTGATCAGCTCGCCGCGTTCTGTCGGGCCCTTTTGTAGCGACTCTGTGCCGCTGCGCCACCTGCTTTGCTAACGGATGTTCTATCCGGCCCGGTTCTGGTTGGAACGGGGTCAAGATTCCGTTATTCCAAGACCCCCAACCATTCGCGTCGGGGTCCCAGACAACCGGAGCCTAAGGCGCCCAACCCGGTGGCGGTGGCGGCGCCCACGGCGGGGGTTGTTCATAACCGGGTCCATAACCGGGCGGTCCATAACCGGGGGGTCCATAACCGGTTGGGCCCCCGTAGTAGTTGTCGTCCCAGTCACGGCAGTCGTTCCAGTTCTGGTAAGGGCCCCATCCCTGGTCCCATGGGTCGCCTGGGCACCAGTGATGATGATATGTGGGTGCAGGAGAAGGCGCTGCCTGGGCAACGCCCGTGGTCGGTCCGAGTGTGGACAAAGCCACGCCGCCAGCCGCCAGCGCGGCAGCGCACCGGCGAGGCCACGGTTTTCTTTGCTTGTCGGTATTCATTCCCTAAAGGATTCCCCTTAAGAAAGTATCAAAGCAGCTAGCGACTGATCCGCTCGTCGCGGGGCAACAGTCCTCACACCCGAGCTGGGACGATTGTGGGGTACTGACTGCCGGTGATTACGCCTTGTCGCGGGATCGTAGCTCCCGCCTGAGATCGATCACCTCTTTCTCAAGGTCGATCACAGCCCTGGAGCACATAGCGGTCAGTCCAATGAGTTTCACTACCACGGCCCATATCCTGCTGTGCCCGGTGAAGGAATGGTCGAACTCGGCGAACCGGTCGACGAGTTCCTTTCCGATAACGGATTCGGGATCAAGCTGTATTCGCCGCATCTTGATGAACGGCGAGAAGTCGGGTATTTCTTCGGGATAAGGCTCCATCTTGCGAGGGTAGGCCGCTTGCCCGGCGCCGCGGTGGTCGACCTCACCGAATAATTACGTCAAGGGCACACACGGGGTGAATTGCCGCGCTCGCGATGGGCGGACACGCTGAACACTCGCGCGCGACATCGAGACCATCGACTCCGAGCTGCGATTGGTGGCGGCGCTTGCGCCGTGCGGCTCGGGAGCGGGGTGGTCCGCTGCCGTCGATAGACTTGGCGCGGGACTGATCCCCTCGGCCATTTCGTGAGGGCTTTGTCGGCTATATCTGTCGACGCCGCCGAGGCATCTTTCGGCGCCGTCGAGGCCGGAATGCGTCTTTGACCTTTTCACCCGCGTCTCTCAGGTGAGCCGCCCGCTGATCAGCCCTGCCCTGAGCCTCCCGCGCTGGATCGTTGATCGCGCGGCCGATTGCCGCCTTGACCTTACCCGTGACCTGGTCCACCTTGTTCCGGGCTTTATCCGCACCGCTCACTTGCGTGTCCTTCTCTTCCGGTTCCGATAATGTGCTAAGAGGCGGTTACCCTGTTTCGGCCTGACCCACCCCGCTTGGGCAATACCGCGGCGAGACCGAAAGCCTTGAGCTGGTTGACCGCTCGAAAATCATCGAGGCCGTCGACTCCGAGCTGCGATTGATGGCGGCTCTGCGCCGTGCGGCTCGGGAGCGGGGCGGGCCGCTGCCGTCGATAGACGTGGCGGACGCGCTGCTGGATGAGCGCCGCGAGGTGGCCCCACGCTGATCGCGCTATCCGATTTTGTCCTCCACCGTGGCACCGGGCGAATTCGCGCGTAATCGCGAGGCGGGCATGACCTATTTCGACCGGCCGGTGCCGCCGTGCCAGGAGCCTGACCCTTGCTTGTGTTGGGAGTGGCTGTATGTGCCGTCCCCGTCGGGAAGGTCGCTCCGTGTGTGGTCCGGCGATGGCACGCAGTTCCCGTCGACGTTGGTGTAGCCGCCGCACGACGGAAGTGGGGCATTCGGCGACAGCGGGGCCACCACTAAGGGCGGTTGGGCGCTGGCGATGGGCGCCGCACCGATAGCGGCTCCCATGAAGATTGCAGTGCCGACGAGTACCGAACGAACCATGTGTATTTACTCCCGGCGGTATATTCCCGCGCCCCTGCGTCCGCTTCGATAGCGCGTCCAAAATCGCGACTAATTGGCGAGCCGCCGCGGGGTGAGTCGCCACATGCTTCGAGTCGTCAAGGACGGCCGCCAACACCAAAGACGTCGCCGCCAGACCCGGCCGCTCGCCGGCTGCCGGCGCAGATTCGTGCTCGGCACGCACAGCCGAAACCACATAGCCTTCCCGTGACGAATCAGGCGATGCGCAGCCGGATCGCCATCAGCGAGACGCCAATGGCGGCAGCGTCGGCGAGGCAGTCGACCCCGGCGGCCAACACTCCCAGTGAGTGGGCGACCACCCCGACAATTACCAGGGCCGCTACCAGCAGCAGGTTGAGCAGGAGGACCAGCCCTAGCCGTCGGGCCTTCGACATCCTGCCGATGATAGAAGCAGCATGCGTACGTTTACCGCCGTCGACAAGGGCATCCAGATTGCCTACCACCGTTTCGATTCCACCGACGATCCGCTGTTGTTGATCATGACGCTTCCGTGCTGGCCAACTACCCCACATTTACGAGCTGACTAGTCAATCACTAAGTGGAAATACGGCTATCGAGTAGCCGACTACGCTTTGGCGCCCCGCGACATCACGACAGCATTGGAACAGCATGTCCCGCTCTATCGAAGGAGCAATGCTGTGGCAGAGAACAAAATTGTCCCCATGTACCAAAAGAAGCAGGCAACGGCCCAGCAGGCCGAGGCGGTTGTCAATGGCCATGGGACTGTCAGAACAACGGTGGATCTGATCTTGGTCTGACACGCCGAGCGTGAGCTTGGCGGGAAGGACTGACGATGTCAGAAACACTCGATCCCGTGGCTATGGAACTGGATCAACGGCAGCTTG
>NZ_JAOPWB010000217.1 GCF_025965855.1 Mycobacterium sp. | reverse complement strand
GCGCGAGCGCAGCGTGATCGCGATGTCCTCGGGATCCACCGACGGCGCGCACAGCAGGAACACGGTAGACGGCGGGGGCTCCTCGACGACCTTCAACAAGGCGTTCGCGGCACCTTCTGTCAACCGGTCGGCGTCCTCGATCACCACGATCTGCCAGTGCCCGGTCGTCGGGCGCCGCGACGCTATCTGGACGATGGCGCGCATCTCGTCCACGCCGATGGACAGGCCCTCGGGGATCACCCGGCGCACGTCGGCGTGGGTGCCGGCCATGGTCGTCGTGCACGCCCGGCAGCGCCCGCACCCAGGGCCGCCGTCCTCGGAGGCCCCAGTGCATTGCAGCGCGGCCCCGAAGCACAGCGCGGCAACCGAGCGGCCGGAACCCGGCGGGCCGGTGATAAGCCACGCATGTGTCATAGTCCCGTTGCCCGGATCGCTGTGAGCCGAATCACCGCGGGCCGCGTGGGCGGCGGCGAGCAGCTCGGCCACCACGGCCTCTTGGCCTACCAGCCGCGTAAACACCCCGGACATCACCGGCAACAGTAGTGACACCGGCCGACAGATACCGATCGG
The DNA here is from genome assembly GCF_025965855.1 of Mycobacterium sp. Taxonomy (GTDB): domain Bacteria; phylum Actinomycetota; class Actinomycetes; order Mycobacteriales; family Mycobacteriaceae; genus Mycobacterium. The sequence goes on along the minus strand of NZ_JAOPWB010000217.1, from coordinate 9,635 downwards.
CCACCGTTTCGCGATGTACCCGTTACATTTGCCTGCGTTTTGCCAGGTGTCGGTGACTTGCCGAGATGCTTATTGTTTTCCGCCAAGCCCGTCCTGCCCGATACGGTGGATTGGTGGCAACTGAGGCGGCACTGCACGGGCGGATCAGCGCGTTCGTCCGGTGGGTGGTGCGCACTCCGTGGCCGCTGTTCGCGCTGAGCATGCTGCAGGCCGACATCATCGGCGGCCTTTTCGTGCTCGGCTTCCTGCGCTACGGCCTGCCGCCCCAGGACCGCATCCAGCTGCAGGACCTGCCCGCGGTCAACCTGACCATCTTCATCAGCGTCGTGATCAGCCTGTTCCTCACGGGGATCGTGTTCAACCTCAGGCTGATGTTGCCGGTATTCCGGTGGCAACGCCGCGATAACCTGCTCGCCGACGACGACCCGGGGGCCACCGCACTGGCCCGCAGCCGCGCGTTGCGCATGCCGTTCTATCGCACGCTCACCAGCATGGCGGCCTGGTGCATCGGCGGCGTGGTGTTCATCATCGCCAGCTGGTCGGTGGCCAAGTACGCCGCGCCCGTCGTCGCGGTGGCCACGGCGCTGGGCGCCGCCGCCACAGCGATCATCGGTTACCTGCAGTCCGAGCGGGTGCTGCGGCCGGTGGCCGTCGCGGCCCTGCGCAGCGGCGTGCCGGAGAACGTCAAGGCGCCCGGCGTCATCCTGCGCCAGATGCTGAGTTGGATGCTGTCCACCGCCGTGCCGCTATTGGCGATCGTCCTGGCCGTGGTGGCCGACAAAACTTCCCTGCTGCACGCGCCGCCCGAGAAGTTGTTCAACCCGATCCTGCTGTTGGCGTTGGCGGCGCTGGGCGTCGGTCTGGTCAGCACGCTCCTGGTGGCCATGTCGATCGCCGACCCGCTGCGCCAGCTCCGCTGGGCGCTGTCCGAGGTGCAGCGCGGTAACTTCAACGCGCACATGCAGATCTACGACGCCAGCGAGCTGGGCCTGCTGCAGGCCGGCTTCAACGACATGGTGCGTGACCTGTCCGAGCGGCAGCGCCTGCGCGACCTGTTCGGCCGCTACGTCGGCGAGGACGTGGCCCGCCGGGCCCTGGAGCGCGGCACCGAATTGGGCGGGCAGGAGCGCGACGTCGCGGTGCTGTTCGTGGATCTGGTCGGCTCCACCCAGCTGGCCGCGACGCGCCCGCCCGCCGAGGTGGTCCACCTGCTCAACGAGTTCTTCCGGGTCGTCGTGGACACCGTCGGCAAGCACGGCGGGTTCGTCAACAAGTTCCAGGGCGACGCGGCGTTGGCCATCTTCGGTGCGCCGATCGAACACCCCGACGCCTCCGGCGGCGCGCTGGCGGCCGCCCGTGTGCTGCACGACGAACTCCTCCCGGTGATCGGTTCCGCGGAGTTCGGGATCGGGGTGTCGGCCGGCCGGGCCATCGCCGGCCACATCGGCGCGCAGGCCCGCTTCGAGTACACGGTGATCGGCGACCCCGTCAACGAGGCCGCGCGGCTTACCGAGCTGGCCAAGATCGAGGCCGGCCACGTGCTTGCGTCGGCGATCGCGGTCAGCGGCGCCCTGGACGCCGAAGCCTTGTGCTGGGACGTTGGCGAGGTCGTCTATTTGCGGGGACGTGCCGCGCCAACCCAATTGGCCCGGCCGTTGAACCTTGCCGGAATCACCGATTCTCAACCCGTGCGGGCCGACCCCGAGCAAGTGTCCAGCGAGTCGGTCGGCCCGGGTTTCTAGACGCGGGTCCGAGTTAACTGCCCGGCGCTGAGCCCAGCCCTCTACCAATAGGGCGTCGGTCCACGACAGCCCGGACCCCAATGTTGCCGTACATCCGCGGCGTCAGTGCGAGGTGCCCGAGCGGTTCGCGGTGGTGGGAGCCTGCTGGCGCGCAGTTCATGGATTTCCGCTCATAACCCGTCAGCTCTATCGTGGCTAAGCAATTTGCTGGAGTTGATTTCTGATCAGCGAAGTCGAATTAGCATCGCCGATTATTAAACATAGAACGATCGCGACGATGACAGTTCTCATCGCGCCGACTATCGCGGCGGGGGTCGCCTCCGGTGTCGCGGTGGCGGACCCGGCGATGCCACAACCCGCCGGTGTGTGCAACAAAGCCGCCGGCAGCTCAGCCGCTCTGGACAACGCGCAAACATTCGCACCAAACGGGGACGTCCTCATGTGCGTGCCGGGTCCGCAGGTGGGTCTGTGGCAGCGCGTCAACGGCATTCAACGACCCATACAGGCATGGTTCACCTATGGGCCGCAGGCACGTTGGCCGCGGGGGATGTCACCCCGAGTGGTCTGACTTGGGTCGGTTGGAACCAAGACGCCAACAAGACCCCTTGCGCCGCCGAACAGATACCTGCCGGAGGGGCCCAAGCGTCGTAATGCCGATCAGATCTGACCAGTTGCAGGAATTCCATCTGCTGCCAAATCTGACCACGTTGACGCTCAGAGGCTCCTGCAGTTGGAGGCCGGCCGGCTCGTCGCCTTACGGGCCCTAACCGCGCTTGGTGGCCCTCTTCGCCGGCGCCGTGCGCGTGGATTTCTTCGCGGGCCGCTTCGCCGGACCGCGGGCCCGCCGGTCGGCCAGCAGCTCGGCGGCGCGCTGGTCGGTGATCGACAGCACGTCGTCGCCCTTGCGCAGGCTGGCGTTGGTCTCGCCGTCGGTGACGTACGGCCCGAATCGGCCGTCCTTGATGACCATTGGCTTGCCCGACGCAGGATCGTTGCCCAACTCGCGCAGCGGCGGCGCCGAAGCGCCCTGCCCGCCACGGCGTTTGGGCTCGGCGTAGATTTTCAGCGCGTCTTCGAGGGTGATGTCGAAAATCTGATCCTCGGTTGCCAGCGAACGAGAATCGTTGCCCCGCTTGAGATACGGGCCATAGCGCCCGTTCTGCGCGGTGATCGGTTCGCCGGATTCGGGGTCCGCGCCGACCACACGCGGTAACGACAACAGCTTCAGCGCGTCCTCGAGGGTGACCGTCTGCAGGTCCATGCTGCGCAGCAGCGAACCCGTCCGGGGCTTGGGGGCTTTGAGAGCCGAAGCCTTCTTGCCCTTCTTGGCGGCCTCACCGTTGGCGTCGGCGGACGGCTCCGGCTCCGGCAAAATCTCGGTCACGTACGGCCCGTACCGCCCGTCCTTGGCGACGACCTCGTGACCGGTTTCCGGATCGACCCCCAAGACGCGGCCCTCTTGCGGTGTGGCGAAGAGCTCTTCGGCCACCTGAAGGGTCAGCTCGTCGGGGGTCAGCGAGTCGTTGAGGTTGGCCCGCTGCGGCGTGGGCTCGCCTTCCTCGTTGGTCACAATGCGTTCGAGGTACGGCCCGTTCTTGCCCACCCGAACGTGTACGGGCCTGCCCTCAGAGTCGTCAAATACCTTGATGGAGTTGACTTCTCGCGCGTCGATGCCCTCGAGATTGACGCCGACGAGCTTCTTCAGGCCGCCGGAACGGGCCACCGAGTCGGGCACACCGTGGTCACCGCCGAAGTAGAAATTGTTCAGCCAGTTGGTGCGGTGCTCCTGACCGGAGGCGATCGCGTCGAGCTCGTCTTCCATCGCCGCGGTGAACCCGTAGTCGACGAGGCGGCCGAAATGCTGTTCCAGCAGACCGGTGACGGCGAACGCGACCCACGAGGGCACCAGGGCGCTGCCCTTCTTGTACACGTAGCCGCGGTCCTGAATGGTCTTGATGATCGACGAGTAGGTCGAGGGCCGGCCGATGCCGAGCTCCTCGAGGGCCTTGACCAGCGAGGCCTCGGTGTAGCGCGCCGGCGGGTTGGTGGCGTGGCTGTCCGGAACCAGCTCGAGGGCCTCCAGCCGCTGCCCCTCGCTGAGGTGAGGCAGCCGGCGCTCGGCGTCGTCGGCCTCGCCGCCGGCCAGCTCGTCCACTGTTTCCACGTAGGCCTTGAGGAAGCCGGGGAACGTGAGGGTGCGGCCGCTGGCCGAGAACATCACGTCCCGATTCCCCGACCGGCCCGCGATCCGCAGGCTCAGCGTGGTGCCCCGCGCGTCGGCCATCTGCGAGGCCACCGTGCGCTGCCAGATCAGCTCGTAGAGGCGGAATTCGTCGCCGTCGAGCTCGCGACGCACCGCGTCCGGCGTGGCGAACGTCTCACCGGCGGGCCGGATCGCCTCGTGCGCCTCCTGGGCGTTCTTCACCTTGCGGGTGTACTGGCGCGGCGACGGCGAGACGTACTCCTCGCCGTAGAGCTGACGCGCCTGATTGCGCGCCGCGCCGATCGCCGACTCCGACAGGGTCGTCGAGTCGGTGCGCATATAAGTGATGTAGCCGTTCTCGTAGAGGCGCTGCGCGATGCTCATCGTGCGCTCGGAGGAGAACCGCAACTTGCGGCCGGCCTCCTGCTGCAGCGTCGACGTCATGAACGGCGCGTACGGGCGCCGGGTGTAGGGCTTCTCCTCCGCCGAGGCAACGGACAGCTGCGCGCCCCGCAATCCGGTGGCCAGCTCGGTCGCGCTGGCCTCGTCCAGGATGACGACCTCGTCGGCTTTGCGCAGCTGGCCCAGCGAGTCGAAGTCACGGCCGGTGGCGACCCGCAGGCCGTCCACGTTGGTCAGCCGCGCGGTGAAGGTGGGCGGTTGGGCCTGCGGGTCGGAGACGCTGGCGTCCAACCGGGCGACTATGTCCCAGTACGATGCGCTGCGGAACGCCATGCGGTCGCGCTCGCGCTGCACGATGATGCGGGTCGCGACCGACTGGACCCGGCCCGCCGACAGCTTGGGCGCGACCTTCTTCCACAGCACCGGGCTGACCTCGTAGCCGTACAGCCGGTCCAGGATGCGGCGGGTCTCCTGGGCGTCGACCAGATCGATGTCCAGGTCGCGGGGATTTTCGGCGGCCTCCAGGATCGCCGGTTCGGTGATCTCGTGGAAGACCATCCGCTTGACCGGGATATTCGGCTTCAGGGTTTCCAGCAGATGCCAGGCGATGGCTTCGCCCTCGCGGTCACCATCCGTGGCCAGGTAGAGCTCGTCGACGTCCTTCAGGAGGCCCTTCAGCTCGGTGACGGTGTGCTTCTTCTCCGGGCTGATGATGTAGAGCGGCTCGAAGTCGGCGTCGACGTTGACTCCGAGCCTGGCCCACGGCTCGGACTTGAACTTCGCGGGCACGTCGGCCGCGGCGCGGGGCAGGTCGCGGATGTGGCCGCGCGAGGACTCGACGATGTAGCTGGAACCCAGGTAGCTGGCAAGTTTGCGCGCCTTCGTCGGCGACTCGACGATGACGAGTCGCCTCCGGACGCCATTTCCGCCGCTGACGCGGTCCTTTAGCTTCGGGTCAGCCAACTGCGCTTACGCTCCATCCGTTATCCCGGCCCCCTTTGGGGGACCGCCCTGCAGGAAGAATGACAGGCCAGCGTCCGAAATTCCGGTGAAATCCGGTACGCGAGTGTTCCTTCGCTTCAGGGCACCTGACAATTTCGCACCCTCGGGCGGGCCTGCGCAAACCGGCTTCCCCAAAAACGGGCCCTAAAACCCGGCTAGACCCGGGGCCACAGCGGCGACGCCTCGGCGCCTTCCGGGGGCTCCCCCACGTTCTCTACCAGGCGCGACAGTCTGCGTCGGCCACTGATCCGAAGCGCCGGCCGGCCGCCGCGCGTGCCGATCAGGGTGGGCGCAATCCCGACGCGCATCAGCGCCGACGCCAGCGGGGAATGGGTGTCGGGCGCGTGTGGATCCAGGCCCAGCAGATAGTGGTCGCCCTCCGGGTGACCGGCCGCCAGCGTCCACGCCCGCAGCTCTCGGGGCCCGGGCAGCCAACGCGGCGGCACCGTCTTGACCGCGCCGCGGGTCCATTCGGCGGCGAGCGCGGTCAACGCGGGGGTCACCCCCGTCCTCACCAAGGGGGTGTCCTCGTCGGTGCGGCTGATCTCGGGCGCCAGACCGGCCTCGCGGATCATGTCGGCCAGCGCCGCTGCGCGCCATGGCTGGTCAACGACCACCGAAAGCCGAGCACCCTGCACCTGACCTTCAGACGAAGCGCCGACCAGGACGATCTGGCCTGAGGCCGCCAGCACCCCGGAGAGATCGGCGGCCGCGGGCGGCACCGACTCCGCTGTGAAGAAGGAAAGCTGGCTCACGCCAACGACAGTAGGCCAGGTCGACCGTCCACGCCTTCAGGCGCTCTAAACGGAAAGCGAAAACCCCCCGGCGAGGTCCGCTACGCGGAGTTGCTCGGGGGGTTTCGTGGAGAATCTGCTCGTCTCAGACGGAGCGGACTCCGGTGGCCTGGGGGCCCTTAGGGCTGTGGCCGATTTCGAACTCGACCTTCTGGTTTTCTTCGAGGGTGCGGAAGCCCGAACCCTGGATCTCCGTGTAGTGGACAAAAACATCTGCGGAACCGTCTTCGGGAGCAATGAACCCGAAGCCCTTCTCCGCGTTGAACCACTTCACAGTTCCCTGTGGCATTTCTCGATCTTTCCTTCTCTTATGGGTGCGGGGCACCGCCTTTCGATGCCCCGGGCCAGCTGCGACCGCCATACCTCGCGGAGTCGCCGGAACTTCACCCGACCGATAACCTCGCAGGAACCGCGGCCACAACGTTGATCCTGCGAAAGTTTTACACGAACACAGAAGCTGCGACCGCAATCAGTCAACCATGTTCATCGCGTCCGCGACAGACTTGCGTCTTAGACCGATTCTTAGCCGGATCCTTGGAGGGTGTGAGGTGGCCAGTTTCGGCGCCGACCTGCTGGCGGTCGCGCTCGCCGGAATCGCGGCGGGCGAGCGTCCGCTGCGCCATGTCGCCGAGTTGCCCGCGCGCACCGGCCGGCCGCACGGTTGGCCGGAGTGGGCCGAACCCGACGTCGTTCGCGCATTCGCCGACCGCGGAGTCGAAACGCCGTGGTCGCATCAGTCTGAGGCCGCGGAGCTGGCCCACGCCGGCCGCCATGTGGTGATCAGCACGGGCACCGCGTCGGGCAAGTCGCTGGCCTATCAACTTCCCATCCTCAACACGCTGGCGACGGAACCGCGGGCCCGCGTGCTGTACCTGTCGCCGACCAAGGCGCTGGGCCATGACCAGTTGCGCACCGCGCACGCGCTGACCGCCGCCGTTCCCCGGCTGCGCGACGTCGCGCCCACCGCCTACGACGGCGACAGCCCCGCCGAGGTGCGCCGCTTCGCGCGCGAACGCTCCCGCTGGCTGTTTTCCAACCCCGACATGATCCATTTGTCGATCTTGCGCAACCATGCCCGCTGGGCCGTCCTATTGCGCGGCCTTCGCTTCGTGATCGTCGACGAATGCCATTACTACCGTGGGGTTTTCGGCTCGAATGTGGCGATGGTCTTGCGCCGGCTGTTGCGCTTGTGCGAGCGCTATTCCTCCGCGCCGACCGTGGTCTTCGCCAGCGCGACGACCGACTCGCCGGGCGCGACGGCCGCCGAACTCATCGGCCGTCCGGTCTCGGAGGTCACCGAGGACGGCTCGCCGCAGGGGGCGCGGACGGTGGCGTTGTGGGAGCCCGCGTTGCGGACCGATCTGACCGGCGAGAACGGTGCACCGGTGCGCCGGTCCGCCGGCGCCGAGGCGGCGCGCATGATGGCCGACCTGATCGCCGAGGGCGCGCAAACGCTGACGTTCGTCCGATCGCGCCGCGCCGCGGAACTGACCGCCCTGGGTGCGCGGGCGCGGCTCGAGGACATCGCCCCGGAACTGTCTTCGAAGGTGGCGTCGTATCGGGCCGGTTACCTCGCCGAGGATCGCACCGCGCTGGAGCGCGCCCTGGCCGAGGGGCGGCTGCGCGGCCTTGCCACCACCAACGCGCTCGAGCTGGGCGTCGACATCGCCGGACTGGACGCGGTGGTGCTCGCCGGTTTCCCGGGAACGGTCGCCTCGTTCTGGCAGCAGGCCGGCCGGTCGGGTCGGCGAGGCCAGGGTGCGCTGGTGGTGCTGATCGCCCGCGACGACCCGCTGGACACGTACCTGGTCCACAATCCCGCCGCGCTGCTGGGCAAGCCGGTCGAGCGGGTCGTCATCGATCCCGCCAACCCCTACATTCTCGGGCCCCAACTCCTTTGTGCCGCAACCGAAATGCCGCTCGACGAAGCCGAGATCCGGGACTTCGGCGCCACCGAGGTGGCCCAGGGCCTGGTCGACGACGGGTTGCTGCGGCGCCGCAACGGCAAGTACTTTCCCGCGGCCGGCATACAACCGCACGGCGCGGTGGACATCCGGGGCTCGGCGGGTGGCCAGATCGTCATCGTCGAGGCGGACACCGGGCGGCTGCTGGGCAGCGCCGGGGTGGATCGGGCCCCGGCCTCGGTCCATCCCGGCGCGGTTTATCTGCATCAGGGCGAGACCTACGTCGTCGACTCCCTGGACACCGAGGACGGGATCGCGTTCGTCCATGCCGAGGATCCCGGGTATGCGACCTTCGCGCGCGAACTCACCGACATCGTCGTCACAGGGACCGGTGAACGGTTGGCTTTCGGACCCGTCACCCTGGGTTTGGTGCCGGTCAGGGTCACCCATCGGGTGGTGGGTTACCTGCGCCGCCGACTGTCTGGGGAGGTGATCGACTTCATCGAGCTGGACATGCCCGAGCAGGTGCTGGCCACCACGGCCGCCATGTACACCATCACTCCGGATGCCCTGCTGCGCAGCGGTGTTGAGGCCCCACGGGTCCCCGGCTCCCTACACGCCGCCGAACACGCGGCCATCGGCCTGCTGCCCCTGGTGGCCAGCTGCGACCGTGGCGACATCGGCGGGCTGTCCACCGCGATCGGTCCCGACGGGCTGCCTACCGTCTTCGTCTACGACGGCTACCCGGGCGGGGCGGGATTCGCCGAGCGCGGATTCCGGCGGGCCCGCACCTGGTTAGCCGCGACGGCCGTGGCGATCGAGGCGTGCGAGTGCCCGAACGGATGCCCGTCGTGTGTGCAGTCCCCCAAGTGCGGGAACGGCAACGACCCCCTGGACAAGGCCGGCGCGGTGCGGGTGTTACGGCTGGTGCTCGCGGAGTTGGGCAGCGGAGGCTGAAGCGCTTCTGAATATGAATACAAACGGCCAATCACCGACCTCTCGCACGAAAGACCGGTACGGTCCGGAGGCCGGACGAATCAATAGCGAAAGATTTCAACCGGGGGCCGGGAGTATTGCTATGTCGTTCGTCGTCGCGCTACCGGAAATGCTGGCGACAGCAGCAACCGATGTGGCCAGCCTGGGTTCGACGCTCGACGCGGCGCATGCGGCCGCGGCGGCCCAGACGACCGGCGTGCTGGCCGCGGCCGAGGACGAGGTTTCGGCGGCGATCGCCGCGCTGTTCTCCGCCCACGGTCAGGCGTGTCAGGCGGCCGGCGCGCGGGCGGCGGCGTTTCAGAACCAGTTCGTGCAGGCATTGACCGGGGGCGCACAGGCCTATGCCGGCGCCGAGGCCGCGAACGCCTCCCCGCTGCAGGGCGTTCTCGACGGTGTCAATGCCCAATTCGTGGCGCAGACCGGGCGCCCGCTGATCGGCAACGGCGCCAACGGGGCACCGGGGACGGGTCAAGCCGGCAAGCTCGGCGGCTGGTTGCTCGGTGACGGCGGGGCCGGCGGCTCGGGCGCTGCGGGCCAAACGGGCGGCAACGGCGGCGCCGCCGGGTTCTGGGGCAGCGGCGGTGCCGGCGGG
>NZ_JAOPWB010000309.1 GCF_025965855.1 Mycobacterium sp. | reverse complement strand
GGCGGCCCAGAATGCGTCCATCTGTCCTGCGAGTTCAGCGTCGGGCCGCAACGTCGCCAAGTTGACGAATCTTTTGATGTCCCTGATGGTCTGGATATCGAAGTTCGAAACGCGGTTGGCGAACTCGTCGACGAAGCCGTCGAGTTCTGCATCGGGCAAGGCGCGGTTGGCGTAGCGCCTGTACCAGGGGGTCAGCGAACGGATCGGTGATCAGCGGGTCGGCGGTTCTCGTTGCCACCGCGCGAGCGGCTGCCACCAGCGTCGCGGTGGCTCCCGCGCTGGACGCCAGATCCCAGGTGTCTTCCTCAGCCCGCTTCACGTTTACTCCTTCGACTTCGCGAGGCAATCAACGCTGATGCCGCCCCGGCGGCGCGCACCCAGTCGGTGACGGTGGTCCCCATCGCGGTTTGGCCAATTTTCGTCATGTTGGATGCCCTCCACGGCTCGTCGTCTTCACGAGCACGGACTGGCCAATGGTGGACCACATGTTATGCGGTTGTGCCACACGAACGCGTTGTTCCATGACCGGTCGTAGAATGCTGCGCGGCAGGCGCCGTTGGCGCAATGCTTGAGTCGCGCCCATGTTCCTCTCTGTCGGCTGGCCAGGACCTCACCCCCGATCGCCGCAGAAAACCAGCGCCATCCATCACCGACGGGCGTCCAGTAGAGCGCTCCCTCTGACAGCACCAACTGTGCGGTGCCGAGAACGCGATCACCAGTCCGGCCAGGCACCCCGTCAACTGCACCCGAAAGAGCACGGCGCATCTTTCCCAGCTCGGCCACATCGCGGTCCGTCAACGTCGGAGGTTGCTGTGGCTTCACTCCGCGCTCCGCCAGCCAGGCACGTGCGGCGTGAAATGTCCACTGTTGGGCGTGGGCTCGATCGCGAAGGAGGTCTAAATGATCTGCGGAGCCCTCGGTATTGAGCAGATCTTGGACCAGCGCCAGGCCATCTGGTGCCGGCCGGATACCAAAGCGTGAAGTGCCAAGCCAGACTGGTTGCGGCTCTATCGTTTCGTATCCGGTGAGAACTTCGTCGGCGTCAGTGTTTTGCAGTTGTTGCATCTCGGTCCCTTTCGTTGGGAGTGAGGCCCCGGCTGGAGTTCTCCGCGATCCAGGGGCCAGCGCTGTAGGGTTTGGAGAACAGTTCCCAATTGCTTTTCGGGGTAGTTGAAGTTGTCGGTAGTGCCGTAGGCGACAAGCTCATAACCACGTGGGGAAATATCGGCCTCCAATGCCCTGCCAGAAGCGAACAAGTGCAACGAGATTGACACGGAGATCGTTGTCCTTGTGGTGGATCGTCGGCATGATGAGCGACGCGGAACAATGATGAGCACTACACCCGATCGACTGTCGCGTTCGCCCGCGCGAGAGGATGCGGAGGATGTGGTCATGTCCTCCGACGTTAGAAAGCAGCGCCGCTACCGGCCACCCATCTTCCAGTGAATGGAGTTTTGGCTGGAATCGTCATTGTGGACCGGCGCATTCAATAGTGCGGCAGCTTCTTCACCCACCACGGCCAATACCGCCATCTACGAAGTGCAGGCTCACATGCTCACAATTGCACGCAATACCGAAGTCGATGCGGGACAGTGACACAATCTATCTTCGATCTTTCCTTGGGACATCAGAGCGTGTGCTGGGCCTTGAGGATCTCGGCTGCGCGTTCGCCGATGATGACGCAGGGCGCCATGGTGTTTCCGGTCGTCACGCGGGGCATGATAGATCCGTCGGCGATGCGAAGGTGTTCTATCCCATAGACTTTCAGGCTGCTGTCGACCACGGACATGGCGTCTTGGCCCATCTTGGCGGTGCAGGTTTGATGCCAGTAGGTCGAGGCGGCATCGCGGATGAAGCGCTCGAGCTCGGCGCCCTTGAGGTTGCCCGGCATGACTTCGCGCTTGGTGAAGGGGCGAAGCGCGGCGGAGTTGCCGATCTCGCGGCACAGTTCGACGGAGGCTATCGCGGCCTTGAGGTCATCGGGGTGCGACAACATGTTTGCCTGGATCTGCACTGGGTCGGTCGGTTCGGGGCCGGTCAGACAGATATGGCCGCGGCTTTGCGGCCGGACCACGCCCGCGAACAGTGACCAGCCAGCATTGGGCAGGCCAAACCTGGCCCCGTTCTCAGTACTGGACTTGCAAACTTCAGCCTGGCAGATCTGAAAATCCGGGCTGTCCAGACTAGGGTCGCTCTTGGAGAAGAACGTCGCCGCACACCCAGAGTTGCGCGGCGCCAGCGGCTGTTGGTACTCCCAAACACAGTCGAAACCAGGATGGTCTTGAAGGTTTTGACCGACCCCGGGAAGATTCTGCACGACGGGGATGCCGAATCGCTGCAATTCGGCCTGGTCGCCGATGCCGGATTGCATCAGCACCTTGGGGGTGTGGATCGCGCCGAGCGACAGCACAACTTCGGATCCCGCGCCAACACGGTGGACCTTGTCGTGGTGGGAGAACTCCACGCCCGTGACCCGGTTGCCCTCGAATGTCACCCGGGTCACCAACGCGCCGGTGAGAACGGTCAGGTTGGGCCGGTCCATGTAGGGGAAAACGTAGGAGCGGAAGACCGATTGGCGGTATCCGTCACGGACGATGAGATCGATGATTGACGCGCCACCGGGGCCCTCCATCATGCGGCCGTTCTGATTCTCGAATGTCGGAATCCCGACCGAGCGGGAGGCCTCGAGCGCGGCGGGCGCGATCGGGTTGGGATCAGGTGCGGGTTCGACGTAAACCGGCCCGCCGGTTCCGCGGTAGTCGGGGTCGGGGACGCCATGCCAGTCCTCGACGCGCCGGTAGATGTTGAGCACGGACTCGTAGTTCCACGCCGTGTCGCCGGCTTCGGAGGCGAAGAAATCCCAATCGTCTTTGTGCCCTCGCGCCCACGCCATGACGTTGATGCTTGATCCGCCGCCCAAGACCTTGCCCATTGAGTAAGGGATCGAGCGGCCGTTGAGGTGCGGGTTGGGTTGGGCCTGAAAGTTCCAGTCCCGCTCGCTGCCCAGGTTGGCAGGCCACTGATCTGCTCTCATCACCGCGGATACGTCGTCGCCGCCGCCCGCCTCCAGCAAAAGCACGCTGGCGTCGGGGTTTTCGGCGAGACGACGCGCCACCACCGATCCCGACGAGCCCGATCCGCAGACAATGAAGTCGTACTGTCGCCTCAGCCGAATACGAAGCCTCCGTTGAATGTGATGAACGCGTTCGGCGAAATCGGCCCCCTGGACGATTGCTTCGTCGAGGTCAGTGTTCATATCCGCTCCTTGTTTCGATGCGTTGATGGGCAGTGTTTTTCGGTTGAATCGGCTGCGGGAGTGCAGCATTGACGTGCGGCATCAGCTTGGGCAACTACGCCGGCCAGCCGGATACGGCGCGTTCGCCAGCCATCCATAGCGGCGGCCCTGTGCCCGAGTCGATTCGGCGACACCCAGCGCCTCGCGCAGCAGGCGCCAGCAAAGCCAGTACGTGTTATGAGAATTAGGGCTCTCGTAAGGTGAACCAGTTCTGGATCACATCTTGAAGTCCTCCGGGTCGTCCATGAACGACTCAGACGGCGCGGTACGAGGCTTGGCTGGCGTCGGGCGCCGATCGAGTAAGCACACAGCCGCTGTCTCCGGCTAGATAGCGGGCAGCGATCACGCCATTGTGTCCGGCCCCGACGAAGTAAACGTCGAATGTGGAGGATGCGGTCATGTCCTCCGACGTTAGAAAGCAGCGCCGCTACCGGCGACCCATCTTCCATTGAATGGACTTTTGGCTGGAATCGTCATTGTGGGCCGGCGCATTCAATAGTGCGGCGATTCGGGTGCCGGCGGCTCGGGTGGCAGCCAACAACGCGACCGGCGGGCGCTGCCCGGCGACGAGCGTGGTCACCGCCGCCACCTCACCTCTGCCCAGGGGAACCGCTACCGCGACGCAGCTGATGTGTGCAAGGTAACCACCGGCGTCCACAATCGGTGCTGGGCAGCTGATCTCGGTGTGTATGCGCGCTGGGGCCGTTCCCGGCGGTACCCGGCTGCCCGGTTCGGGTAGCCCGAGCGGAACGCGAGCGTCCACCGTGTCCAGGAACACCGCGTCACCGCCGATCGTGGCCGACAGGCTCACCGCGGCGCCGGTGGCGGCGGCGAGTTCGGCCAGCGGGCGCCGGGCGACGACGCGGAGCCGACGCTCAGGCGTCACCCGCGCACCCAGTTCCAACAGGCTCGCCCCGAGACGGTAACGAGTACCTTCGCGCCGGACAGCGCCCACTTCGATCAACTGCTTGAGCAGCCGGTGCACTGTTGGCCCCGGGATTCCGGTTACCTCCGCCAGATCGACCAGCCGCACCGGTTCCAGCACACCCACATGGTCCAAAAGTTCGAATGCGGTGTCGATTACACAGCGACCGTCATTCTGGGTCCGGCGGTCCACAGCATCTCCGTCCCGATTGCCGACCATGCCGCCCAACTCTCGCTCTCACTACCACCATCGCTCCGTTAGTTCCAGCCATCAACACTGGTGATGGAGTCCCAGGCTCATCCGCATGGTGGCAGTCCTTAGATAGGCTATCTTACCGGCGTTGTCTCTACGATTGCTCGCCAGCCAACCCATGTCGTTGCCGCTGTCCCCCATTCAATGCTTCCCACCAGCTGGAACCTGTCCTTGGTTGTGACGTAATTGTCGCCGGTGGGGATCCCCGGCGGCGATGTGGGACCCGGAGTTGCGTGGGTCGGGATCGTTATTCTTGTGCGCCGCCGCTGGCCCGCGCGGGCTACGGTATCCCCGCGGTGCGAACCGGACGGCCCGACGAACTCCGTTGCAGCGGGGGAAGTATTCGGTGCGGCCAAGGATCGCGAGTGATCATCGTCGGCGGGGCGGCCGGCTTCCTGGGCGGCTCATGGGCGAAAGCCATTGAGGTGGCTAGTTCGTCGTGGTGCGCGATAGCTTGCCGATCCACTGACCCAGGTTGTACTCGACGTCGCCGCGCTGTTGAAGCCCTGCGGCAAACAGCTGTTCGAGCGCGTTGCCCACTGCTGGCCGGCCGACGGCGGCCCAGAATGCGTCCATCTGTCCTGCGAGTTCAGCGTCGGGCCGCAACGTCGCCAAGTTGACGAATCTTTTGATGTCCCTGATGGTCTGGATATCGAAGTTCGAAACGCGGTTGGCGAACTCG
>NZ_JAOPWB010000267.1 GCF_025965855.1 Mycobacterium sp. | reverse complement strand
GGGCTGGCGGGAAGGCACAGAGACGTGGCGCGTGTTGCGCGCTTACTTTCCTGGTTCGATCGAGACGCACAACCTCATTCAGGATTTTTTCTTCGGCGAGGATTTGAGGCTGCGCCGCCATGACTATTGCGTGAATATCGCAGGCGGTTTTCAAGCGGCGCAACTGACTTCGGATTATGTGGTGGCGAACGGCATAAGTCTGCCAACCAAGCGGCGCGCCTACACGCGGGGTCCCGATCGTCGGCCGATCATGGAAATGCTGATGGTCGCAATAGATTTCAGCGAGGTGCGGTTCGAATAAAGTCGCAAGAGATCGCCACGGGCTCGTGCTGTCGGCCAGGCTGCATGATTACCACCACCACCGCAGCGAGGGGTTCCGGGGCGCGGCCTAGTGCGGGCGGCCGGTGCTCGGGTCGCGAGGTAAGACGCGGTCAAGCTCGTTGCGTGATGTGATGTCGAGCTTGTTGAAGACTTTGCTCAGGTGGTATTTGACGGTGCGCGGACTGATGAATAGCCGGGCGCCGATCTCGGGGTTGGAGAGCCCATCGCGGGCCAGCCGCGCGATGAGGGCCTCTTGGGCGGTCAGTTGGACGCTGGTTTCGACCGTGCGTTTACGGGCGGTTTCCCCGGTGGCCGCCAGTTCGCGCCGGGCCCGCTCGGCGAACGCTTCGATGCCCATCGTGTCGAGCATGTCGTGGGCAATGCGCAGCTGTGCGCGCGCATCGAGGCGGCGGCGTTCGCGCCGTAGCCATTCGCCGTAGAGCAGATGAGCGCGGGCCAGCTGCGCGCGGGCGCGGGTGCGGCCCAGGTGCTCGATCGAGTCGCGGTAGAGCCTGTCGGCGGCTTCGCCCTCGCTGAGCAGGGCGCGGACACGGGCTTCGATGCCCAGCGCCCAGTCCGTCGGCGTCACCGCCGTGTGTTCCGACAGCCACTCCAGCGCGGCCGCGACCAGCGCGGTGTCACCGGTGCGAGACGCCGCCTCGGCCAGCTCCGGCACGGCGAACGGGCCGCCACCGAGCTGATCGAGCTCAAATACCCGCTGGGCGGCGTCGCGGGCGGCGGCATGGCGACCGAGGCCATTGTCGAGTACCGAGCGTGCGTAGGTCGCCACGGCGACGATTGAGCTCAGATCGCGGGTGGGCGGCTCCCGCACGGTGGACTCGATCAGCTCGGAGGCCTGCGTCTGCTGCCCACGCCAGGCCGCGAGCATCATTTCGGCGTACCCCGTTGGGGGATTGCCGGTGACCTCGGCGATCAAGCGATCTTCGTCGATCATCAACTCGGCCGTGGTCAGCTCGCCGGCCAGAAGGTGGGTCCTGGCGAGAGCGTTGAGCGCATGCTGCAACGACCCGAGCGCGCCGGCGTCGCGGGCGAATCGTGCCGTCCGAGCGGCCAGGGCCTGCGCGGATTCGGCGTCCCACAGATCGAGCGCGACCTCGGCGCTGGTGCCTGCGCAAAGCAGCCACAGCCAACGACCGACTGCGTCGGCCGGGACGTCAAGATCCAGAAACAGCTCGACAGCTCGGGCAAGTGTCGGCGCGGCCGCCGCATATCCCTGCGTCCAGCGCTGCGCCAACCCTTCGAGCAAGACGTCGACCGCACGCGCTGGTCCGGGACCCGCCGGCACCGCGCGGGCGGCCTCAGCGACCTCGGTCAAGACGCCGCCACTGCCGAGACCGGCCGCCCACATCGCGGCGCCGAGTGCCTCTAGGTGGGTTTCGCGTGCCAAGTCGGCGTCAAGCGGTTCAAGACGTTTGGCTGCGCTCAGGAGCAGTCGAACCGCGTCGGGTTCGCGGCGCTGCATCATGGCGATCTGTCCGCGCAGGCGCTGCAGCTCGATGGCCTGCAGCGGGTCAAGTGGCGCAGCCTCGACCGCCACCAACAGTCCCAGTGCCGCGTCGAACGCGCCGGCGTCACGCCTCGTCTTGGCCGCGGCGAGCAGCCGTTGGGTACGACGGTCAGGGTCGCGCGTCAGCATCGCCGCGCGTTCCAGAAACGCGGCCGCGGCGGCCAACCCACCGCGGGCCTGTGCCCGGCCGGCTGAGAGTTCCAGCTCCGCGGCGACGTCGTCATCGGGGCCGGGCGAGGCCTGCGCGCGGTGCCAGGCGCGGCGGTCGGGATCCAGCTGCGGATCGGTGGCCTCCGCCAGAGCGCGATGCACGGCCTGTCTCTGCTCAAGCGGCGCCGAGCGGTAGACCGCCGATCGCACTAACGGGTGATGGAACAGCACCCGGGATCCGACTTCCAGCAGCCCGGCCTCGGCCGCCGGGATTGCCGCCTGCGTCTCGATCCCGAGCTGTTCGGCGGCACGCCACACCAGCAGAGGGTCGCCGACCGGCTCGGCCGCGGCCACCAGCATCAGCCGCCGGGTCTCGGCCGGAAGTGCCGCCAGCCGCCGCCGAAACGCCTGCTCGATGCGTCCCGTCAGCGGCAGCGAGCGGCCGAAGAACCCGCCCGCCAGTTCCGCCAACGTCAACCCACGCGGCAGCTCCAACAGTGCCAACGGGTTACCGCGCGTCTCGGCGAGGATGCGGTCGCGCACCGCCGCGTCAAGTGGTCCGGGAAGCACCGAATCCAGCAAGGTGCGCGCATCGTCCTCGCCAAGACCCCCGAGTACCAGCTCCGGCAGTCCCGCCAGGTCGTTGCTGGGCTGGCGCGCAGCCAACACCAAACCGACCGATTCAGCCTGCAGGCGCCGGGCCACGAACGTCAGGACTTGCACGGACGCGCGATCGAGCCACTGCTCGTCGTCCACCACGCAGATCAGCGGCTGCTGCTCAGCGGCCTCCGCGAGCAGGCCCAGCACCGCCAGCCCCACCAGGAATCGATCGGGCGCCGCACCCGAACTGATACCCAACGCGGTGCGCAGCGCATCGCGTTGAGGAACCGGGAGCCGTTCGAGGTGATGCAGCATCGGCGCGCACAGCTGATGTACGCCGGCGAACGCGAGTTCCATCTCGGACTGCACACCAGCCGCACGCGCCACCACACAGCCCGACGCATGACCGGCCAGGTAATCCAACAGCGCGGTCTTGCCCACACCGACTTCGCCGCGCACCACCAGTACCCGGCTTTCACCCGCCCGGACAGCCTTGATCAGCCGGTCAAGCACCTGACATTCGCTTCGCCGGCCCTGCAGCTCCGCGACGCCTGCACGACGAGGGAAAACCACGGCCATCTAACCGGCGTCGGTGTTGGCGCTGAACAAGATCGGCAAAACCGGGGGGGTCTGCCCGCTCATCAAGCCAGCATACTGAGCGGGCGGTGAAGCGCACGTGCACGGGCGAGATGCATCGGGCGCCCTCGATCCGATCCGCACCTTGGGCCAGGCCAGGCGAGCCGATGACGCCGTGCGGACGTGCTTTACGAACACCAACGTTTCACAGTCGAGGAGTAGACGAGCTATTCCCTTTCCATGTTCGTCTCGCTCGTCAGTGGCGTGACGTGCGCTGTGGCCATCCCGCCTCGACTGGATTGCTGAGGTATCCGATCCCGCTCACTCCGACCGTGACGGTGTCCCCCGGGTGCAGGAACTCTTGCGGGGTCCGTCCCACACCGGTCCCGCCGGCGGTGCCGCTACTCATCAGGTCGCCCGGCTGCAGTGTGACGGTCTGAGTGAGGAACTCGAGAAGCGTTGGGATGGAATAGATCATGGTGTCAGTGGTAGTGCGTTGCTTATAGACGCCGTTGACCCGAGTGCTGATCTCCAGCGGGTGGGAGTTGGGATCGGGCACTTCGTCCGCGGTCACGATGTGCGGTCCGAGGGGGCAGAAGGTGTCGGGGCATTTACACAGCGTGATCTGCAACGGTTCGCGGTCCATGACGTCGCGAGCGCTTACGTCGTTGATCATCGTGTAACCGAAGATGTATTCATGGGCACGCTCGGCAGGCACCCGATACGCGGGCTTGCTGATGATGATGGACAGTTCGGCTTCCCAGTCGGTGTGCGACTCGGGGGTGGGGATTCTGATGGGTTCGTCGGGACCGATCACCGCTGAGCGAAGTTTGGAAAAGAACACCGGCTCGGTGGGATGTAGCCCGGTTTCGGCGAGGTGGTCGGCGTAGTTGCCGCCGGCGAGCAGAAGCGTGGATGTCGGCGAGATCGGAGCCCTCAGTCGCGTCGGGGAAACCAACTGGTGTGGGCTTTCACTGGCGTGGCGCAACCGATCCAGTTCCCGCGGTCCAGCTTTGATCAGTGCCGCTAGGTCGGTATGGCCGGTTGGCAGCACGCCCTCTTCGAGGCGGACTCCGATCGCCGGACGGCCGGCATCATCGGTGTAGGCGACGATCTTCATTCGGATCTCCTCGCGGTGCGGTCAACTGACAGCCGTTGGGCAGCGCACCGACAGGGCCCAGAACGGGGTATGGGTAACGAGGGCAAGCGGTTACGCGCCATACAGTGTCCGCTGGCTCTCGTGAAGTCTTCGCGCGAGAGGTGGGGCCGCGTAGGTGTCTGTGATGACCTCGATGTAGGCGGCGGTGTCACCGCTGCCGGCGATCTTCATCGCGTGATCCAGTTCGGCGCAGGTGGTTACCCGGGCGGTGTACCAGTCCACGCAGCCCAGTGCGCGGGGAATGTCTGCGTAGTTCCAGGAGGCGACATCGTTGTAGGAGATGTCCGGGTCCCGACAGAGCAGCCGTTCAATGAGGTATCCGTTGTTGTTGAGCACAAAGATGATCGGCTTGAGACCGCGGCGCCCGAACTGGGTGATCTCTTGAACGGTGAGCTGGTGGGATCCCTCACCGGTTACGAGTACCACACGGCCTTGCGGGTTTGCCACTGCGGCACCGAAGGAGGCGGGAGTTGCCCATCCGATGGATCCCCAGAGGGTCTGATTGTGAAACGTGGCGCCGCGCGGCAGATGCGCAAACGCCAAACCCATGGATGTGGTACCTGTTTCGGCGATGATGGTGTCGCCCGGCCGGAAGAACTTCTCCCAGCGCGGGTAGAGCGCATCAGCGCTGATCGGGTCATCGTCGTCTCCGACAATCTGACCCAGTGAGCCGGCGCGCAGTGAGCTGGTCCTGCTTCGGTTGATCACCCGCCCGCGCAATTCGGAAAGCATGTCGCGCATTTCGATGTTCGAGAACACCTGGGATCCCACTCGGGTGCGGTGCTGACCGATGTCGATGGTACGGGCCGGTTCGAGGCTGGCGGTGAAGGCGCCCGAGTTCAAGTCGGTCATCATCGTGCCTACACAGACGACCTGGTCGCAGGATTCGACAAAAGCCCGGACGCCCTCGTCCATCAGCCTGCCGTCGTACATCCCGATGTATGACGGATGCTGTTCGTCGAGGACCGACTTGTCGGCGAACATCGTCGCGAACGGGAGCCCCGCTGCGTCAACGAATTCCTGGAGGACATCCCGGACACCGACGCGGGCGGCCAGCATTCCGGGCAGGACGCAGGCGGTGCGTACCGCGTTGAGCGCGTTGACGATTGCGTCCAGCGCGGCGGCGAGGCTGGTTGGGTCGGTCGACGGTGGATCGAGGGCGTGGGCACGGCCTATGACAGGTTGGGTCGCGAGGTCCGATGGAAAAGCCAGGTAAACCGGTCGCCGATGGTAGAAGGCAGCTGCGATCAACCGGTTCGTCTCGTAAGCGACGTTCTGCGGTGTCAGGATGGCGCTCGCGCATACCACCGGCTCGGCCATATATCGGAACAGATCGAATTCGCCGTTGCCCAAAGTGTGATGGACCAGCGAACGTGCCGACTGCACCGGCATGGTGGGCATCCCGGTGAGGTGGAAGACCGGAAGGTTCTCTGCGTAGGAGCCGCTGATAGCGTTGATCGCACTGAGTTCGCCGACCCCATAGGTGGTGCTCAATGCACCAACGCCGCGCAGGCGCGCATAGCCGTCCGCCGCGTAGCCTGCGTTCAGTTCATTGCAGCAGCCGATCCATTCGATCCAGGGGTGGTTGACGATCGCATCTTGAACGCTGAACGCGAAGTCCCCAGGGACACCGAAGATCGCGTCGACTCCGATCTCTTTCAGACGACGCAGAACATGCTCAATCACCGTCTCCGACATGCGTTCTCCTCAATTGGTTTTGACCGGGTCTTCCTCGGCAAGCAACTCCAGCAGTGATCGCCTGGCAGTCTCATCGCCAGGTGAGCGAACAGGCGCGCCCCTGTAGGCACGACGTGTTGTTGGGAACGCGCGACACCGTCGATGAGGACCTGCAAAGCCATGGTCCCTCCGTCGACGCCCTCCCTGCTCACTGGACCGGCAGCGGCAGGCCACGTTCGGCGGCCGGGCGAGGGCCGTGAATCCGGCGATCGCTCTCGCTGATTGGGAGGTCGTTGATGCTTGCCTCGCGGCGGCGCATCAGCCCATCGTCGCCGAACTCCCACAATTCGTTGCCGTAACTGCGCCACCATTGCCCATCGCCGTCGTGGCACTCGTACTGGAAGCGCACCGCAATGTGGTTTTCCCCGAAGGCCCACAGTTCCTTTCGCAGGGCATAGTCCAGCTCGCGCTTCCACTTCTGGCGCAAAAACTCCACGACCTCTGCGCGGCCGATGACGAACTGATCTCGGTTGCGCCATAACGAATCCTCGGTATACGCCAGCGCGACCCGTTCGGGATCGCAGGTGTTCCAGGCATCTTCGGCCCCCTGCACCTTCTGCGACGCGGTGTGCACGTCAAAGGGCGGGAACGGGGGTCGTGCGGTCATGTCCAAACCCTTCCTATTTGGCCGCGATCCACTCCATCCCGACAAGTGTCATTCGCTCAGGCCACGCTCGTATCCGCCGGTGGACAGTGCGAGGGGTCAGTCGCGGCCTAGCAGCGCGTTCGTGTGCTCCCCACCATGGCGCTGCGGGTGGTGGTGCTCAATCGGTGACCACATGCCTACGAGCGTCGTTGGTTGAGCTCACGCTCGTATCCGCTGTGTGGACAGTCCGAGCGGTCGTGGATCCGCCACGTGAGGGTTATCCCAATTTCGCGTCGGCGCGCTCTGCCCTGCGGCGGGTTTGCGACTGCTCGCTGCACTCGGCCGTGTTCGCGGTGACCTGCTGGAGCAGTGCGTGGAGGGTGGCTTGCTGCTCGGCGTCGAGGGCAGAGAGCACCCGTTGTTCTGCGGCAGCGAGTGCGTTTTGCACCTCGGCCAGTCGGCGCATTCCTGCCGACGTGAGGCTCACCGTGTGGCGGCGGCGGTCTTGTGGGGAGCGTCGGCGCTCGATGAGGTGCGCGGTTTCGAGGTCGTTGAGCAGGCCGACCAGATTGGTTCGGTCGACTCGCAGTGCCTCGGCAAGGTCGGACTGGCTCTGCTCTCCCACGAGGTCTAGAAGCGTTAGCGCTATGACGTGGCGAGGGCGCAGGTCGAAGTTCTCGACCTCAGATTCCGCCTCGGCGCGGATTCGCCGTGCAACCAGCTCCAGCAGCGGTCCCGAATGCCCCCGTGGCTGCGGCAAAACGATGGGAAGTTGGTCCATCGCGGCGTCATCCATCAGGACGAGGATAGCGCAAACCGACCAACGATATGGGACATGCAAGCCTTATGTATGGCATAGATCATTTGTATACCACAAATGATTGGTCTAGCATCACACTATGGCGAGTCGACGCAGCGCTGCTGAGCGGTGCCGCACCTGCTCATGCCGAGCCAGTAGCTACGGCGGCCCAGCAGTAGGCCCCCTCGTCGCCCCAGGACGGCCAGCTGCTGCCCGACCGCCCCGGCGACATCACCGCCAGGAAATCGCACCGGTATTCAAGGCGCTCAACGCGCTTCCCATCCCCTGGGTCGAGTCGGTGGACATCGCCAACGCCGTGGTGTTCCTCGACTCCGACGACGCTCGCTACATCACCGGCGTCAGCCTCCCCGTCGACGCTGGCGAATTCGTCAAGTGACACACCAGCACAAACACACATCGGACCACTACAAACACACATCAGAAAGGAAATACCAGTGAACGCATCAAAGAGCTGCGCTGTTAGCGATCCCCAAAGCTTCAGGAAGCCAAAGACTTCCATCAAAGGGGTTCCGGATCGAAGTGTGACCATCCGGCCGGTTCCGATCCAGCGACTCGACCTCTCGTCAAAAAGATTGGCTGTCGTCGGTGGGACTAACGGCCTCGGACGAGCCATCGCTCAGCAAGCCTTGGCGCGCGGTGCTGAGGTCACCGTGGTCGGGCGAACATTCCGCGACGACCCCGCTGCCCGGCTGACGTTCGTTTCAGCCGATCTGTCCTCGATGCGAGAGGCCGTCCGCGTAGGCCGCGAACTCCCGGCGGAATCCTTCGACCTTATGCTGTTCACCACCGGAATCATCGCCGCGAAGACCCGCGAAGAGACGCGTGAACATGTCGAACGCGATGTGGCGATCAGCTACCTGAGCCGTCTCGCGGTCCTTCAGGGTCTGAGCCCCAGACTCGGATCAGCACGCGACGCCGGTGCACCCAGGCCACGGGTTTTCGTCATGGGGTCCCCGGGGACGGGTGAGATCGGAAACCCCGACGACCTCAACTCAGAGAAGAACTACCGATCCATGGTGGCGCACGGCAACACACTCGCCGGTAACGAGATCCTGGTACTCGGAGCGGAGAACTGGTTCCCCGGTCCGGCGTTCTTCGGGTTGGGCCCCTACCTCATCAAGACCGGCATCCGAAGCAACCTCTTGGGTGACGGCAGCATCACTCACAAACTCGTCGAGACCGCTGTGGGCATCTTCATGCAATCCCCTGAGACCTACGCCAAACGGATGGTGCCACTGCTGTTCGCACCGGAACTCGAAGGCAAAACCGGGCTCATGTTCGGCCACAAAGCCCAACCGATCCTGCCGACTCAAGGCCTCGACAGCGCCTACATCGATCGCTACCTGTCGGCCTCCGAAGCCCTCCTACGGCGCGCACTTGGCTGACCGTGATCAGGCTGCGCAACCGGCCTGGATACAACGCCGCCGCGTACAACGCGGCTCCGGTGCCAATGTCGGGCGCGATCACGCGCGGGCTGGCGAGTTCGAATGCGTCGGCGATCCGAATCAGGAACTCGCCCATGGCCTGTGGTGAGAGCAGCTGATCGCTTCGCTGGGAGTGGCCGAATCCGGCCGGCGCTGGGATCGGCCTGTGGACAGTGGGAGTAGCCAGTCGGGCGGCTTACGGAGACTGGCTGGGAGCTAGGAACACCTTGCCGCTGCGTGCCACAGACTCGGCCTCGGTCACGGCCGCATGGATCTCAGTGAGCGGATACTTCGTGCCGGGGGAGGTCGCGAGAACGCCTTCCCGCATGAGGTCGGCGATTTCATCGAAGAGCTGGGCTATGGCGGGGGTGCCGCTGGGATAGAAGTCGCTGTCATCGAGGCGTGGTAGCCAGTAGCCGAGCCAGTACACCTCGAGGGTGCGCCGGCCCGACAGGGTGAACCGCGGGTCTTCTCCGACGAGGATCGGCTCGCCGGTGAGAGACCCGTAGACCAGCATTCGGCCGTCGGGGTGTAGCGACCGGAAGATCTCGGTTCCGGTCTGGCCGGCAACGGGGTCGATGGCGTACCGGACTCCTTGCGGCCCAACGGTTTCGTGGACCTGCTCGTCGATCGGTGCGTCGGTCGAGACGATCACCGCATCGGCGCCAAGCGCTTCCAGTCCGGCGGCCGCTTCCCTTCTGCGGACCACGTTGAGGGTCCGGATGTCGTCGCGTTGGGCCAGCCTGATGATCATGCGCCCCAGCTCGGAGCTCGCCGCCGACTGCAACAACCACTCCCCGCGTGGCACCCGCAGGACGTGGCGCACCATCAGGATCGCGCTGGCCGGGTTGATGAGGAAGGACGCCACCTGCTCGTCGGGGATGCCTTCCGGAGCTGGGAACGCCTGCGCTGCGGGAATGACGGCATAGTCGGCCCAGTTGCCGCCCTGGGAGTTTCGGGCGAAGACGCGCTGGCCCGCCCTGAGTTCCTGCACGCCCGGCCCGAGAGCGTCAACGACGCCCACGCCTTCGAAACCGGCGGAGGCCGGAAAGGTGGGAGTCACCCCTGAGTAGTGTCCGCGCACATACAGCAGGTCTGATGGATTGATCGGGCTGAGTAGAACCCGCACGCGCACGTGGTCCTCGCCGGGCTCGGGCAGCGGCCGATCCGTCACTTCCAGAACGTCTTTGGGCTCGCCGTGGTCGGCGAACTGTATCGCTTTCATCGTTTGGCCTCCAATTCACTACGTGTGATGGCGCGGACAAAACGGGGGTCAGGATGGCCGCCACCGCCAGGTTGCTCGACATGCGGCCAGTGCCCCGCATTCGGCACGTAGGCCGTTTCCGCGTGCCGGAATCTGCTGGCGACGGCGTCGCGGACGAGGTCGCGGGAAGCGAACGTGTCGTCGGTGGTGATCAGCAGCGTCGGAGCGGTAACGATGGAGGGTCTGATGCCCAGTGGATGGCCCGAGGTCCATGCGCGCACGGCTTCCAGCGCGGTCTGCGGCGGGGTTGCCAAGGTGGACCGCACCAGTGCGTCGAGCACGTGGGGCGACTCCGACACCAATAACGCCTCGCGGCCGGCCGTGGCCACAGCCGGATCTCTGCTGCGCGCCGCCTTGTCGAAGGCCGCCGCCTGCTCGGCCGATAACGGAAAACCCCGCAACGGGATTGGTGTGACCAGCGCGAGCCCGACACAGCTGTGCGGGCGGCATCCGGCCACCAGCTCGGCGACCTGTGCGCCCATGCTGTGCCCGACCACGACCACCGGACATGCCGACGTGCGGTCAAAAAGATCAAGCAGGGCGAGCACCTGATCGCGGTAGGCCTCCAGCGTGGCGCCCCGACGGCCCGGCTCGGCGCGGCCGGTGCCGCGCAGGTTCACCCGCACCGACACCCAGCCCGGCAGGCCCAACCGGTCGATGACGCCCCGCCACAGCCCCGCGTTGTCCAAGAAGCCCGGAATGAACACCAGCCGGCCGGACACCGCCGACCCGTTCACGTCGCCCGGCCCCACGCCGCATTCAGCGTGTTGGCGCTCGTCGGCGCTGTCTGAATCCCTACCATGCGCCAGCCCGCTGATCCTCGGGCAACCTCGAAATGCACGGCCAGCCGCTCAATCTCGCTGCCATCGGCACGACGGCGCGACCAGATCACTTCAATGGCCGCCCCGGCGCGGTGATAGATGGTGACCTTGCAGTCCGGGACAGCCGTGTAGGAGTAGCCCTGGGCGCGCAATCGACTGTGAGTGCGCGACAGCAGGCCTACCACGCCGGCGCCGTCCAGCAGCCACACGCTCCCGTCCGGCGTGCAGCGGTGCAGGGGTACACCCCAGTAGTCCAGGATGAACTCCGGCCCCCGTGCGATCGTGCCGCTTCCTACCCCGACCCAGAGGGAAAGGTAGCCATCGAAGAACCAGCGCGTCACCTCATCGCACACCGATGGTGACTTCGTGTCGCTCAACGGATTTCCGCAAATCCGCGGCGGGTCCGGGCGACTCACGACAGTAATCCCAACGCGCCGTACCAGACTGGTCCCACGTTGAGCCGGTCTGGGTAGCGCTCGATCATCTGGTCGTAGAACTCACGCGGACTGGGTTTGACGGCGAGCAGCCGCCGCGCGTCAAGGAGGTAGTCGCGGGTCTGCTCCAGGATGGCCGGATCGTCGGGCAGGTCTTTGTTCTTATGGCCGGCGACCACCGCGCGTGGCCGCAACGCGGCAACCCGGTCAAGTGCGTTGAGCCACGCCGTAATTCCGCCTCCGGCGCTTTCCAGTAGGTACTGGTGCACCCCGTTGTAGGCGACGTCGCCGGCGACGACCAGGCCGATGGACGGGACGTGCAGCACAGTGGTGTCGTCGGTGTCCGTGTGGCCGGTCTCGATCGCAACCAGGCGGTGGCGCTCAAGCTCAAACCCCTCGGGAGGGATCGGTCGGTAGACCACCGGGCTGTCGGGAATCAGCCCGGGAAAATCGACGTCCCAGCGCTCGGCGCGGCCTGCGGTGGCTTGTTTGTGCATCATCGCGATCGTGCCCTCGGTCGCGTAGGCGATGGCGCCAGGGAAGCGTTGCAGCAGCAGGTCGGTGCCGAACCAGTGATCGCCGTGCCCGTGGGTGGCGTAGATGTAGGCCAGCTCCCTGCCGAAGCTTTCGACCCAGTTGCCGACCCGCGCCACCTGTTCGCGGGTGAACGGCACGTCGACCAGCACGGCGTCGTGGTCGCCGAGGATCAGCGTGGTGGCCAGCGGCGAGGACACGATCGGACTGCCGTCGGGTAGCCGCTGCGCCCGGTGACGCCGCACGCCGTCGTTCACCAATACCTCGTAGCGCAGCTCGGTCATATCCGTTTCCTTTCCTGGGCAGGGCGATTGGGCGTGGCTAGGTGAGGTGTTCGGTGAACCAGGCGCACGCGGCCGCGCTGGACTCGTCGAACCCTTTCAGGTAGGGGTCGAAATGCCCACCCACAACGGTGACGAGTTTCTTGGGCTGCAGGGCCCGCTCGTAGGCGCCGAGCGCCACGTCGGCGAGGGTGATCGCGTCGCTCAGTCCCACGATCATCAGCAGCGGCGTCGGCGACACCCGCGAAAGCCACATTCCCGGCTCATACATACGCGCGGCGCGGGTGGAGCGCACGGTGACGACGTTGTCCCAGACGCCGTCGGGCACCGGCTGGGTGTAAAACGCCATAGCGTCTTGCGAACGGTAGGACGCCGGCACACCCGGATCCGCGCTGACAACGGCCTGCGTGGCCGGCGGTTCACCGCGGAACTGGCGACGATCATCGGCGATGAAGCTGGCCTCCAAAGCAGCCACCTGATCCGGCGGCACCCGGCGCAGGCTCTGCTGATAGCCGCTGACCGTGGGCACCTGGGCGACCACCGCGCGCAGCCGTCGGTCGGTGGCGCCCAGCACGATCGCATGCCCACCGGCGTAACTGGTGCCCCACAACCCGATCCGGTGCGGGTCCACCTCCGGGCGGCTCTCCAGATAGGAGATCGCCCGGCGCCAATCGGCGATCTGGCGCCACGGGTCCACGTCATAGCGCGGCTCACCTTCGCTGGCCCCAAAACCGCGATGGTCGTGCACCAACACCACGAACCCCGCCTCGGCAAACACCCGGGCGAACCGCTCCAACCCGTGCTCACGCACCCCTGCATAACCGTGCGCCATGGTGATGCTCGGCCGGGCACCGGCAGCGTCCGGCACAAACAACCAGCCGCGCAGCGTCACTCCGCCCTCGACGGTGAACCCGACATCGTGTCGCTGCACCATCACGCCTCCTCCGGCGAACACGGAAAATCCTCAGAGCGCTCAACCCAATGTCGCGAGGCGCCCGGCGGGAACGTCAGGGCGCCACACCGAACGCCACCAGCGGGTCGGGACCAGGCGGCGGCCCTCACCGTGATCGTCAACCCGCCTGTATGACAAGGAGTTTGGCTTTTCTGTGCCGACTGGATCCTGCGCCGGCACTTCCGATCGCGTGCGCGAGGCATCTTCTTCGAGCTCGCAATAGACGCTGGTCGTGCCCAGTGCACGGCTCCATCTCGGCCCAGAATGCAGCGCGCGTTCAGCGGCCGGTGGTGGCTAGCCACGTCGGCGTCTGCCCGAACATCATGACCGGCACGGCATGTCAGAACCGGGCCGATCCGCCACCTCGTCCTGACGGCCAAGCCGATGACTCGCCGGCCGCCGTCAATGTGTGATGAATTTCGATACATTCGCCCGT
>NZ_JAOPWB010000266.1 GCF_025965855.1 Mycobacterium sp. | reverse complement strand
AGTTGATCGTCTGCCGGCATGAGCAGAATGCCGCGTTCATGGCGGCGGGCATCGGACGGCTGACCGGCACGCCCGGCGTCGTCCTGGTGACCTCAGGCCCTGGCACCACGAACCTCGCGACCGGCCTGGTCACCGCCAACACCGAGGGAGACCCGGTGGTGGCGTTGTGCGGGGCCGTCACGCTCCCTGACCGACTCAAGCGGACACACCAGTCGATGGACGCGGTGTCCATGTTCACCCCGATCACGAAGTTCGCCGGCGAGGTGAACGACACCGCCAACGTGCCCGAAGTCGTCACCAATGCCTTCCGCAAGGCGTGCGGGCCTGCTGGGGGCGCCTCGGTCGTGGTGCTGCCCCAAGATGTGGCGGCCGGTTCGGCGACCGTGGCCCTGCCTGCGGCCGGTCCCTCGCTGGTCCCGGCCATGGGCGCCGCACCCGCGGAAGCCGTCGACCGCGCGGTGCAGATGTTGCGCGGCGCGCGGCTGCCCGTCCTGTTGCTCGGGGTGCGCGCGGGCGATGTGGATGCCACGGCCGCGATCCGCCAATTGCTCGCGCGCACCGACCTTCCGGTGGTGGAGACCTACCAGGCCGCGGGGGCGCTCTCGCGCGAACTGGAGGATCACTTCGTCGGACGCATCGGACTGTTCCGCAACCAGCCAGGCGACGTGCTGCTGGCCCACGCCGACGTGATCTTGACCATCGGCTATGACCCGGTGGAATACGACCCCAAGCTGTGGAACGTGGCGCCAGGCGCGCAGCTCATCCATCTCGACGCCCTGCCGGCCGAGATTGACAACACCTACCAGCCCGCCCTGGAGCTGTGGGGAGACGTCGTGCAGACCGTGAACGCGCTCGCCGCGCGGCTGGGCGAACTCAAGCTGTCGGCGCAGAGCAGCTCACTGGTCACCGACCTGCGAGGCAGGCTTTTGGAGCTGGAGGAGATGCCCTACCGGGAGCTGCCCGACCGTGTCCATCCGTTGCGGATCGTGCGGGCGCTGCGCGGGCTGCTCGCCGATGACACGATCGTGACGTGTGACGTCGGCTCTCATGCCATCTGGATGTCGCGTCACTTCCGTTCCTACCAGCCGCGCACGCTGCTGATCTCCAATGGTCAGCAGACGCTTGGGGTGGCCCTGCCCTGGGCGATCGCGGCCACCCTGGTCCACCCCGAGAAGACGGTCGTCTCTATGTCAGGAGACGGTGGCTTCCTGTTCTCAGCCATGGAGCTGGAGACGGCCGTGCGACTGAAGTCCAACCTTGTGCACCTGGTGTGGCGCGACGGCACATACGACATGGTCGCCTTCCAGGAGCAGGCCAAGTACGGGCGGACCTCGGGGGTCGAATTCGGTCCGGTCGACACCGTGACATTTGCCGAGAGCTTCGGCGCCACCGGATTGCGGGTCAGCTCACCAGACGACTTCGAGCTGGTGCTCAAGCAGGCCATCGACACCCCCGGTCCCGTGATCGTCGATGTCCCCGTGGATTACAGCGACAACCACACCCTCGGCGCCCTTGTCCATCAAGACGTACCCGCATAACCGCCGGCGCAGAAAACGCATCGACCATGAGCACTTTGCCTACCGCCCAGCAGACACGTCTTCCATCGGCCACGCCTGTGGTCAGGCACCGGCACGTCGGGCCGCTACATCAGGACCCGGGGCCCCAACGCGGCATCTACCAGACGTCCACGATGGCGGCCCTGCTTGACGGGGTCTACGACGGTGACGTCACCTTCGCCGAGATCGCCAAGCACGGCGACTTCGGGCTCGGCACCTTCAACCAACTGGACGGCGAGATGGTGGCCGTCGAGGGACAGTTCTACCGCCTCCGCTCCGACGGCACCGCCACACCCGTCGACCCGCAGGAGACCACACCGTTCGCCCAGGTCACCTTCTTCAGCACCGACGCGATCCACCACCTCGATGGCCCGGCGCGACGCGTGGCACTGGAGGCCTTCATCGACACAGTGACGCCGAGCAAGAATCTGTTCTACGCCATCCGAATCGACGGTCCGTTCCAGTGGGTGCACACCCGCACGGTCGCCAAGGTGGCGCAACCCTACCCGGCGTTCGTCGAAGCCACCAAGCACCAGGCCACCACGACCTTCACCAACGTGCAAGGAACGCTGATCGGCTTCCGTACCCCCGACTACGCCCAGGGTCTGGGAGTCGCCGGCTACCACCTGCATTTCCTCACCGAGGACCGCACCGGTGGCGGACACGTCATCGACTTCACCCTCGACAAGGCCACGGTCCAGATCAGCGCCCAAGCCGACGTGCACCTCAACCTGCCGCAAACCCCAGCCTTTATGTCCGCCGACCTGACCGGACGCGACCTCGACGCCGAAATCGAGCTCACCGAGGGCGGCGCCGTGCCGGCCGCCTGACAATGCCGCCGGTCAATCTCCGCTACGCGCTGTGGCGCTCGTCGCCGCGTTAGTCATCTACATAATTGCCTGGTCGCGGTACTTCCGACAGCCGCGGCACAGAGCTACAGCGCGCGTTCGGGATCGCTAGGTAGACCGCGACGGGTCGTTCGGTTTCGGCCAGCTTGAAAGGTCTTGCGGAACACCTCCGGGATCGCCTGTGCGGCCGGCACCGCCTCGGACCAGCGGGTCACAGGGGCGAACATCGCGACCATCGGAGTGCTGTTGGTGGTGGCATCGGCCACGCCGAGTTGCATGTTGATCGCGCCGGGTCCGAGGGTGGCCGTCACGACGGCCGCGCGTTCAGTCACCTAGCCGTACCTTCCGGCCATGGACGCGGCGGCCCGCTCGTGTCGGGTCATCATGTATCTGATGTTTGATGCGGCCAATTTCTGAACGAAGCGGGAAGTTCTACTCGCCGGGATGCCAAAGACAGCCGAAATGCCTTCGGATTCAAAGCAGTTGACCATCAGTTCGGCAGCTGTTGCCGCGGCCCTTTCCCGCCGGGTCAATCCAGATGCGGTCGTCCACGTTGCCACGACAGGGGCAGGGTGGGTTGCGCCGGCGCCGAAACTGTCACTGGCGGTGCCCTTTGTCGTATTCGGGCAGCCACATGGTGTCCGCGATGGCTTGCGCAACGTTGTCGGGGCTTTTTGTTGCCACGCCGTCCTCGACGGCCGCGGCGTAGACCGCC
Organism: Mycobacterium sp.; assembly: GCF_025965855.1. GTDB lineage: Bacteria > Actinomycetota > Actinomycetes > Mycobacteriales > Mycobacteriaceae > Mycobacterium. Next base: position 1,750 of record NZ_JAOPWB010000266.1, on the reverse strand, counting down.
TCGGCCACCACCGCCGATATGGCCCGCAGGTTCTTCACATCTGGCAGCAGGGCGGCACCTGGTGTGGCGGGGTCAACTTGTTGGCCAAGGGCTTTGGCGGCGGCGTCGAGCATTCTCTTGGTCACCCGCTTGGCTCCGGCGACGATCACCCCCAGCCCGAGACCAGGGAACACCAGCGCGTTGTTGGCCTGACCGATGCTGTAGCTGGTGCCGTTGTGTTCCACGGGGCCGACCGGGGTGCCGGTAGCGACAAGTGCCTTGCCGTCGGACCAGGCCAGGACATCGTCCGGCATGGCCTCCATCCGCGAGGTCGGGTTGGAAAGCGGCAAGATCAGCGGACGTTGCGTGGATGCGGCCATCGCCTCGATTACCTCGCGGTCAAACGCGCCGTGCACCGTTGAGGTGCCCACCAAGATGGTCGGTGCGGCCATCTTGATCGCCTCGAGCAGCCCCACAGGATTCGCAGCGGCGACACCTAGCTGTCGGCGGTTCTTGGCGTAGGGAATCTGGAAGTCGCGCAGGTCGTTCATGTCGTCAAAGAGCAACCCTCGCCTGGAGATAGGCCAGATTTGAGCCGTGGCCTGCTCCACGGTGGCGCCGTCGGCCACCATCGCGTCGCGGATTTGATCGGCGATACCAACTCCGGCGGTGCCGGCACCGAAGATGACGACCTTCTGGTCTTTCATCGGTATGCCGCTGACCTTCACCCCGGAGTGCACCGCGGCCATCACCACGGCGCCGGTGCCCTGCACGTCGTCGTTGAACACGCAGTAATCAGGTGAATACTTGTCCAGGATGGCGCCCGCATGGTCGGGTCCGAAGTCTTCGAAATGCAAGATCGCGTGGGGGAATACCCGATCAGCGGTTTCGATGAAGGTCTGGATGAACGCGTCATACTCTGTACCGCGGCGGCGGGCGTGGCGGTTGCCCAAATAGAACGGGTCGTTGAGCAGCTGCTCGTTGTCGGTGCCGACATCCAGCGACACCGCCATGGCGCGCCGGGGATCGATGCCGCCTCCGGCGGTGTAGAGCGCTAGTTTCCCGACCGCGATCTGGATTCCGCCCACCCCCCAGTCACCGATGCCCAGGATGGCCTCGGCGTCGGTGCACACGATCAGATCGACGTCGTCGGGACCCAGCCCCAGCGTCTCAAAGGATTGGGCGATCTCATCAGGGGAGTCGATGGACAGATACAGCCCCCGCTGCCCGCGGTATTCATCGGAGAACCGCTGGATCGCCTCCCCGACCGTCGGCGTGTAAACCACCGGCAACAACTCGGTCAGATGCTCGCAGAGCACCTTGAAATACAGCACCTCATGGCGGTAATGCAGCTGATCGAGAAGCAGATTGCGAGCCAAATCGGTTGGCAAGCTTTGCAACTGCTGCCAGACACGCTCGGCCTGCTGCTCCAAGGTGAGCACCGCCGAGGGGAGCCGGCCCGTCAGTCCCAGCCGGCGTCGCTCCGCATGACTGAACGCGACCCCACGATTTAGGCTCGGCGTGGTCATGGCAACCGGGATCTGTGGTGCACAACCTTCCATGATCTTCACCTTTCTTGCTCGAACATTGAGCAATCAATGTTGTCCAACAGAGCTTTCCGATTCGGCAGTGTCAATCGCACCGGGCGGGGTGGATGAGTCATGCCGTCCGGTCGGACGAGTAGCCCCATAGCCAGTCGGTGTATCGGTAGTTGGCGGTGTCGAGGTTGCGGAAGAGTTCGTTGCGGGCGATGCGCGCGGTTCCGTCGAGG
>NZ_JAOPWB010000232.1 GCF_025965855.1 Mycobacterium sp. | reverse complement strand
CACCAGTACGTCGACCTGGTGTCGATGTTCGCCCCGATCACGCGGTGGGCCGCGAGCATCCCGACCCCGCGCGCCATACCCGAGATGGTCCGCAAGGCGTTCAAGCTCGCCGAGGCCGAACGCCCGGCGGCCGTCTACCTGGCCGTGCCCGAACACATAGATGCGGATGCCGCGGACTATCCCGACCTGACGCCGTTGCCCCGCAACGTCGTTCGCCCCGACGCGCCGGCAGCTCGCCAGGTGGAACGAGCGGTCGACATCCTGCGGCGGGCGAAGCGGCCCGTGGCGCTGGCCGGGCATGGCGCCGCCCGCGCCGATGCCACCAAGGCCCTGGTCCGCTTCTCCGAGGAGACCGGCATACCGGTGGCCAACACCTTCCACGGCAAGGGCGTCATGCCAGACGACCACCCCAACAGCATCGGGACGCTCGGTTTCATGCGGCACGACTACGTCAACTTCGGCTTCGACAATGCCGACGTGGTGCTGGCGATCGGCTACGAGCTGCAGGAGTTCGACCCGATCCGGATCAATCCGCAGGCCGACAAGAAGATCATCCACATTCATCGCTTCCCGGCCGAGGTCGACGCGCATTATTCGGTCGACGTCGGCATCATCGGCGACATCAGTGAATCGCTGGATGCGCTCACGGAAGCACTCGAGGGCCACGCGTATGAGGCCGACCCCGAAGTCCCCGGCTTCGGCCTGCTCGCGGAGGAGTTCGAACGGGGCCAACAGGATTCGCGCTACCCGCTGGCGCCCGCGCGGGTGGTCGCCGACACCCGCGCCGCGCTGGGCCGCAGCGACGTGGTCCTGGTGGACACCGGCGCGACCAAAATGTGGATGGCGCGGCTCTATCCGACCTACGAGCGCAACACCTGCCTGATCTCAAACGGCCTGTCCACCATGGGCTTCGCGTTGCCGGGCGCCCTCGGCGTCAAGCTGGCGCGTCCTGAGTGCAAGGTGCTGGCCGTCGTGGGCGACGGCGCGTTTTTGATGAATTCCCAGGAAATCGAGACCGCCGTCCGGGAGCGGATACCGCTCGTGGTGTTGATCTGGGAGGACGGCGGTTACGGCCTCATCGAGTGGAAGATGGACCTCGAGCTCGGCGAGCACTACTACGTGAAGTTCGGTAACCCCGACATCGTGCTCTACGCGGAAAGCTTCGGCGCCAAGGGCTATCGGATCAACGCCGCCGATGAACTGCTGCCGACGCTCAAGGCTGCGCTCGCCGACGACGGGGTGTCGCTGATCTGCTGCCCCGTCGACTACTCCGAGAACCTGCGGTTGACCGACCGGCTCGGTGAATTGGACGAGACGCTGTAGCCGTTTACTCCCAGCGCGCCCGCATCGCCGACATCACCAGACTCGTCTGACCGCCTGCCCTCAACTGGCGGGCGCGCTCGTCGCTTTCTCGAGCGCTACGGGCCGGACGTACCCGCCAATGAGCGTGCGATGCCACCACGCCCGATCCCGGCGCAGCTCGGCGAACGTGGTGAAACGGTATTCGTAGAGCTGCGCGCGGACATATCGTGGTGGCGAATCCGGGAAGGGGTTGTGCCGCAACAAGCGAAGCGTCGGCCGATCGTTGCGCAGCAGCCGCTGCAGCAGGGGCGTCAGCCACTGGTGGGCATAGCCCGGCGAGATCGCCGCGAACCACATCAGCCAGTCCAGGCGCAGGTGATACGGCGCCCATTGGCGTGGCAGCCGGCCCACGGCACCGGGCTTGCCCTTGAATTCGTACTCCTTCCACGCGGTGTGCCGGGTCAGCCGCTCTTCGTCGGTGCCCTCGATCACCACCTCGCGCCGGATGCGGCCGATGCTGCCGAACGCACCGTAGGTGTTCACCAGGTGAAATGGGTTGAAGGACATGTTCATTCGCTGACGCGAGGAGAGCATGTTGCGCACCGGCCAGTACGTCATGAACAGCAAGGTGCCGGTGATCGCGATCACCAGGACGGCGAACCACAGCGGCGGTGCCGCCGGACCAGCATGAGCGGGTATCCGGAAGAGCGTCGAGAACGACGAATCGTCGATGGCGCTGAACGCCAAGATGATCGTCAGCCAGTTGAGCCAGGCGAAGTTGCCCGACGCCACCAGCCACAGCTGGGTGACCACGACGATCGCCGCAGCCACGCTGGCCACCGGCTGCGGCGCGAATAACCCGAATGGCACGACCAGCTGGGCGAAATGGTTGCCCGCCACCTCGACGCGGTGCAGCGGCCTGGGCAGGTGGTGGAAGAACCAGCTCAACGGCCCCGGCATGGGTTGGGTCTCGTGGTGGTAGTACAGGCAAGTCAGGTCGCGCCAGCACGGGTCGCCGCGCATCTTGATCAGTCCCGCGCCGAACTCGACCCGGAACAGCAGGAGCCGGGCCATCCACAGCGTCAGCACCGGGGGCGCCACCCGGTCGTTGCCGAGGAAGATCATCAGGAACCCCGCCTCCAACAGCAGAGACTCCCAGCCGAACCCGTACCAGGTCTGCCCGACGTTGACGATGGAAAGGTAGAGCACCCACAGCGTCAGCCACGCCAGCATCGCGGCCCACAGCGGCGCCCGGTCGGCCGCACCGGCGACGATGGCCGCCGACAGCGCCGCGCCCAGCCAGGACACGCCCGCGAACAGCCGGTCGGAGTAACGCAGATGAAAAAGGCTCGGCGACCGCCAAAACGATCGCCCGGCCAAAAACCTTGGCACCGGCAGCATTCCGTGTTCGCCGATGAGGGCCCGGAACTGCAGTGCGGTCGCGAGGAATGCGATCAAGTAGATGGCCGCGACACCGCGCTCGAGCACCAGTCTGCCCAGCCAGTATTCGGGTGCCGAAAACCATCCCATGGCCGTAACTCCTCCGGCGGCGGCGATCACACCGTGCCGTATATCCAGTCAACCAGCAGGAAAACCGGTAGCCAACACCTCGGCTGTCATTGGTCGCGCGGCCGCGGCTCCCGTTGCGGCACCGTCACGACCGAAGCGGCAAGCACCGCAAGCGAAATCAGCGCCAGCAGTTGCACATTCGCCGAATGCCCGGCGTAACCGTCGACCGATCGCCAGGGATGGCGGGACAGCGCCGCCCCGGCCAGGGTCAGCCCGCCCGCGCTCAGCACCACGGTCACGGCGTCGCGCCAGCGCTGCCGGTGGCGCAGGGCGTACCGCAGGCCCAGGGCGGCGCCGACCACGACGACGCCCACCACGCCCGCGATGACCGCCCCGGCCGCCAGCACGGACACCGCCGCCCAGCGCCCGGAAGCCCACGGTTGAGCGGGCTCGTCGTAGGCACGCCCGCGCCGGGTGCGCCACAACGCGATGGCGGCCAGCAGCGGCAGCAACGCCAGCCCCACCGCCAGACCCGCCCGGTACAGCGAATTGGAGGCGAAGGTCAGTGTGATGGTGCCGGGATCCCCCGCCGGCACGACCCAGCCCTGCTGCCACCCGTTGACCGCGACCGGCGTCAATCGGACCCCGGCGCCGGTGCGCGCCACCCAGCCGGGGTTGATGCTCTCGCGGATGACCAGCAGCCGGGAGGCGGCCGAGGCGGGGGCCCGCACCTCGCGGCGGCTCGGACCCCACGCTCCGGTGTGGGCGGGAACCACAGAGGCGCTGGGCAGTTCGGTCGAAGCCGGAGTCGACAGGTGTGCCCCGTCCACGACGAACTGCGGGCCGGGGTTGATCAACAGCTCCTGTTGGCCCGCCGGCAGCGCGATCGGCTCGCGTTCGCAGGGCAGCGCCGCGACGGGTTCGCCGTCCAGCAGCGCGCCGGCGGTGGTGCGGATCGAGGTGTGCACGAACCGGCCCGCGACGGCGATGACCGGTCCGCGATCGCAACCGACGGTGATCTCCCGCGACCGGTTGCGGGCGGCGTCGGCGGGTGCGATCGGGTTGCCGTCGGCGCCCAGCACCGCGACCTCGGCCAGCCCTGGCGGCTTGAGCTGATCGAAGCCCAGGGCGTTGCGGTCGATCACGTCTTCCCAGTCGAGCAGGCTGATACTGACGGTGTCGGTCACCCGCGGTTTGAGCGAAAGCGTTTGTGGCTCACTCGGTTTCAGCTCACGGACCTGCGGTCCGTCGCCCAGGTTGACTGCCACCACCGTCGGGTGCGCCGGCAGCGTCGACCGGCTGGGCGCCAGGCGCAGCCCGGCGACCTCGGTGGGCCGCGGCAGGGCGAGGGTCAGCGTCGGCGGGGACTTGTGTTGCACCACCCGCTGCGGCGCCGTCCACGCGGTGGCCGGGTCGCCGTCGGTGGCCGCATACGCCGAGCCGAGGATGTCCACCACGTCGGAATCCCCTTGGGCCCGAACGGTGTTCGGCTCGGCGACCAGATCGGCCAGCTTGGGCCCCTGCCGTGGCCGCACCCACACCGTCGGCGTCACCGAGACCGGGGCCGCGACGGTCAGGGTGCGGCTGAAGTTGACCGGCTCTTCCGGCGCCAGCGCCGCCGACGCCGCGCAGCGCACGCCGTCGGGCGCCCGCGCGCAGCCCGGCCTGCCGAGCAGTTCCGACCCCAGGTCCCAGCCCGCGATCGCCGAGCCCGGCGGCGGCCCGGGCACCTGCACGGTGTGGCGCAGGCTGACCGGGTGGGCGAATCCGGACGCGTCGTACTGGGTGATCGACAGGTCGGTGATGCCGAATTGCACACCGGGGGACCCGTCGTCGGTGCCGGCGGCGGTGACCCGCACCCACGGGGTTTCGCCGTACGGCAGCGCCGCCGCGAGCGGCTTGCCGGGCTCGTCGAACCGCAGGGTGGTGCTGCCGTTGGCGGTCTCGACCAGGATGCGGCGGACCTGGGCGCCGACGGCGGTGGCGCTGGGCGTGATGGTGATGGCGCCGTTGCTCACCGGGTGGTCGAAGTCCACCTGCAGCCACTGCCCGATGGCGGCCTGCAGCGCGTTGGACACCCACGCCGTCCCCGAGTCGCCGTCGACGGCCGCGGTGGAGGAGGTCGCCGGCGCGACGTCGGGCATCGCGGTGGAGTCCGACGACGAGCTCGAGACGGTGATGCGGCCGCCGTTCCATGCCCCGAACACCGTGTCGGCGCCCGGGACCGGATAGTCGGGGACGCGGTTGTAAGTGTGCCGGGCGTCACCGGCGGCCCGGATGGCCGACGAATGTTCGTCGACGCGGCCGTAGTCGGTCTCGCGGGCCACCGGGGTGTCGGTGACGGTGACGAGGGGCGCGGGCAGGCCGGCGCTTTGGGCGTCCGCGGTCATCAGCACCGGGCCCAGCGGCGGCCGGCCCAGCAGCCGTCGCCGCTCGTCGAGGCGCAGCAGCACCTCCGGCCCGCCGTCGACCCGGGCCAACCGGTCGGTGTCGACGAAATAGGGCGCGCCGGGATCGCCGCTGGCGGCGACCCGGTAAATCTCGACCGCCGGGTAGCGCGGCCGCAGCCCGCCGTCGGTCACGAATCCCGCCAGCGTGCCGGGTCCCACGGGTGCGCCGAACTGCGCCACCTTCTGCAGTCCCGGCGAGCCCTCGATGGCGCGATGCACCAGGATGGGGCGCGCCGAGCGCGACGTCTCCGGATCCAGGTCGTTGCGCACCACGACATACGAAATACCTTGGCGGGCAAGGGTATCGGCCAGCCCAACCGAGGGCTGGCCCGCGGCGAACAGGCGTTGCACCGAATCGAGCGACCGGATGGTTTGCGGCGGGGTCAACGGAATGGAGTCGCGCACCCCCCACGGGCTGTTGCCGAGCACCTGCAGCGGCTCGTCGTGGGTGGTGCCCCACATTTGGGTGGCGAACGGAGCCCCCGGGGCCACCAGCACGCGCCCTGGGGCGGGCAACCCGGTGCCAGAAGTGTTGTGTGCGTCGAGCCAGTCGGCGGCCTCGTGCCAGTAGGCCGGGATCGCGCCGAACGTGCCCGGCGGGGCGAGCCGGCCGGTCCACGCCAGCGACGTGCTGACCATCAGCGCCGTCAGGACCACGACCGCCACCGCGACCCGCCGGTCGCGCTCAGGGTGGGCGAACGCGCGCAGCCACGCCGAGCGCGGCGTGCTGCCCGGCAGCGCGACCCGGCCCAGCAGCTGCGCGATGCCCAGCGCCACCGGGACCCGGATCACCGATCCCAGCTTGTGCACGTTGCGCAGCGGCGCGCCGCCGGCGTCCAGGAACGCCTGGATCTGGTGGGCCAGCGGCGAGCCCAGCCCGCCGCTGTAGCCGGCGGCCATCAACACCACCCCGACCAGCAGCATCGTCACCAGCCGTCCCCGCGCCGGCATCGCGGGACTGGCCAGTCCTGCCAGCCCGCTCGCCGCGACCAGGCAGGTGGCCAGGACGGCCGCCGACCCCGTTACCAGTGGCGCCCCGGCGGTCGCGGTCGGCGCAACGAACGGGGTCCAGCTGTCGGTGCCGCGCAACATCTCGGTCAGTGACGACCACTGCGTCGTCACGGCGGAGGATTCGATGAAGTCCAGGAACGGGGGACTGACGTGGCGCAGGCAGACCAGCGCCACCACCCACCACAGCATGGCCAGGCAGAGCGCCAGCACCCACCAGGCCGTGTAACGCCACCACAACCGGTTCGGCCGGTGGCACGCCCACCAGATCACCGCCGGCAGGCAGCCCGCCAGCGTCGCGATCGCGTTGACCGCGCCCATCAACGCGACGGCCAGCCCGGCCTGGGCGGCGAGCGCCCGCACGGACCTGTGTGTCTCAGCCCGCGCCGATTTCAGAGCCAGGATGGTGGGCAGCAACACCCACGGGGCCAGCATCATCGGCAACGTCTCCGACGAGATCGATCCGAGCGTGGTCAGCACCCGCGGCGACAGCGCGAACGCGGCGGCGCCGATCACCCGGGACGTCGGACTGCCGATTCCCAGCGTCTCGGCCACCCGCAGCAGCCCCCAAAAACCCACGCTGAGCAGCAATGCCCACCACAGCCGCTGGGTTATCCAGCCCGGCACTCCCAGCGCGTGGCCGACCAGAAAGAAGGTCCCGTGCGGAAACAGGTAGCCGTAGGCCTGATTCTGCGCCTGGCCGAACGGCAGTTCGCTGTTCCACAGGTTGGTCGCGCGGGTCAGGAAGCGCAGCGGGTTTGCGGTGAGGTCGAGTTTGGTGTCGGGGGAGACCTGCCCGGGGGATTGCGCAAACGTCAAAGCCAGCGCGACGGCGCCGACCAACAGCAACCACCGGCGCGACAGCGGCGCAGCCGACGAGCAGGTGACCGGCCCACCTGCCCGGGTCCTCGCCAGGCTAGCTACGGTTGCCGTACTCGACCCGGTTGAGCACTGACGACTGCGGATCGCCCCCGGGGAGTGGCGGCTTCGTGTCCTGCTGCACCATCAAGGTGATCCCGAAGATCGCGGCCGCGCCCAGCAACAGACCAACCACCACGCTCGCGGCGGCGGGCGCAATGATCCGATTCATCGACGGCTCCTGTTTTGCGGGGGATTGTGGTCGCCAGCGAGGACGACCCAAAGCCAACCTAGCAGAACGGCCCTCGCCGGCCGGGCCGACGAGTCACGGCCACGGCACGCAATGACCATGCCAACAGCGAGAGCCGTAATTCACCAGATACGGCCCAGCAGGGTTCCGCGCGGTCGGTGCGGTCTGTTCCGGCACCATCGTGTGGTCTTCTAACCCTTCCAGGATGAGCGTGCCACTAACAGTCGCCGCGGCGCCGATCATCAGCCCCGCCGCGATGCTGGCCGCAGCGGCCCGCGAAAACCCGGCCATCGCTGGCTCCCCCCTGCCAGTCAAATGGGCTGCGCTCGCCCCCTGATCAACAACGTACCGCCGATGCCCCCTGGAGCCGGGGACGAAATGCCCGCCGTGACAACATGGCCCGATGGCTTTCCCCCGCACCCTGGCCGTGCTCGTCGCCGCGACAGCGCTGGTGGCCGGCTGCGGCCACCACGGCGCGCGGCCCCCGGGCGCCTCCGCCACGGTCAGCAAGCCGGCGGCCGCCCCCGCGCCGCCGGTGTGCGCAGACCCGACGGCCGTCCCGGCCGCGCTGTCGACGCGCGACAAGCTGGCCCAGCTGTTGATGGTGGGAGTGAAAGACGCCGACGACGCCCGGGCCGTCGTCAACGGGTATCACGTCGGCGGCATCTTCATCGGCAGCTGGACGGACCTGTCGATCTTCAAAGGCCCGCTGGCCGACATCGCGGGCAAGGCGGGGCCGCTTCCGCTGGCGGTCAGCGTCGACGAAGAAGGTGGCCGGGTGTCGCGGCTGAGGTCGCTGATCGGGACGGCGCCGTCGCCGCGGGAGCTGGCGCAGACCCAAACGGTCCAGCAGGTCCACGACCTGGCGGCCGACCGCGGCAAGAAGATGCGCGACCTGGGCATCACCATCGACTTCGCGCCCGTCGTCGACGTCACCGACTCCCCGGACGGCGTGATCGGGGACCGTTCGTTCGGCGCCGATCCCGATACCGTCACCGCCTACGCCGGGGCCTTCGCGCAGGGCCTGCGCGACGCCGGTCTGCTGCCGGTCCTCAAGCACTTCCCCGGCCACGGGCACGGCTCCGGCGACTCGCACAAGGCAGGCGTGGTCACCCCTCCGCTGAGCGACCTGCAGAACGTCGACCTGGTGCCATACCGGACGCTGGTGACCGCGACGCCCGTCGCCGTGATGGTGGGTCACCTGCAGGTTCCCGGGCTGACCGGCGACGACCCGGCCAGCCTGAGTCGGGCCGCGGTCCAGCTGCTGCGCACCGGCACGGGCTACAACGGCCCGCCGTTCAACGGCCCGGTCTTCAGCGACGACCTGTCCAGCATGGCCGCGATCTCCGATCGCTACGGCGTGTCGGAGGCGGTGCTGCGCGCGCTGCAGGCCGGCACCGACGTCGCGCTGTGGGTCACCACCGACGAGGTGCCGGCGGTCCTGGACCGCCTGGAAAAGGCGGTGGCCGCGGGCGACCTGCCGATGGCGGCGGTCGACGACTCGGTGGTGCGGGTGGCGACGATGAAGGGCGCCAGTCGAACGTGTGGCCACTAAGAGGCCGCATCATCGTTACCCTGTAGTCAGATAGGTGGGCTAGAGAGGCACAGCGATGGCGGGTGGTACCAAGCGGTTACCTCGTGCTGTCCGCGAACAGCAGATGCTCGACGCCGCCGTGCAGATGTTCTCCGTCAACGGCTATCACGAGACCTCGATGGACGCCATCGCCGCCGAGGCGCAGATCTCCAAGCCGATGCTGTATCTGTATTACGGCTCCAAGGAGGACCTGTTCGGCGCCTGCCTGGATCGTGAGCTGGGGCGGTTCGTCGACGCGGTGCGCGCCGACATCAACTTCGCTCAAAGCCCAAAGGACTTGCTGGGCAACGCTATTGGGTCGTTTATGCGTTACATTGACTCGAACCGCGCGTCCTGGATCGTGATGTACACCCAAGCCATCAGCTCGCAGGCGTTCGCGCACACCGTGCGCGAGGGACGCGAGCAGATCATCGAACTGGTGGCCGAGCTGATGCGGGCCGGCAGCCGCACCCCGCGGTCGGACACCGAGTATCAGATGATGGCGGTGGCGCTGGTGGGCGGGGGCGAGGCGATGGCCAACCGGCTAAGCACCGGGGACATCGGCGTCGACGAGGCGGCCGAGCTGATGATCGACCTGTTCTGGCACGGTCTCAGGGGCGCGCCGGAGGACCGGGAAGCCGCCGCGGCCGGCTAGCCCCTACATTCGTGGGGTGCCCCCATCGGCTCGCCGCCGCAACCTCGACTTCTTTTGCGCGGTAGTCATCGTCGGCTTGCTGGCCGGGGTCGCCGGGTTGGCGACGACGGTGGTGCTGCGGTTCGTCGAGCACACCACCTACCACTACAGTTTCGACACGTTGCTCGCCGGGATCACCGGCAGCAGTCCGGTCCGCCGCGCTCTGGGGCCGGTGGTCGGCGGCGCGCTGGCGGGGTTCGGCTGGTGGATCCTGCGGCGCAGCACCCCGGTGCCGCCGCTGGCCCAGACCATCGCCCGCCGCGACCGGATCCCGCGGCTGGCGTGGAGCGTCGACGCCGTGTTGCAGGTGCTGCTGGTCGGCTCGGGGGCATCCCTGGGCCGGGAGGGGGCGCCGCGCCAATTCGCCGCGGCCCTGGGCGATTTCGCTACCGCGTGGTTGAGGCGGCTGTCCGGCGAAGACCGGCAGGTCTTGCTGGCCTGCGCGGCGGGGGCCGGGCTCGGTGCCGTCTACGCCGTTCCGCTGGCCGGCGCGCTGTTTGCCGTGCGAATCATGCTAAACACCTGGCATCCGCGTGCGGTGGGCGCGGCGTTCCTCACCTCCAGCCTGGCCGTCGCGGTCGGCTCGGCCGTCACGCACGATCAGCCCAGCCTGGACTGGCCCAGCGCGGAATCGTCGTATTTGCTGACCGCGCACGGACTGATCCTGGCGCCGGTGACGCTGGCGGTGGGATTGGTGTTCAACCGGCTCATGGCGGCGGCGCGGCCGTCGCGGGTGATGCGGACGTGGGTGCTGATCCCGGCGCTGGCCGCAGCGGGTTTGGTGATGGGCATCTGCTCGCATTGGTGGCCGGAGCTGCCCGGCAACGGCCGCAGCGTCCTGACCGTGAGCCTCGCCAGCGGCATGACGCTGTCCGCGGCCCTCATCATCCTGGTGTTGAAACCGCTGCTGACGGCGCTGTTCCTGCGCGCCGGCGGGGCGGGCGGAATGCTGACACCGTCGCTGGCCACCGGCGCGGCCGCGGGATCGGCGGTGGTGCTGGCGGTCAATTGGGCGGCCGGGACGCACCTGCACACGCCGGCGGTCTCGCTGGTCGGGGCGGCCGGGGTGCTCGCGGTCACCCAGGGCTCACCGATCTGGGCGGCGATCTTCGTCTGGGAGCTGGCCCACCCGCCGCTGTGGCTGTTCGGAGTCTTCCTGCTGACCGCCTGCGGCGCATACGGATTGAAGGTGCTCGCGCTGGGCCGCAGGCCGGCGGATTAGAGGGCCCGGACGCTGCCGGTCAGATACGGATATCCCTTCGCGATGTTGCGCAGCGAAAGGTCCCAGCCGCCGTCATCGCCCTGGTCGATGTAGAGCCCCGCGGTGCCGGGCAGCACCAGCGGCTTACCGAACCGCACCCAGTACTGCGCTTCGTCGGGAATTCTAGCCTCGATGTTGGCCAATACCGCTGCGGCGCTGAACATCCCGTGCGCGATGACGGTCGGGAATCCGAACAGCTTGGCGGCGATCGGGTTGGTGTGGATCGGGTTGTGGTCGCCGCCGACGACGGCGTACCGGCGGATCTGGCGGGGGCTGATCCGCAGCACGGTGCTGGGCGGGGGCAGCTTCGGCTGCTTCTGGGGTGGCGGTTTGGGCTCGTCGGACAGGCTGGTGCGCTGCTGGTGCAGGAAGGTGGTCACCTGGTGCCACGCGATGTCATTGCCGACGCTGACGTCGGTCACCAGATCCACCAGCAGACCCTTGCGGTGTTCGCGCAGGTTCTCCGCATGCACGCGCACGCCGACCGTGTCGGTCACCGCGATCGGGCGGTACTGCGTGATGCGGTTTTCGGTGTGCACCGATCCCATTGCGGCGAACGGAAAGTCGAAGCCGGTCACCAGGGACATCATTGCGGGAAAGGTCAACGCGAACGGGTAGGTCAGCGGCACGTGGTTGCCGTAGCGCAGGCCGGTGACCCCCGCGTACTCGGCCACGTTCGTTTGGTCGATGGGCAGTTCCTCGACGGTCACCGTGCGGCTGGGCAGCTGGTCGGAGCGGGGCACCAGGGGCAGCGCCCCGGCCGCCGCGCGCAGCAGGTTTTTCAGGCCGCTTGGCTGGTTCATCGTGATCTCCTCGAGCGACGTGGGGTCATGCGCCCAGCATGGCCTGGCCGCAGACGCGAATGACGTTGCCCGTCACCGCGTTTGAAGCCGGGCTGGCGAAGTAGGCGATTGTCTCGGCGACATCGACCGGCTGCCCGCCCTGCAGCAGCGAGTTCATCCGGCGGCCGACCTCGCGGGTGGCCAGCGGGATGGCCGCCGTCATCTGGGTTTCGATGAATCCCGGGGCGACGGCGTTGATCGTGATGCCCTTCTCGTAGAGTCCCGGCGCCAGCGCCTGGGTCAGGCCGATCATGCCGGCCTTGGTGGTGGCGTAGTTGGTCTGCCCGCGGTTGCCCGCGATGCCGGCCATCGACGACAAGCCGATCACCCGGCCCCCTTCGCCGATGCTGCCGTTGCCGATCAGGCCCTCGGTAAGCCGTTGCGGGGCAAGCAGATTAACGGCAAGGACGGCGTGCCAGCGCGCGTCGTCCATGTTGGCCAACAGCTTGTCGCGGGTGATGCCGGCGTTGTTGACCAGGATGTCGGCGTGCCCGGCGTAGTGATCGTGCAGGTGCTCGGCGATCTTGTCGACGGCATCGTCGGCGGTGACGTCCAGCCACAACGCGGTGCCCCCGACCCGGCTGGCGGTCTCGGCCAGGGCCTCGGCGGCCGACTCCACGTCGATCGCCACGACGCGGGCGCCGTCGCGAGCGAACACCTCGGCGATCGTCGCCCCGATTCCCCGGGCGGCGCCGGTCACGATGGCCACCTTGCCGTCCAGCGGCCGTTCCCAGTCCGCCGGCGGGGTGGAGTCGGCCTCGCCGACGTAGAAGACCTGGCCGTCGACGTATGCCGACTTGCCCGAGAGGATGAACCGCATCGTGGATTCCAGGCCGGTGGCGGCGGGTTTGGCGTCCGGCGACAGGTACACCAGCTGCGCGGTGGACCCGTTGCGCAGCTCCTTGCCCAGCGAGCGGGTGAAGCCCTCCAGCGCGCGCTGCGCGATCCGCTCGTCGTTGCTGGCGGCGGCGTCGGGCGTGGTGCCGACGACCGCGACGCGGGCGTTGTGGCCCAGGTTGCGCAGGACGGGTGTGAAGAACTCGTACAGGGCCCTGAGCCCGGCCGGCGTCGTGATGCCGGTGGCGTCGAAAACCAGCCCGCCGAATTGGTCGGCCCAACGCCCGCCCAGGTTGGCGCCCACCACGTCGTAGTCCTGGTCCAGGGCCGCGCGCAGCGGCTCGACCACCCTGCCTTGCTGATCTGGGGGGCCCCCGATCAGCAGGGATCCGGCCAGCGGCGGCTCGCCGGGCCGGTAGCGGCGAAGTGTCTCGGGCTGCGGAATGCCAAGTTGCTTTGCCAGAAACGATCCGGGGCCGGAGTTGATCACCTGCGAGAACAGATCGGACGAGCGCTTGGGAGCCACTGAGCTGCCTTCCATCTGGGGCATGCCGGGTAGGCAAACCGTATCGGGGACGAACTTACTTCAGAGTAAGAACAGTGGGTAGTATGGCCTCCAACGGCCGATACAAGAACTGATGTACCCGGAGATGCACGGAGAGAAAAGTGGCCTCTGCGAGTTCCAAGACCAGGCGACCAGTCGCAGTACTGGGCGGCAACCGCATCCCGTTCGCGAGATCGGACGGCGCGTACGCCGAGGCGTCCAACCAGGACATGTTCACCGCGGCCCTGGACGGGCTGGTGGACCGGTTCGGGCTGGCCGGCGAGCGGCTGGGCGTGGTCGTCGGCGGCGCCGTGCTCAAGCACAGCCGCGACTTCAACCTGACGCGCGAATGCGTGCTGGGCTCAGAGCTGTCGTCGTACACGCCCGCGTTCGACGTTCAGCAGGCGTGCGGGACCGGGCTGCAGGCCGCGATCGCCGCGGCCGACGGCGTCGCCTCCGGCCGCTACGAGGTGGCCGCCGCCGGCGGGGCGGACACGACCTCCGACCCGCCGATCGGACTGGGCGACAACCTGCGCCGCCACCTGCTCAAGCTGCGCAGGTCCAAGTCCAACCTGCAACGGCTCAAGCTGGTCGGCACGCTGCCCGCCACCCTCGGGATCGAGATCCCGGCCAACAGCGAGCCGCGCACCGGGCTGTCGATGGGCGAGCACGCCGCCATCACCGCCAAGCAGATGGGCATCAAACGCGTCGACCAGGACGAGTTGGCCGTCGCCAGCCATCGCAACATGTCCGCCGCCTACGACCGGGGCTTTTTCGACGACCTCGTCACGCCGTTCCTGGGGCTCTACCGGGACGACAATCTGCGGCCCGACGCCAGCGCCGAAAAGCTGGCGACGCTGCGCCCGGTCTTCGGCGTGAAGAACGGCGACGCGACGATGACGGCCGGCAATTCCACCCCGCTGACGGACGGCGCGTCGGTCGCGTTGCTGGCCAGCGAGGAGTGGGCGGCCGCGCACTCGTTGACCCCGCTGGCCTACCTGGTCGACGCGGAGACCGCCGCCGTCGACTACGTCAACGGACGCGACGGGCTGTTGATGGCGCCGACGTACGCGGTGCCCCGGCTGCTGGCGAGAAACGGACTGGGACTGCAAGATTTTGATTTCTACGAGATCCACGAGGCGTTCGCGTCGGTGGTGCTGTCGCACCTGCAAGCGTGGGAATCCGAGGAGTACTGCAAGGAGCGATTGGGGCTAGACGCCGCGCTCGGATCCATCGACCGGTCCAAGGTCAACGTCAACGGGTCGTCGTTGGCCGCCGGCCACCCCTTCGCGGCCACCGGCGGGCGGATCCTGGCGCAGGCCGCCAAACAGCTCTTTGAAAAGAAAGAGGCAAAGAAAGCCGAGCAGCAGGGCGGCGGAACCGTTCGGGCGCTGATCTCCATCTGCGCCGCCGGCGGCCAGGGCGTGGCCGCGATCCTGGAGGCCTGACCGCCCCCGGCGCCCCCGACAGCGGGGCCTGAATGATATCTCGGTCACAGTCGGTTACTAACGCGGGGACGCGGGTACTCGAACGTCCGGATAGCCCCGTGTTGCGGTCTGACCCCCCGACACCGACGGCAATACGGGGCATCCCTTAGTCCGTCGCCCGTTGGCGGAAGAAGGCGCCGGGGGGACGAAAAGGGCCGCCGCTGGAGTGAGGGGATCCAGCGGCGGTCTTTTTTGTCTGCCCGCCACATACACAAGGTCCCCCGCTTCAGCGTGGAAGCGGGGACCTTGTTCGTTCAGTTGGCGGACTGAGGCTTATAAAGGCCTAGAAAGCGGCCTCGTCGAGCTCCATGATGTCGTTGTCCAGCGTGTCGATGACCTCGCGGGTGCTGGCCAGCAGGGGCAGGAAGTTCTTGGCGAAGAACGATGCCACCGCGATCTTGCCCTCGTAGAAGGACCGCTCGGCGCCGCTGGCGCCGGCGTCGAGCGCGGCCACGGCCACCGCGGCCTGGCGCTGCAGCAACCAGCCGATCACCAGGTCGCCGACGCTCATCAGGAAGCGCACCGAACCCAGGCCCACCTTGTAGAGGCTGGTGACGTCCTCCTGGGCGGCCATCAGGTAGCCGGTCAGGGTCGCCGCCATAGCCTGGACGTCAGTCAGCGCCTTGCCCAGCTGCTCACGCTCGGTCTTGAGCCGGCCGTTGCCGGACTCGCTGTCGACGAACTTCTGGATCTCCCCGGACACGTGGGCCAGCGCCACACCCTTGTCGCGGACGATCTTGCGGAAGAAGAAGTCCTGCGCCTGGATGGCCGTGGTGCCCTCGTAGAGCGAGTCGATCTTGGCGTCACGGATGTACTGCTCGATCGGGTAGTCCTGCAGGAAGCCGGACCCACCGAACGTCTGCAAGCTCTCGGTCAGCTTGGCGTAGGCCTGCTCGGAGCCCACACCCTTGACCAGCGGCAGCATCAGGTCGTTGACCTTGACGGCCAGGTCGGCGTCCACGCCGTGCAGCGCCTGCGCGACCGCCGCGTCCTGGTAGGTGGCGGTGAACAGGTACAGCGCACGCAGACCCTCGGCGTAGGCCTTCTGGGTCATCAGTGACCGGCGCACGTCGGGGTGGTGTGTGATGGTCACCCGCGGCGCGGTCTTGTCGGTCATCTGGGTCATGTCGGCGCCCTGCACACGGGACTTGGCGTATTCCAACGCGTTCAGGTAGCCGGTGGACAGGGTGGCGATCGCCTTGGTGCCGACCATCATCCGGGCCTGCTCGAT
Organism: Mycobacterium sp.; assembly: GCF_025965855.1. Taxonomy (GTDB): domain Bacteria; phylum Actinomycetota; class Actinomycetes; order Mycobacteriales; family Mycobacteriaceae; genus Mycobacterium. The sequence continues at coordinate 22,884 of NZ_JAOPWB010000232.1, read as the reverse complement.
GACCTCGAACATCTGCGCGATGCCGTTGTGCACCTCGCCGACCAGCCAGCCCTTGGCGGGCACGCCGTGCTGGCCGAGCGAGAGCTCACAGGTCGCCGAGACCTTCAGGCCCATCTTGTGCTCGACGTTGGTGACGAAGACGCCGTTGCGTTCGCCCAGCTCGCCCGTCTCGAAGTCGAACAGGAACTTGGGCACGAAGAACAGCGACAACCCCTTGGTGCCCGGACCCGCGCCCTCGGGGCGGGCCAGCACCAGGTGGAAGATGTTCTCGAACAGGTCACCGGAGTCACCCGAGGTGATGAAGCGCTTCACGCCGTCGATGTGCCAAGAACCGTCGTCCTGCCGAACCGCCTTGGTCCGCCCGGCGCCGACGTCCGAACCGGCGTCCGGCTCGGTCAGCACCATGGTCGAACCCCAGCCGCGCTCGGCGGCGATCACGGCCCACTTCTTCTGCTCTTCGGTGCCGATGTGGTACAGGATGTTGGCGAAACCGGCGCCGCCGCCGTACATCCACACGGCGGGATTGGCGCCCAGGATGTGCTCGTGCAGCGCCCACAGCAGCGCCTTGGGCATCGGCATGCCGCCGAGGGCCTCGTCGAGGCCGGCCTTGTCCCACCCGGCCTCGATGACCGCGCGGACCGAATCCTTGAAAGATTCCGGCAGCGTCACCGAGTGGGTCTCGGGGTCGAAAACCGGGGGGTTGCGGTCGCCCTCGACGAACGACTCCGCGACCGGTCCCTCGGCAAGCCGGCTGATCTCGGACAGCATTTCCTGGGCGGTATCGACATCCAGGTCGCCGTACTCGCCTTCGACTAACGCCTTGTCAACGCCGAAGACCTCGAACAGGTTGAACACCTGGTCACGGACGTTGCTCTTGTAGTGGCTCACTACATTCCTCCTCGTTGAGAATGCCACTTATGGTTGGGTACTCGGACTAAGTTACCCACCAGTAACACGTCTAAAATATATGCGTTAGCCAGTCCGATGCAAGCAAGTGTGAGCTAGATTTCAACGTCTAACTAACCAACCGGTTGGGCAGGCGCTTTTTCTTCTCTTGACCTGCGGAGATGGTGCGGCGATGACCGACGTGAGGCGCGTCACTGCGCTGCCCGTGGTGGATCTGCGGGCCGGCGCGGAACCCCTGCGGGAGGGCCTTCGCGAGGCCGCGCACGAGGTCGGTTTCTTTTATCTGATCGGCCACGACGTGCCGGACGCGCTCGCCGCCAGGGTGCTCGACGCGGCGCGCCGGTTGTTCGAGCTGCCGGAGGCCGACAAGAACGCGATCGCGATGGTCCGCAGCCCGCATTTCCGCGGCTACACCCGTCTGGGCGGCGAGCTGACGCGGGGACGTGTGGACTGGCGCGAGCAGATCGACATCGGACCCGAGCGCCCCCCGATCGGCGGGCCGGGCAAGCCGGATTACCTGTGGCTGCAGGGCCCGAATCAGTGGCCCGCGGCCCTGCCCGAACTGCCCGGGATCATCGAGGAATGGGATGCCGCGCTGTCGTCGGTGGCCCGCAGCCTGCTCGGGCATTGGGCGGCATCGCTGGGCAGTCCCTCGGACGTCTTCGACGCCGCCTTCGCGGATACCCCCGCGACGCTGATCAAGATCATCCGTTACCCCGCCCGCGCGGCCAGCTCGCAGGGCGTGGGTGCGCACCGCGACGCCGGGGTGCTGACGCTGCTGTTGGCGCAGCCGGGCAGCCGCGGCCTGCAGGTGCGACGGGACAGAGGCGGCCAGCCTGGTGATGGCTGGATCGACGTGCCGCCCGTGGAGGGCGCCTTCATCGTCAACATCGGTGAGCTGCTCGAGGTGGCCACCGGCGGCTACCTGAGGGCCACCCAGCACCGGGTGAACTTGCAGCGCCCCTCGGCGGAGCGGATTTCGGTGCCCTACTTCTTCAACCCGCGACCGGACGCGCAGATCCCGGTGCTGTCGCTGCCCGACGACCTACGCGCGCTCGCCCACCGAAGGGATGACCCGTCGGACCCCATCTTCTCGGTCTACGGCCGCAACGCCTGGAAGAGCAGATTGCGCGCGCATCCGGATGTGGCCGCCGCGCATGGATACTCACCGGGCGGTGGCGACGGCTCGACGGCCGGCGGGTAGGGTCGGGCGAGGAGAAGACCGTCTTCGATTTCGAGGGGCGAATGAGGTCCGGTGAACTCATCGAACAGGCTGACGCCGTCCACCCTTCGTGAGGCCTTCGGGCATTTCCCGTCCGGCGTCGTGGCCATCGCCGCCGAAGTCGAAGGGATCCGAGAAGGCTTGGCGGCCAGTACTTTTGTCCCCGTCTCACTCGACCCGCCGCTGGTGTCGTTCTGCGTGCAGAACACCTCGACGACATGGCCCAAGCTCAAGGGTATGCCTATGCTCGGCATCAGCGTGCTCGGCGAGGCTCATGACGAGGCCGCGCGGACGTTGGCCGCCAAGACTGGTGACCGGTTCGCGGGTCTCGAGACGGTGTCCTACACCAGCGGTGCGGTTTTCATCAAAGGCACCGGCCTGTGGCTGGAGAGCGCGATCGAGCAACTGATCCCGGCGGGGGATCACACGATTGTGGTTCTGCGGGTCAACGAGGTGGCGGTGGACGCCGAGGTGGCGCCCATCGTCTTCCACCGCAGCACGTTCCGCCGGCTAGGCGCCTAGTCCAGGGCTACAACATCGAGACTGCGGTCAGTGCCGGTGACCCGGCGAATTCGGCGCGCTGAGCGCAGGCTCGCCGGTTACGGGCGGTGGCCGAGTTCCTGCCGATAGCCGTCGATGCGCCGCTCGATCTCGGCCGCTTGTTCATGCCGGCCTTCCTTATGGGCGAGTTCGGCGCGGAGCGACAGCTCCCGAATGGCGGTTCGAATCTCGTTGACGCTGGTGGTTTCTCGCATAGGCTTCGGGTACCCGATGCCGCTCTCGTTTAACGGCGGAACAGCTTGTTGCCCAGCCAAACCGCGGGATCGTACTTGCGGTCGGCGACCCGCTCTTTCATTGGGATCAGCGCGTTGTCGGTGATCTTGATGTTCTCCGGGCACACCTCGGTGCAGCACTTGGTGATATTGCAGTAGCCCAGGCCGTGCTCTTCCTGAGCGTCGTCGCGCCGGTCACGCGTGTCCAGGGGGTGCATCTCCAGCTCGGCGATGCGCATCAAGAAGCGCGGGCCGGCGAACGCCTTCTTGTTCTCCTCGTGGTCGCGGATCACGTGGCAGACGTTCTGGCACAGGAAGCATTCGATGCACTTGCGGAACTCCTGCGAGCGCTGGACGTCGACCTGCGCCATCCGGTATTCCCCGGGCTGCAGTTCCTTGGGCGGCGCGAAAGACGGTACCTCGCGGGCCTTCTCGTAGTTGAACGAGACGTCGGTGACCAGATCGCGAATAATCGGGAACGTCCGCAGCGGCGTGACGGTGACGACCTCGTCCTCGGCGAACGTGGACATCCGGGTCATGCACAGCAACCGGGGATAGCCGTTGATCTCCGCCGAGCACGATCCGCACTTGCCCGCCTTGCAGTTCCACCGCACCGCGAGGTCGGGCGTCTGGGTCTGCTGCAGGCGATGGATGACGTCGAGCACCACCTCGCCCTCGTTGACCTCAACCGTGAAGTCCTGTAGCGCGCCGCCGGCCTCGTCGCCGCGCCACACCCGCATGGTCGCGTTGTAGGTCATTAACCTCTCCGTCCTGGGTGGTCGGCCAGCTCTTCGTCGGTGTAGTACTTCTCCAGCTCGGAGACCTCGAAGAGCTCCAGCAGATCGGGCCGCATCGGCACCTGGTCTTCGCGCGTGATGGTGACGTCGGGGATCACGTCATCGCCGCCGGCCGCGCGGCAGACCAGCAACACCTTTCGCCACGACGGATCCATCGACGGGTGATCGTCGCGGGTGTGCCCGCCGCGGCTCTCGGTGCGCTCCAGCGCCGCCTTGGCCACGCATTCGCTGACCAGAAGCATGTTGCGCAGGTCGATGGCCAGGTTCCAGCCGGGGTTGTATTGGCGATGCCCCTCGACCTGGATGTGCTTGAACCGCTCGCGCAGCTTGTCGAGCCGGCCGAGGGCCTCGGAGACTTCCTCCGGCTTGCGGATGATGCCCACGAGGTCGTTCATCGACTGCTGCAGTTCCAAGTGCAGGGTGTAGGGGTTCTCGGCCGCGGCGCCGTTCGTCGGTCCCTCGAAGGGGGCCAGCGCCCTCTTCGCCGCCGTGTCGAGGGCGTCCTGGGCGACCGCGGGGCGGCTGCTCAGCGCGCGCACGTAATCGGCGGCCCCCAGGCCGGCGCGCCGGCCGAACACCAGCAGGTCCGACAGCGAGTTGCCGCCCAGCCGGTTGGAGCCGTGCATGCCGCCCGAGCACTCGCCGGCCGCGAAGAGGCCGGGGACGGTGGCCGCGCCGGTGTCGGCGTCAACCTCGACACCGCCCATCACGTAGTGGCAGGTCGGCCCGACTTCCATTGGCTCCCTGGTGATGTCGACGCCGGCCAGCTCCTTGAACTGGTGGTACATCGACGGCAGCCGTCGCTTGATCTCTTCGGGTGTCAACCGGGACGCGATGTCCAGGAAGACCCCGCCGTGTGGGCTGCCGCGGCCGGCCTTGACCTCCGAGTTGATCGCGCGCGCGACCTCATCGCGCGGCAGCAGGTCCGGGGTGCGACGGGCCGAGTCGTTGTCCTTGAGCCACTGGTCGGCCTCTTGCTCGGTTTCGGCGTACTGGCCTTTGAACACCGGCGGGATGTAGTCGAACATGAAGCGCTTGCCGTCGGAGTTCTTCAGCACGCCGCCGTCACCGCGCACACCCTCGGTGACCAGGATTCCTTTCACGCTCGGCGGCCACACCATGCCCGTCGGGTGGAACTGGACGAACTCCATGTTGATCAGCGACGCGCCCGCGCGCAGCGCCAGCGCGTGTCCGTCCCCGGTGTACTCCCACGAGTTGGAGGTCACCTTGAACGACTTGCCGATCCCGCCGGTGGCCAGCACCACCGCGGGGGCCTCGAACACCACGAACCGGCCGCTTTCGCGCCAATAGCCAAACGCCCCGGCGATCGCATCCCCATCTTTGAGCAGCTCGGTGATCGTGCACTCGGCGAAGACCTTGATCCGCGCCTCGTAGTCGCCGACTTCCGAGTAATCCTCTTGCTGCAGCGACACGATCTTCTGCTGCATGGTGCGGATCAGCTCCAGCCCGGTGCGGTCGCCGACGTGCGCCAGCCGCGGGTAGGTGTGCCCGCCGAAGTTGCGCTGACTGATTTTGCCGTCTTTGGTGCGGTCGAACAGCGCGCCATAAGTTTCCAGCTCCCAGACGCGGTCCGGGGCTTCCTTGGCGTGCAGTTCGGCCATCCGCCAGTTGTTGAGGAACTTCCCACCGCGCATGGTGTCGCCGAAGTGGGTCTTCCAGTTGTCTTTCGGGTTGGTGTTGCCCATCGAGGCCGCGCAGCCACCCTCGGCCATCACCGTATGGGCCTTGCCGAACAGGGATTTGCACACCACCGCGACCTTGAGGCCCCGCTCGCGCGCCTCGATTACCGCACGCAAACCCGCGCCGCCGGCACCGATCACGACGACGTCGTAGGAGTGCCGCTCGACCTCAACCATGAAACCTCACTCAGTTTTTCCCTGTAATCGGCGAAATGGCTTTTCAGCCAACAAACCTCAAGTCCGTGATGGTTCCGCTGGCCACCAACATGACGTAGAAGTCGGTGAGCGCCAGGGTCCCCAATGTGATCCACGCGAATTGCATGTGCCGGGTGTTCAGCTTGCTGACCTGTGTCCAAATCCAGTAGCGCACCGGGTGTTTGGAGAAATGCTTCAGCCGGCCGCCGGTGATGTGCCGGCACGAATGGCAGGACACGGTGTAGGCCCACAGCAGCAGCACATTGGTAACCAGAATGACGTTGCCCAAACCGAACCCGAAACCGGAGGGCGAATGGAAGGCCATTATCGCGTCGTACGTGTTGATCAGCGAGACCACCACCGCGACGTAGAAGAAGTAACGGTGGCTGTTCTGAATGATCAGCGGAAACCGTGTCTCGCCGGTGTATTGGGCGCGCGGCTCGGGCACCGCGCAGGCGGTCGGCGATTGCCACACGGACCGGTAGTAGGCCTTGCGGTAGTAGTAGCAGGTAATCCGGAAACCCAGCAGGAACGGTAATACCAGCATCCCCAACGGAATCCACCACGGGAAGTGACCGAACCACACTCCCAGATGGCTGGCGCCCGGCGCGCACGACGCGCTCACGCAGGGCGAGTAGAACGGGGTCAGGTAATGGTATTTGTCGACCCAGTAGCTGCTGCCCCAAAAAGCCCGGGTGGTCGCGTAGACGATGAACGCCAACAGGCCGAGATTGGTCACCAGCGGCGGCAACCACCAGCGGTCCGTGCGCAGCGTCCCTTCCGGTATTTGTGCGCGGGTAGGAGAGAAAACGCCGGACGCAGGACGGTTCGCCGTGGGTGCGCTCATCTAGTGTGTTCCTCTTCGAACGGGCTGTTGGTCGAAGGGTACACAGAAGAAACCCTCCCTTTTTCGGGGGGCTTGGGTTCTCCGGGGCGGTCAGGACCTGTTGTGACCCCCGACACCCTCATCGTCGACATCGCGCCAGAAATCGGTGTCGTACTGGGTGTCGGGAATGGCGATCTTCTCGCCGGACTGCTGGACGGTGGCGCGTGCCAGATCCAGCTCGGAGACGTCGGTATCGAGCAGTTCGACGTCGGACAGGATCCGATCGGCGTCGATGACGATGCGGCGCATCGCCGGGCTGTCGCCGTATCGCGCCTTCAACGAGCTCACGCACCGCCGAAGGCCGCCGATGAGGTCGTGCAGTTCGGCGATTTCAGTAGTGCCGGTGGGGCTCGACAAGGGATCTCCTCGGGCAGACGGTGTTACGGATCACAGTACGCCCTCGATAGTAGCGACGGCACAGGCCCGATGTCAGACAGATCTCGTCAAGCGATCCACGAACCAGGCACCCCACCACAACCCGAACCACGCCCAGCGCGCCCCGGCGCTGCTCGAACTGCGCCAACCGGGCAACCCGGTGATCCTGCCGACCGCGTGGCACGCGTGCTCGCCCCGCTGGGCCTGACGGCGAGAAGACGCAAAAGCCCCCGACGCGCCCTGCGCGCGTGGGCTTTTGCGTCTGTTCGCGCTCCGGAATTACTTCGTGATGGCCATGCGCTGTGCCTGGGTGCCGGCGTACGCACCGGCAACCCGCGCGGTCAGCACGCCGTCGTCGTACGACGCGGTGAGGGCCTCGCCGGTGACGTGCGCGGGCAGCTGGAACGACCGGCGGAAGGATCCATAACGAATCTCACGCAGGGTGCGGCCGTTCTCCTCCTCCGCGCGCTCGTCGCGGTGTTCGCCGTGAATGACCAGCCGGCCCTTGTCGACGTCGACGTCGACGTCTCTCTCTACGTCGACACCCGGCAGTTCCAGGCGGACCACCGCGTCATCGCCGTCCTTGACGATCTCGGCGGCCGGCGTGAAACCGCTGTTCACCGGCTTGAACCAGTCCGTCGCCGCGGCGGGGCCGAAGAAGTCACGCAACCACCGGTCGGTGTCCCAGGCCCGTCGCGACCACAATGCGAGGTTGCTCATGGATATCTCCTTTCGCTTGCTTGTGAGTTTGCTGTGATCGGCGCCTCTCCGGCCGGCAAATCCTACAAACATGAGTCGACCACGCTAAAGTTCCACCCGGGGCATTCGCCGGCAGCGAACAGTGTCACAGCCGTCGTTGTGAGGTGTGAGCGCGCCGTCATATGGGCGTCACATTGCGCGATTTCGAGTTAATTTCGCGCCCCTACCCTCGTGGCCATGGCCCAATCCGAAACCTGGCGCGCGGACCGTGCTGCGCGCCACGTCATCGTGGTCGGGCACGGCATGGTTGGCCACCGGCTGGTCGAGGCGCTCCGCGCCCGCGACACCGAAGGGCATTGGAGCATCACGGTTTTGGCGGAGGAGGCCGACGCCGCCTATGACCGCGTCGGTTTGACCTCCTACACCGAAAGCTGGGACCGCCAACTGCTGGCACTGCCCGGCAACGACTACGCCGGTGACGAGCGGGTCCGGCTGCTGCTGAACGCCCGCGTCACCGAAATCGACCGCGACGCAAAGTCCGTGGTGACCGCCGACGGTCAACGGCACAGCTATGACGCCCTGGTGCTGGCCACCGGGTCCTACGCCTTCGTCCCGCCGGTGCCCGGCCACGATCTGCCCCAGTGCCACGTTTACCGCACGCTCGACGACCTCGACGCCATCCGCGCCGACGCCCAGCGCACGCTGGAGGCCGGGCACACCACCGCAGGGGTGGTCATCGGCGGCGGCCTCCTGGGGCTCGAGGCCGCTAATGCGCTGCGCCAGTTCGGGTTGCAGACGCACGTCGTCGAGATGATGCCGCGGCTGATGGCCCAGCAGATCGACGAGGCCGGCGGCGCGCTGCTGGCGAGAATGGTCACCGAACTCGACATCGCCGTGCACGTCGGGACGGGTACCGAATCGATCGAATCCGTGCAGCATTCGGACGGCTCCACGTCGGCGCGGGTGCGCCTGACCGACGGTGAGCTCATCGACGCCGGCGTGGTGATCTTCGCGGCCGGCATCCGGCCGCGCGACGAGCTGGCCGCGGCCGCGGGATTGGCGCGCGGCGAGCGGGGCGGTGTGTTCACCGATTTGTCTTGCCGTACAAGCGATCCCGACATCTATGCGATCGGTGAGGTCGCGGCGATCGGGGGGCGGTGCTACGGCCTGGTCGGGCCCGGTTATACCTCCGCCGAGGTGGTGGCGGACCGGATGCTGGACGGCGCCGCGGAGTTCGGTGAAGCGGACCTGTCGACAAAGCTCAAACTGCTCGGCGTCGACGTCGCCAGCTTCGGCGACGCGATGGGGGTGACGGAGAACTGCCTCGAGGTCGCCATCAACGACGCGGTGAACCGGACCTACGCCAAGCTGGTGCTGTCCGACGACGCCAAGACCCTCCTCGGCGGGGTCCTGGTGGGCGACGCGTCGTCGTACGGTGTGCTGCGGCCCATGGTCGGCAGCGAGCTGCCGGGGGATCCGCTGGCGCTGATCGCGCCGGCCCAGGCCGACGGCGCAGGGGGCCTGGGCGTCGGGGCGCTGCCGGATTCGGCGCAGATCTGCTCGTGCAACAACATCACCAAGGGTGATCTGAAGGGCGCGATCGCCGGCGGCTGCGCCGACGTTCCCGCGCTGAAGTCGTCCACGGCCGCCGGTACCTCGTGTGGGTCGTGTGTGCCGCTGCTCAAGCAGCTGTTGGAAGCCGAGGGCGTGGAGCAGTCCAAGGCGCTGTGCGAGCACTTCAGCCAGTCGCGGGCGGAGCTTTTCGAGATCATCACCGCCACCGAAATCCGGACCTTCTCGGGCCTGCTGGAGCGTTTCGGCCGCGGAAAGGGTTGCGACATCTGCAAACCGGTGGTCGCGTCGATCCTGGCGTCCACCGGCTCCGACCACATCCTCGAGGGCGAGCAAGCCTCGCTGCAGGATTCCAACGACCACTTCCTGGCCAACATCCAGAAGAACGGCAGCTACTCGGTGGTCCCGCGGGTACCCGGCGGGGACATCAAGCCGGAGCACCTGATCCTGATCGGCCAGATCGCGCAGGACTTCGGGCTTTACACCAAGATCACCGGCGGCCAGCGGATCGACCTGTTCGGCGCCCGGGTGGACCAGTTGCCGCAGATCTGGAAGCGGCTGGTCGACGGCGGCATGGAATCCGGCCACGCCTACGGCAAGGCGTTGCGCACCGTGAAGAGCTGCGTGGGCAGTGATTGGTGCCGTTACGGCCAGCGGGATTCGGTGCAGCTGGCCATCGACCTGGAGCTGCGATACCGCGGCCTGCGTGCCCCGCACAAGATCAAGCTCGGCGTCTCCGGTTGCGCGCGGGAGTGCGCCGAGGCCCGCAGCAAGGACGTGGGCGTCATCGCCACCGAAAAGGGTTGGAACCTCTACGTCGGCGGCAACGGCGGCATGACGCCCAAGCACGCTCAGCTGCTGGCGAGCGACCTGGACACCGAGACGCTGGTCCGCTACGTCGACCGGTTCCTCATGTACTACATCCGGACGGCCGATCGGCTGCAACGCACCGCGCCGTGGGTCGAATCGCTGGACGGCGGCCTGGATCACCTGCGCGAGGTCGTGTGCGACGACTCGCTGGGCCTGGCCCAGGAATTCGAGGCCGCAATGGAGCGGCACGTGCAGAACTACAAGTGCGAATGGAAGGGCGTGCTGGAGGATCCGGACAAGCTGTCGCGGTTCGTCTCCTTCGTCAACGCGCCTGATGCCGTCGATTCGACGGTGACGTTCATCGAGCGCGCCGGACGCAAAGTGCCTGTGCCCATTGGGATGCCGCGGGTCGGCGGATGACAAGGGAGAACGATGACACTTCTCAATGACGCTCAACATATTCAGGTGTGGACGACCGCCTGCGCGTACGACCACATGATTCCGGGTCGTGGCGTCGGAGTGCTCCTCGATGACGGGTCGCAGGCGGCGCTGTTCCGGCTCGACGACGGGTCGGTGCACGCGGTCGGGAACGTCGACCCGTTCTCCGGCGCGGCCGTGCTTTCGCGCGGGATCGTCGGAGACCGCGGCGGCCGTGCCACCGTCCAATCACCCATCCTCAAACAGGCTTTCGCGCTCGAGGACGGTTCCTGCCTGGACGATCCCCGGGTGTCGGTGCCGGTTTACCCGGCGCGCGTCACGCCCGAGGGCCACGTCCAGATCGGGCGGATCGCTGACTAGTCGATATCGCCGACCAGGTAGCGCTGCAACGTCGGGCCGATCGCGTCGACGAGCGCGTCCACCGACATCGAGTGCAGCGGTTCGGAGCGCACGCCGTAGCGCATGATGCCGAGACCCACCAACTGAGAGGCGCACAACGACGCCCGCACGGCGACCTTGTCGGCCCCCAGGGTTTTCAGCAGCGGGCCGAAGACCGGGCCGATGAACATGCCCTGCACGATCTCGGCGGTCTTCGCCAGTCCCGTGGACGCGATCGCACTGGCCGCGAACGGGCCGCCGCCCGCCGCGTCCCAGGTGGTGATCAGCATGTGCAACGTCCGGCGGCCCACTTGGTTGACCCCGCCGGTGACGATCCGGTCGATGAACTCCGGTGTGCCGAAGGGCAACCGCAGCATCTTGGCCACCGGGTCGAGCAGCCCACGCGATGGCTCTTCGCGACGGGGCATGGTGTCAGGATCGCCGGAATGCGATCAAAGATCAAGCGTCGCGGCCATCGGCGTGCCTATTGGCCGCCGAGGCCTGGAGAACACTGTGCTCCAACGAACTCGAAAGCGCATGGGCCGCTTGGGTTCGCCGCCGGCTGGGGCGCCGCGACGCGTGCCGCGTCGCGACGGGAACGAGGCCGGGCGCGGCGCGGCGGAAGCGGTTCGCGATCAGCCGGGCCAGCCCCGGATGGGTGCCCAGCGGTCGACTGACCACGTCGGCGCCGCTGGCCCCCAGGCGCTGTTGAAACAGGCCGTCGGCAAGTAGATATGAGGCGACGACGACGCGCTCCGCGCCCCCGCGGCGAGCGGCAGCGACCGCGTCGGCCACGGACGGATCGCCGGTGGCCGCGAATCCCAGCCGCACCCGCGATCCCACCAGCGCGGATAGCGTCGTCGCGGTGACGTGCAGGTCGGCCCGCGCCCTCATATCCGTGGTGCCCGCCGCCGCCAGAATCACCGAATCACCCAGACGCCAACCGGATTGCACCAGCTGGTCGGCGACTATCCGCGCGATCTCCCCACTCGGTCCCAGGGCGGGGGCGACACTGACGTTGCGGTGGCCGCTGGCCGCCACATGGGCGGGCACGTCGGTGCGCACGTGATATCCGCGCGACAAGAACGCCGGCACCACGACGGCGGGGCGGCCGCCGGTCGCCGCCCGCGACAGCACCTCGCCGGGCGTGGGGCCCAAAACGTCGACGAACGCGACCTGCACGCGGCGGCCGAGCAGCGAGCTCACCTGCGCCGCAAGGTCTCCGACCATCGCGACACCGCCCGACCTGCGGGTGCCGTGCGCGGCCAGGATCAGGTCCATCGGGCGCCGTCCGGCGGGTCGATGGCGAGACGGTAACCGCGCTTGACCACCGTTGCGATCATGTTCTTGTCGCCCAAGGCCGTTCGCAGCCGAAGCACCGCCGTGTCGACGGCGTGCGGATCGTTGCTGTTGCCGGGCAGCACCCGTAACAGGTCGGTACGGGCGACGACGTCGCCCGGTCGTTGTGCCAGTGCACGCAGCACTGACATCGCCGACGGCGACAGCAGCCTGATCGAGCCGTCCACCAGCACGCAGGTTCCGCGGATGTCGACCGTGTGGCCGGCCACCTTCACGGTGCACGATCCGAGCAGCGGCAGCTCCTCGGCGATGTGCCGGGCCAAGGCGCCCAGCCGCATTCGCTCGGGCGCTGATGTCGGGACGCCTTTGCGGATCAGCGGTTTGGAAGTCACCGGGCCGACGCACATCGCGTGCACATCGGTGCGCAGGGCCTCCAGCACCTGGTCCTCGACGGCCAAGTCGCGACTGCGTTCCAGCACCGCCGCCGCCGCGGGCGCCGACGTGAAGGTGACCGCGTCGAACTGCCGTCGTGCGATCCCCGTCACCAGCTGATCGAAGTCCCCGCCCAATGGTGTTGACTTCCACCGGTACACCCGGATGGGCACCACCTCGGCGCCCGCGAAACGCAAGCCGCCGATGAATTCCGGGAACGGGTCCCACGCGTCGGCGGCGCCGTGCAGCTGGATGGCGATGCGCTTCCCGGACACGCCCGACTCGAGCAGATACTCCAGCACCTCCTGTGAGGATTCGGACTCAGGAGACCACTCCTCGTGCAGCCCGGCGGCGCGCACCGCGCCCGTGCCCTTGGGCCCACGCGACACGATCCGGGTCTTCGCCAACGACGCGATCAGCTGGGTGGCCAGGCCCCATCCCTCGGCCGCGGCCAGCCAACCGCGGAAGCCGATGCCGGTGTGCACAATCAGGATGTCGGGCGCTTCGGCGATCAAAGCCACAGTGTGGCTGTGCAATTCGTCGTCGTCGGGCAGCGAGATCATGTTGATCGCGGGCGCGCTGCAGACCTCGGCGCCCTGCCGGCTCAGGAGCGCGCAGAGCTCCTCGGCACGCCGCGCTGAGGTAACCGCAACCCGGTAGCCGGTCAGCGGCACGGACTTCGGCTGAGCCATAAGACCTGTGTATGCCTGGGACGTTTCCGTCGCGTTACTAAGCAATTGCTGACGCATTGCCCCTGTTGCGACCGCCATCACACTCTCGCGGGCTCGGCTTCGGGCACCGATCCCGGCGCGTTGGTAGCCGGTGCCCGCCGGCGCACATACAGCATCCAGGTCAGGGTCGCGGCGAACACATAGGAGGCCAAAAACATCCAGTAGGCCGACGTTTCGGTGCCGCCGTCGAGGTAGGACTCGCGCAGCGCCAGGTTGATTCCCACGCCGCCCAGCGCGCCGACCGCGGAGCAAAAGCCGATCACCGATCCCGACATCGCCCGCGACCAGTGACGACGCTCGACATCGGGGAGCTCCAGCCTCCGCGTGCGCGCATCGAAGATCGACGGGATCATCTTGAACACCGATCCGTTGCCCATACCCGACAGGATGAACAGGGCGATGAAGCCGATCACGTAGCCGATCAGCGTTGTCGAGCCGCCGTTGCGGTCGTCGAAGGTGCTGAGGGCGACCAGCAACCCGGCGCCCAGGATCATTCCCCCCAGGACGCCCAGGGTGACGCGGCCGCCGCCCATGCGATCGGCCAGCCGGCCACCGTAGATGCGCGCTAACGAGCCCAATAGCGGTCCGACGAAAGCGATCTGCGCGGCGTGTAGCGATGCATGCTTGGTGGTTTCGCCACTCGCCAGGAAGTTGACCTGCAGCATTTGGCCGAAGGCGAAGGCAAGCCCGATCCAGGAGCCGAAGGTGCAGATGTAGAGCAGCGAGATCACATAGGTGTCGCGCTCGAACAGGACCGAACGCATGGTGTTGACCTCGATGCCGTGATCGAGGTTGTCCATGAACAGCGCCGCCGCGACACCGACGATCGTGAGCAAGACGAGGTACACCGCGCACACCCAGTACGGCGCTTCATGGCCCGCGGTGGCGAGCACCAGCAGGCCGATCAGCTGGATGACCGCGACCCCGAGGTTGCCGACGCCGGCGTTGATCGCCAGCGCCGAGCCCTTGAGGTGCTGCGGGTAAAAGGCATTGACGTTGGCCAGCGACGCCGCGTAGTTGCCGCCGCCCAGCCCGGTCAGCGCCGCGCACAACACATACGGCCACAGCGGCAGGCCGGGATTGGCCATCAGCACGACGGTGCCGACGGTCGGGATCAGCAAGACGAACGCCGAGACGGCCGTCCAGTTGCGCCCGCCGAAGGTCGCGATACCCAACGTGTACGGGATGCGCGCGCAGCCACCGACCAGGGTGGCGACGGCGCCGAGCAGCAGCTTGTCGCCGGCCGAGAAGCCATAGACGGACGCGGGCATGAACAAGGTCATCACGGGCCAGAGGGTCCAGATCGAAAAGGCGACGTGGTCGCCCGCCACCGTGCAGAGCATGTTGCGCCGGGCGATGTTCTTGTTGCCGGCCTCCCAGGCCGCCGTGTTTTCCGGATTCCAGCCCGTGATGCGGTGGTTGCGGCCCATGCGGTCTGCACCTTTCTTCGACGGGTTCATCCCTGGCGGCGCATATGTCGCCGGGATATCGCGGACGCTCACACCGGCGCATCGGGCGGCCTTGGGCCGCGAATCGCTTTCGAGATGCTTTATTGGCGCCCGGAACGAAGAGGCTTGCCCCGCCGTATCTTTCGATGCTCACATTACGGACAGAAGTCCGTCAACTCGATTCGGCCGATATCCCCTGTCAGTTGAATCCCAGTTATCTGTTAGATAGCTGAAGCATTAGCCGCGCCCGTCAAGTGATTTCGTGCGGGTGCGGGATTTAGTGTGAGCCGGAATACATTTCGTGCTATTTCTCTCCTCGCGCGCGTAACGCCACGGTGGGAATTGGCCGGATTTTTCGCCGTGGCGTTACGCCCGCGGCGCACCCGGCTTTACCAGACGTCGCCCGGCCGCCAGTCACACATCAAGTCCGCGGAGGTGTCCAGGCTGATCCCGACCGGCAGGACGAACACGACGCCGTCGTCGTCGGGCGTGCGGATCGGGCCGGTGGGGGCCAGCGCCGACGTCGGCCCGCGCCACCGCAGCCACCCCCGCGCCGCGTATATCCCGCGGGCAAGGTCCGACGAACTGACGGCACCCACCTGGTAGGCGCCGCGGATCACCTGCTCCGCGCCGTCCAGCAGGGCGCGCACCAGGCCCTGCCCACGGAAGTCCTCCCGCACCGCGACCCCTTCGACGTAGCCGCAGCGCAGCGCGTCGCCTCGGTAGAGCAATCGCCGCTGGACCACGGCGGCGTGCGCGATGATCGCGCCGCGATGCCAGATCAGGGCGTGCATGCCGCCCAGCGCGTGCTCCCAGTCGTCGTCGGTGAAATCTCCGCCGAAGGCGGCGGTGACCATCTGGCAGACGCGCTGCCGGGTCTCGCTGTCGAGATCGGCGGTGTGGACCAGGCGGGCGGTGTGGACCTGGGTTTGCACTCTCTTTGTCTACCAGCCTTGTCCAGCGGCCGGCGCTAGGAGAACGACCGGGCCCCCGGCCCACTCCGGGGCCGCGCCCAGTGCAGCCGCACGTACTGGCCGGGTCGCACCTGGGCGATCCGGTCGACGTCCTCGTCGGTGACCACGCCGATCACCGGGTACCCGCCGGTGACCGGGTGATCGGGTCCCAGGATCACCGGTAATCCATTGGGCGGCACCTGGATCGCGCCGCGGGTGGCACCCTCGCTGGGCAGCTGCCGGTCGGGCCAGAGGTGCTGCAGCGGGCGGCCCTCCAAGCGCATCCCGACCCGGTCGCTGCGGTCGGAGGCCATCCAAATCGTGTGCACCAAGGCGTCGGGATCGGTGAACCAGTCGTCGCGCGGTCCCGGCACCACCTGAACGTCCACCAGATTCTCGGTGATCGCGGCGACCGGCGCCTGATCGAGTTCGGGGTAGTCGTCGGTGTGCTCGCCGACGGGTAGCCGGTCTCCGCTGTGCAGCGGCGCCGGGCCGATCGCCGACATCACGTCGTAGCTGCGCGAGCCCAGCACCGGCTCCGCGCAGATGCCGCCGCGCACCGCCAGGTACGTCCGCAGCCCGGCCCGCGGGGTGCCCAGGGAGATCACCTGCCCGTCGCGGACATGGTGAATGCTGTTGGTGCCGAACTTGATTCCGTTCACGGTGGGATCGGTGTCGGCGCCCGTCACCGCGATGTCGGCGTCGCCGCCGCGGATGCGGGCGCAAAAGCCGCCGAACGTCACTTCGACGGTGGCGCGGTCGTCGGGGTTGGCGACCAGCCGGTTGGCCAGCCTGTGGGCGCGGCGGTCGGCGGCCCCGGACCGGCTGACGCCGAGGTGGGCCAGCCCCGGGCGGCCGAGGTCCTGGACGACGGCGAACGGCCCGGTGCGCAGTATCTCCAAGGTTGCCACGGCTATCTCCTCACCTCAGACGGCCCGGAACTGAACCCACATGCCCTGCGTCAGCAACGCCGGGTTGGGCCGATCGAGATCCCACAGGACCGCGTCGGTGCGGCCGACGAGCTGCCAGCCGCCGGGCGATTGACGGGGATACACCGCGCTGAATTCGCCGGCGAGGGCGACGGAGCCGGCCGGCACCGAGGTCCGCGGCTCCGATCGGCGCGGCACCCGCAGGCGCGCGTCGCCGTCGATCAGGTACGCGAAACCCGGTGCGAAACCGCTGAATCCGACCCGCCACACGGTGGAGGTGTGGGCGTCGATCACCTGTGCGGTGCTCAGCCCAGTGTGGTTGGCGACCTCGGCGAGGTCCGGGCCGTCGTAGACGACGTCGATCACGACGTCGGCGCTGCGGTCGCCCGGGGCCACGACATCTGAGGCGTCGGCGGCGACGCGCATCTTGCGCAGCCGCCGCCGGGTTATCCCCTGCAAGCGGGGGTTGTCGAGCTTGACCAGCACGGTGCGGGCGGCGGGGACGAGGTCGACCACGCCGGGCAGCGCCGCCCCCCGTAGCGCGTCCACCCACGCCAATACCTCGGCGGTGCTGCCGCATTGGAGCATCAGCGCATGGTCGCCGTAGTCGAAGACGGTGTTGCCGACCAGGTCGGTCGACAGCTCCTTGGAGATCCCGCTGCTCATGTCCGTCACGCTCATTACTCGACGGTAACCCCGGGATCGGGGCAGGCGGGAGGGGATGGGGACGGATTTTCGAGCACTGCCAGAGCTGCCTTATCGAACGCTCAAACAGGCGGGGTCTAACCCAGGATCTTGGCGATCTGTGGCGGCAGTTGGTCGGCGACCAACGGGTAGCTCAGGGGCGACGCGAACGCGATGGCGCCGGCCTGATCCTTCGTGGTGAAGACGTGACGGTTCTGGGCCGTCGCCAGTGACGCCGCCACCTCGGGGTCGGCCAGGAGCGCCTTCTGGTCGTCGGGGTTCTCGGTTGTCCAGATCACCACGTCGGCGGAATCGAGCACCGCCTTGATCTGATCGCGCGGGATGACGGCGCGATGATCGCTGCCGAAGGGTTTGATGCTGTCGGCGATGACGAGGCCCATCTGGTTCAGGAAGTCGGTCCGCCAGCCCGCCAGGGTCGCCACCACCGTGCCCCGCCAGAGGGCGCCCTGCATCAGCAACGCCTTCTTGCCCGTCCACTGCGGATTCTTTTGGGCGACGGCGGTGAATTGCTTGTCGACGGCGTCGATCAGGGACTTCATCGGGCCGGGTTGGAACACCGCCTGGCCGACGGCGGTGGCCTGCTCCTTCCACGGCTCGAAGAACGCGTCGCCGTCCGATTGCGCGACGGTCGGCGCGATCGCCGACAGCGTCCGGTAGGTGTCGGCGTCCAAGCCGGCGTTGATGGCCACGATCAGGTCCGGCTTGAGGCTCGCGATCTGGTCGACCTGAATGCCGTTGTCCAGGCTCAACACCACCGGCTGCGCGGCACCGAGCTTGGGCTGCGCCCAGGGCCACACCGCAACGGGCTGGTCACCGAACCAGTTGGTCACCGCGATGGGCACCACGCCCAAAGCCAGCAGGTCATCCTGCTCGGTGTAGCCGGCGCTGACCACGCGCTTGGGCGGCTCCTTGATGACGGTCTGACCGAAAAGGTGGGTGATCGTCACCGATCCGCCGGGAGCGGCGTCCGGCGATGGTTTGCGTGACGAGCACGCTTCCGCGACTGCGGCAATCGCGGCGATCCCTGCAGCCCCTCCAAGCTGCAAGAATCCCCGTCGATTCCATCTCTGTCGCATCGCGTGAGATTATCGCGTTCGTCGCTCGGACCCGCTCCGCCGCGCGGTTTGGCCCCACAGCTCAGCGGCATTCCGGCGTCCAGAAAGTCCAGGGCTCGATAGATCGCATCGGCCGTTTTCGGCGCGCTGTCCTAGGCCGCCATCATGGCGCCCACCATCGCACCGACAAACACCCGGGCTTCGAAATCGTCTGCGGGACGGCCGATTCGGTGACCGATCGCCCGGCCATGACGGTCACGGTGCGGTAGTACTCGTCGTACGGCGCGGCCTTGAGTTCGGGTATCGAGAAGATCAGCCGTCGGCGATCTGTTCGACGGTGGTGGCGGCGGAGCCGTTCGCGTCGAACAGGCGGAACGCGTCGCGGCTGATGGCCCGGTGGGTCTTGAGCTTCTTGCGTTCCCGCAGTCCCAGGGGCTGGTCAGTCACCTCCAAGGGGCAATTCTCGCGCCGCCGCGGCGCCTGGTCTGGAAGCCGGCGGTGTGTAACCCTCCCAGGGGCTGTAGTCGGCGATCAGCTCTTCCTGCGGCGGGCGCTCGTCGGCCGGCACGTGCTGCAGGTTGATCCGGATCCGGTACCAGATCGAACTCGGCCCGCGCATGCCGTCGACCAGGACGTCGGCCGGCTGCAGACGGGCGGCCGCGGCGGGATGGCGCTCGCGCCAGGTGTCCAGCGCGGCCATCGCCTCGGCCCGGGTTTTGGTGCGGGCGATCTCGATGAGCGGCTTCGACGAGACACGCCTGCCGCTTTGGCCCTTGCCGGCCCCTCGCGGGGCGCGCTCGGCGGGCCCCATCTCCTCGGCCAGGATCAGCAGCCGATCCAGTTCTCCGACCGCGTCGTCCATCCCGGCCCACGGGTCGCCCATTTCGGCGAACCGGCCGGGCACGGTATCGATGGTGAAGGCCTCGGGATTGCAGCCGGCGACCTCGTCCCAGTGCAGCGGCGTCGACACCCGCGCATCCGGAGTGGCCCGCACCGAATAGGCCGACGCGACGGTGCGGTCCTTGGCGTTCTGGTTGAAATCGACGAACACGCCCTCGCGCTCCTCCTTCCACCAGCGGCTGGTCGCCGCGTCGGGCATCCGCCGTTCGACCTCGCGGGCGACGGTCTGGGCGGCCAACCGCACCTGGCGGAATTCCCAGCGCGGGGCGATGCGGGCGTAGATGTGAAAGCCCCGGGACCCGGACGTCTTCGGCCACGCGACCAGGCCGTAGTCCTCCAGCACCTCGCGGGCCACCAACGCGACGTCGACGATGCGCCGCCACACGACCCCCGGCATCGGATCCAGGTCGACCCGCAGTTCGTCGGGGTGATCGAGGTCGCCGGCGAGCACCGGGTGCGGGTTGAGGTCCACGCAACCCAGGTTGATCACCCACGCCAGTCCGGCGGGATCGTGGATGACGGCCTCGGCGGCGGAGGTGCCCCGCGCGTAGTGCAGTTCGGCAACGTCGACGTAGTCCGGTCGGTTGGCGGGCGCCCGCTTCTGGAACACGGCTTCGTGTGCGATGCCCTTCACGAAGCGCTTGAGGATCATCGGCCGGCCGGCCACGCCGCGCAGCGCCCCTTCGGCGACGGACAGGTAATAGCGCACCAGGTCGAGCTTGGTATGAGGCCCCGACTGGTCGTGGCGTTCGAAGACCACTTTGTCGGGATGGGTGATGGTGACCTCGCGTCCGGCCACTTGCAATGACACCGGACCGGCCATGTTCATCATCGTAGGTCGGGGGGTATCAACTAGTGGCACTGCGACGTACGTCACATAGGGTGGAATTCATGCCTAACCTCATCGGCCTGCCCGGCCAGGCCGTCTCCAAAGTCCAGCAATACCTCGAGCGCGGCTCGGCCGAACTGCACTATGTGCGCAAGATCTTCGAATCGGGTGCATTCCGAATCGAGCCGCCGCAAAACTACGCCGTGATGGCCAATGACATCTACAAGTGGGGCGAGTTCGGCATGCTGCCCTCGCTCAACGCCCGGCGGCATCCCGACAAGGCGGCGTGCATCGACGAAGAGGGCGAATTCTCCTACCGGGAGCTCGACGAGGCCTCGCACGCGGTGGCCAACGGGCTGCTCGAGATGGGCGTCAAGGGCGGTGACGGCGTCGCCATCCTGGCCCGCAACACGCGCTGGTTCCTCATCGCCTACTTCGGCACCGCGCGGGTGGGCGCCCGCGTCATCCTGCTCAACAGCGAGTTCTCCGGCCCGCAGATCAAGGAGGTGTCGGAGCGCGAAGGCGCCAAGCTGATCATCTACGACGACGAATACACCAAGGCCGTCAGCAAAGCCGACCCGGAGCTGGGCAAGCTGCGGGCGCTGGGCGCCAACCCCGACGCCGACGAGCCGTCCGGCAGCACCGACGAGACCCTGGCCGACCTGATCGAGCGCAGCAGCAAGGACCCCGCACCCAAGGCGACGAAGCACTCGTCGATCATCATCCTGACCAGCGGCACCACCGGCACGCCCAAGGGGGCGAACCGCAGCACCCCGCCGACGCTGGCGCCGGTCGGCGGGATCCTGTCGCACGTTCCCTTCAAGGCCAACGAGGTGACCTCGCTGCCCGCCCCGATGTTCCATGCGCTGGGTTTCCTGCACGGCACCCTCGCGATGTTCCTGGGCTCGACGCTGGTGCTGCGCCGCAAATTCAAGCCACCCCTGGTGCTGGAGGACGTCGAGAAGCACAAGGTCACCGCCATGGTGGTGGTGCCGGTGATGTTGTCACGCATCCTCGACGCGATCGAGAAGATGGACAAGAAGCCCGACCTGTCCAGCCTGAAAATCGTGTTCGTATCCGGATCGGCACTGGGCGCCGACCTGGCCGAACGGTCGCTCAAGGACCTCGGCCCGGTGATCTACAACATGTACGGCTCGACCGAGATCGCCTTCGCCACCATCGCCGAGCCCAAGCATTTGGAATTCAATTCGTCGACCGTCGGGCCGGTGGTCAAGGGCGTCAAGGTCAAGATCTTCGACGACAACGGCAACGAGAAGCCGCAGGGCGAGGTCGGTCGCATCTTCGTCGGCAACGCCTTCCCGTTCGAGGGCTACACCGGCGGCGGCAAGAAGCAGATCATCAACGGGATGTTGTCCTCGGGCGACGTCGGTTACTTCGACGAGAACGGCCTGCTCTACATCAGCGGGCGCGACGACGAGATGATCGTCTCCGGCGGCGAGAATGTCTTCCCGGCCGAAGTCGAGGACCTCATCACCGCACACCCGGACGTCGTGGAGGCCACCGCGATCGGTGTCGAGGACAAGGAGTGGGGCCACCGGCTGCGCGCGTTCGTGGTCAAGAAGGAAGACGCCGACCTCGACGAGGACACCGTCAAGCACTACGTGCGCGACCACCTGGCCCGTTACAAGGTGCCCCGGGAAGTCGTCTTCCTCGAAGAGCTGCCGCGCAACCCCACGGGCAAGGTCCTCAAGCGCGAGCTGCGTGAGATGGAGATCGACTGACTTACACCGGTTGGCGCTTGGGGGTCATCTGCGGGCTTGGATGGCGCGGGTGATCTGCATGGCGAGTTTGGGGTCGATCAGCAGCTGATCGATGAGCGCCGTCAACACCTCTTGTCCGGTCACGCGCGCGACTCCCAAGCGGTCGGCGGCCTCGCGCTGCCAGACGTCGAGCGCGCGGTGCGTGGCCAGCGGCAGATCGACGGTTCGTCGCGTTCGCCGGCCGCTCCTTGGCTGGGCGGGCGCTTCCCCAAGCCTGGTGAGGCGTTGGGTCGGTCCGGTCTGTCCGGGCAGCGGCGGCTTGGCGGTGTAGTGGGCGAACCGGTTGGAACTGGACTCGTTGCGGTTGGGGTTGATAGTCATCGCGGCGACCCTCTCTGGGGTGCAAATCAGTAGGTCCGCTTATCAGTATGCGCTTCGTCGAGCGCCTCCCATTGAATCACCGTCAAGCAAGCCTGGCGCGTTGTGGGCGCGCCCGGTGCAGTCGACGTGCGGCTTGACGTGGCGCCTGGCCCACGAAAGTGGTATTAAATTCCTCGGCCGAAATTGGCTTGCTGGGTGTTTACTCCGGGATTCAGATGGCGCGAATTCACGATTTCATGGAAGTGCTATTTCATCAGATTGACATTGGCGGGTTGTCGTAAGCCATGATTTCAGTAGAGCGCGTTTGAACAGGGAAGTCATCGAAGTACGTAGATACTGATCCCAGTAGGTGCGCAATGTAAGCATTTGCAGAACCGCCTTATTCGAGCAATTGTGCGACGCGGATGGATAAAAATCACATTGAGTAGCTATTCTTGTGTAAAACCCGCAAAATATGGATATTCCCCCGTATGGCGCGTTTAGGCGTCGCTAAGGCTTCAACCTTGTTCAGCATCGTGGAAGGAGCTCACAAATGTTTAATTCACTGCTTTCGATCCGCCGCGCCGCGGTCGGCGTGGCGGGCGCCGGGTTGGTGATCGGAGCGATGCTGTTCGGCGGTACTCCGATCGCGCACTCCGCTCCGCCGCCCACCCCCGGCACCAGCTTCGACACGGTCGGCCCCCACGGCGCACCCGACCTCCCGCTTAGGCCCGGTGGGGGCGGCGGGGGCCATGGCGGCGGAGATCGGAA